>JAILPC010000013.1 GCA_024690465.1 Ruminococcus sp.
TGAAGAGCCGTATGCGGGAAAACTGCACGTACGGTTCTGTGAGGGGCTTACATTGTGAGGTGTAGGTCTACTCGACTTTGGAGGCATAAATGGAACAGAAGTTATTTACAGAGCTACGTCCGCTATATATTACAACCAAAGAAAGCCCTAATGAAATCAGAATCAGAATTCGAATGCGCGATCTAATTGATCCGGAAATTCTTCGCCGTGCTGTGGATATGACGATGAAAAGATATCCGTATTTCCGTGTTGAGTTACAAAAAAAGGAAGGCCGTTATGTTTTTGCCGAAAATCATCGACCCGTCGTTATTACCGATTCGCTTCACGGAGTGGATCTTAATTCAGAGGATTCAAATTACCATATGATTGCATTCTGCCGGAAGGATAATTGGATCGTTTTAGATGTGTTTCACGGCATGACTGACGGTACGGGAGCGTATGAAGTGGTGAGAACACTTCTTTATTACTATTGTTCCGAACGTTACAATGTCAAGCTAAAAGAAGAGGGTATCCGTCTTGTCGGTGAGGAAATCCCCGAAGAAGAGTGGATCGACCCTGTAGAGAACAGAACAGATCTTCCAAGCCCTAAGCAAAATGAGCTTATGTCTGACGCGTTAAATCTCATCGCCTCGGCGGGTCTTGAGGAAGATCATTGCCGTACCGCATACAGTATCGCTATATCAGAATCCGAATTCATGAGGTTTAATCTGGATAATGACGGTAGCCCCGGAACGATGGTTTCTCTGCTGCTCAGCCGGGCTATTTCAAAACTATTTCCGGAGGCAGAAAATGTTATTCGCATCGCTCTATGCTTGAATCAGAGAAAGGCACTTCACGCACCGTTGGCGCACCAAAGTCTGGTTGGCGGAATAATGCTGGAATATAAGGACAAGATGCGCGATTGGTCTCTTGAAATGCAGGGTACTGCATACCGTGGGATGGTTTTCGCTCAGGCTCAGGAGGAGAATGTGCTGATGGGAGTTGCCTCAATTAAGGGACTCAACGGTATGATTCTCTCAAAAGAGAGTGATACAGAGCGTTTGGGAATAGCTTCCTATATCAACTCGCTGGCAAGCCGTGTCGTCACGGCTACAGTAAGCTATGTCGGAAAAGCGGACTATAAGGAAGCCGAACAATATATCCGCGATTTCCGGTTATGGACGTCATCTTCGGGTAACGGTCTGCTCGTTGAAATATCAGCTGTCAACGGACGGTTTACCCTCGACTTTTTGCAGACATTTTCAAATCCAATCTTTGTGAACGCTTTTCTGAAAGAACTGGAGGAGAACGGAATTGTGTATGATCTTCAAGATGTAAATGAATTGGAGCTTCCAAACATTCAGCTTCCTTGGACAATGTAACAAATTCTGATTTGTTGTTTTAGAGTATAAAAAGTAAAAACCCGCCAGCTCACGCGATGTGAACAGGCGGGCGATTTTATGCTGTAATCGGAATACTTTCTGTTTCTTCCATACCGAGGAAAAACTGTCGGATATTCATATTCAGCTCTACATTCAATTCATAGTTTCGGTAAACGTCAACTCGTTTGATCATCGAATTGACTATCATTTTCTTTGCTTCGATCGGAGCGCTGTCATAAAGGCTTGACCACGAAATGATTTCGTCATATTGGTCGTTTAAATTTTTAATGAGTGTTTTTTGAGGATTCTACATCACGCTCTGCTTTCTCGCATTGCATTTTGAGCGATTCGGCTTTCTTCTCGGAATCCTCGACGAGTCCTGCCAGCATAGACTGTGAAAAAGCGCTTTCTCCCTGAATCGACTTTACAACCTCCTCACGGAGCTTGTTTAGCTTTTCGAGCTCTTTGGCGTATTCAGTTTGAAGGCGTTTGGAATTTGCCTTTCTGACTGCCAGCTCTTCTTTGCAGCGTGAATTGATTATGGTGCTTTTGGGAACGCCATTGATACGTTCAAAGATTTCTTTTACGACTTTCTCTACCATACTGTCGAGCTTGTGTTGTATATATGCGGACTGACCTTCACACGGCGTTATCTTTCGTGTCTTGCCGTAACAAACATAGCGAATTCGTGGTTTCCTGACCTTTGTTCCGTCGGCTTTGGTGTAACACTTGTTCGCCGTGGATAAGTGCAGCCTCGCTCCGCAGTGACCGCAGAATACATTGCCGGACAACAGCGCATGGACGCTGAGATTTGATGATATTATCGCCGATGCTTTGGAAGCAGGTGCGCACAGAACGGAAAAATATCCGCTGCCCAAAACAGTAAACGAGAAGATTGAAAAGTCTGACACCAACGGCGTTCCAAAAGAGGTTATCACCGAACTAATCCGCTTTTACCTTGCCAATAAACAAGATGATACAGAGTGGGTAGTCTTGCCCGTAGCCAATTTCTATGCTTACTTCGGTAATAACAATCTCAGCAAAAAGTGGTTGGCGAAGATTCCAACGTCAATAATATGTAGAGAAAACAAACATGGGGTTTGCAGATATAGGCTTATCAATCAATAAAAGAATAGCAATCTTTTGGGGAAAAGATAATTTTCAGCAACAGCGGGTTGCTTGTGTTTTATTACGGTTTGTATTAGTATTGGTAACAGGGAGGTGTTTTGATGAACGCTAAAGATATCATATATGAGTTGAGAATCAAAAACAATATGTCGCAGGATGAATTGGCTGAAAAGGTATTTGTCACACGTCAGGCGGTCTCACGCTGGGAGAACGGCGATACCGTTCCGAATACTGAAACGCTTAAATTGCTTTCGGGACTGTTCAATGTTTCGATCAATACGCTGCTCGGATCTCCCAGACAGCTCACCTGCCAGTGCTGCGGTATGCCGCTGGAGGATTCCATCATCGGTAAGGATAAAGACGGCGCGCTGAATGAGGATTACTGTAAGTGGTGCTACGCTGACGGGCAGTATACCTACAGCGATATGGACGAGCTTATTGATGTGTGTGTTCCGCATATGACTGCTCAGGGCTTTACCGAAGAACAGGCTCGCGAATATATGAAGCAAAAACTGCCGACGCTTGATTACTGGAAAAGGTACGAGGAACTGAGTGATAACGGTGAATTTGAGCAATTCAAGCAACAGCTCATCAAGGAAATCAACGACCTGCGCGTTGAGGGTATGCCGAAGATTGAGCGGTTGAACGCGCTTGTAGGAAGCTATGTCAATCTCACGTATCCGTTGCCAAGCGGCGTCAGCGTAAAATTCCTTGATGACAACACGACTTATCTGGGTAATCAGCTGGAATCGGAATTCGGCGGCGAGCGGTGTTTTGGCGTTTTAGCGAATATGGATTTTATTCTGATCTGTTCCTATGAAGAGGACGGAAAGAATCCTGAGCTTTTGCTTTATAAAAAGAGATAGACTGATGGTCAGTAGTATTTATGCTGCTGACCGTTTTTTGTACAGATTATTGACAAGCTAAAAGTTATTAGCTATAATGAAGCTAAAGACCATTAGCTTTACTTTGGGAGGAACTTATGTCAACAAAGGAAAGGATATTAGATGAGGCGTTAACTCTGTTCTCGCAAAATGGCTACGACGGCACGGGAGTGGAGCAGATTGCCGAGAAGGTCGGTGTCAAAGCGCCGTCGCTTTATAAGCATTTCAAGGGTAAAGAGGATATTCTGAACGCCCTCATTGATAACGCGGAAGCTCGGTATGAGGAGTTCTTCGGCTCGGATAAGCATATCGGCAAGCTGCCCGAGACTAAAGAGGAATTTATTCAAACCGCGATACAAAAGGTCTCTTTTACAATGCGTGACCCGATGATACGCAAAATGCGCAAATTCCTTGTGCGCGAGCAATTCAGAAACGAACGCTTTGCCGAGATCACCACAAAGCATCAGCTCAGCGGGATCCAAGGGATGTACACAAAGATCATCGAAGGTATGATGCAAAATGGCTTATTCAAAGAGGATGATCCCGAACTGCTCGCGACCGAGGTGACAGCGCCCGTCGCTCTTTGGATCGCAAAGGCAGACAGACAGCCGCAATGCGAGCAGGAAAGTATGGAGAGCGTCGAAAAACACGTCCGGCATTTTTGCGATGTGTATATGACAGAATAAATTCGGAGGTAAGTTATGCGATTAGACGGTTTTGGATTATTTGTAAATGATATGGGCAAAATGATACGGTTTTACAGGGACGTGCTCGGCTTTGAGATAAAAGAGGCCGAGGATACAAAAAACGTGTATCTTGTCAAGGACGGAACCTTGTTCCTGCTCTACGGCAGAAAAGATTTTGAAAAAATGACAAGCCGAAAAAATAATTATGTCAAAGGTCTTAACGGTCACTTTGAGCTGGCGCTTTACGTCGATACCTTTGAGGAAGTCGACACATCCTTCAAAGCGGCTGTTGAAAACGGCGCCGAACCTGTGATGGAGCCGACGACCGAGTCTTGGGGACAACGCACCTGTTATATCGCAGACCCCGAAGGCAATTTGATAGAGATCGGCTCTTGGGATAAGCCGTATGAAATAAAAGATCAAGACGACACTATTTAAATTAGGGTGAAAAAATGAAAATATTAGTATTGAACGGCAGTCCCAAAAGGGATAAAAGCGACACCATGCACATCACGCGCGCCTTCCTCGACGGTATAAACGAAGTCGCGGAAAACGAGATCAAAACCATCCATGTGATCGATAAGCATATCGAATACTGCTCAGGCTGCTTTGCCTGTATGCGTAACGGCGGCGATTGTATCCATCACGACGATATGCGCGGAATTCTCGAGGAGATCCTTAACAGCGATCTGCTGATATGGAGCTATCCCCTCTACTGCTACGGAATGCCCGCGCCGCTCAAGGCGCTGCTCGACCGCACTCTGCCGCTGTCATCTATGGCGATGCAAAAGGTCGGCGACCGCTATGAGCATGTCGGTCAGGCGGATTTTTCTCACCTTAAATATGTGATGATCTGCGGCTGCGGTTTCCCGAACAGCAAGCACAACTTTGAACCTGCCGTTATGCAGTTTATCAGGTGTTTTCCGAACGGTCACACGATGATCACCGTTCCCGAAAGCCCGATGTTCAACGCTCCCGAGGCAGTGGCGGTCACCGAGCCGAGGCTTGCACTGATCAAAAAAGCAGGCAGACAATATTCCGAAAGCGGAACGATCAGCGAGGATTTATTAAAAGAGATCACCTCGCCGATGATCCCCGTAGAGCAGTACGCGCAAATCGTCAATGGAACAGTCAACTGAATCCAAGCTGACGGTTTACTTTGACGAGCCGTTTTGGGTGGGCGTGTTTGAGGAGTTGGACGGCAATAGTCTCTCCGTTTGCAGAGTGGTATTCGGCGCAGAGCCGACCGACGCGGAGATTTTCGCCTTTATCCTGAGACATTTCAATCACCTGCGATTCAGCCCGCCCGTCAAAACAGAGATCAAACAAAAAGCGGACAACCCGAAACGCCGTCAGCGAAACGCGCATAAACAGCTTGAAAAATTGGGCGTCGGCACCAAGTCGCAGCAGGCTCTGCAAAAGCAGTATGAGGAAAACAAGCTCGAACGCAAACAGCATTCACGCGAGCAAAAGGAAGCCGAAAAGCAACGGCTGTTCGAGCTAAAACAGCAAAAACGAAAAGAAAAACACAGAGGGCATTAAGGTGGTAAAAAGAAAGATAATTCACAATACGGCAAACTTCATAACGAGCGCCAGAATACTGTGCAGTCTCGCGCTGTTGTTTTGTACGCCGCTGTCTCTGCCGTTTTATGTACTCTACACAACCGCCGGATCATCCGATATCTTTGACGGATTGATAGCGCGAAAAACGAATACCGCTACCAAATTCGGCGCGAAGCTCGATACCCTTGCAGACATCATTTTTGCCGCGGTCGTATTGATAAAGCTCCTGCCGATTTTGGAACTGCCTGTGTGGATGATCATATGGGTCGGTGTGATCGCGCTGATCAAGCTTGTCAATATCGTGGTCGGTCTCGTCCGACGTCACACGCTGACAGCAGTTCATTCCGTTATCAATAAGGTCACCGGCGTTTTGGTGTTTATTCTTCCGTTTACCATTCAAATCATAGATATACGATACACCGCCGTGCTTGTCTGCTTTGTCGCGACAATCGCGGCAATTATGGAAAGTCGGACAGTAATCCAAAACAAAAATCAAGACTGGAGGAAAACATTATGAATGTAACTTATGAAAAGAAAAAGGCAATGACGTTTATCGGTTATCATACGGAGATCCGCCCCGATGAAGGATATGTCAAATGCCCTGAATTCTGGGAAAAGGAATACAACCAAAAATACGCCCGCCTTTGGCAGACGATGAGGCCCGAAACACCGGTCGAGGAAGCGTTCTTAGAGAATCATATCGGAATGTTTGCCATTTGTGCGGAGTCCGAAAACGGTTTTGATTATTGGATCGTCGGGCTGTATCAGGGCGGCAAGGTTCCCAATGGTCTTGAGCTTTATTCATTCCCCGAAAGCAGTTGGGCGGTGTTTAGCGCAAAAGGTCCTAACTTCACCCGTAGTCGGCGCTACAAAGCTGCACCATATCGAGGGTGCGGCAAAGTCAGTTGATTTAGAGCTGACGGATGAAGAACTGTCATATCTGGAAGAGCCTTATGTTCCTCATCTTCTCGCGGGCGTGATGGCGCAGAATAAGCCTTCCGACGCCGGGAAGAAGCACGTTTGGTCAACCGGCGATCAGAAGATCAAGAATGTATAATGGAGGATAACGATGAAAAGAATCAAATCAATTTTTGCATTGACTCTTGCTTTGCTTCTCATTTTGAGCCTTGCGGCTTGCGGCGGTAACACAAAAACAGCTGAGACAACAGCAGCGAATACCAATGAAAAATCTGCCGTTCAAGGAACGGAGAAGCAAGCCGCCGGATCCGGAACCGGAGAAACCACAAGCGGTACTTCAAAGGTGTTGGTAGCGTATTTCTCTGCGACAGGAACGACGAAAGGCGTTGCCGAAAAAATCGCCTCACTCGAAAATGCAGATTTATACGAGATCGTCCCTGCACAGCCGTATTCCGATGACGATCTGAACTGGCACGACAGCAACAGCCGCAGTACCATAGAGCAGAATGATAAAACCATACGTCCGGAGATCGGAAGCGAGAAGATATCTCTTGACGGTTACAGCACGATCTATCTCGGCTTCCCGATTTGGTGGGGAGAGGAACCGCGTATAATGGATACCTTCGTCGAAAGCTATGACTTCACCGGCAAGACGGTCATCCCGTTCTGTACCTCCGGAGGTTCCGGAATCGGCAGCAGTAGGGATAACCTGAAAAGCAACGCGGGTTCGGGTGATTGGAAAAACGGCGACCGCCTTGATGCCGGAATCTCCGATACAGAGCTTCAAAGCTGGCTCGATAGTAAGTAAAGGGTATCTTATAAAACACAAAGGCGGCGAAGCATGAAAACGAAGAAGATAATAATGCGTTCGATCGACATCCTGATGACAGCGGCTTTGCTGCTGCTCATGGCGATGCAGGTCACACAGCAACAGCTGCACGAATATATCGGTATCGGGATGTTCGTCCTCGTCATCGCGCACCATATTCTCAACCGAAAATACTATATTTCCATCTTCAAGGGCAAGTATACGCCGGTCAGGGTATTTATGCTGATCGTGAATACCGCGCTGCTGCTCAGCTTTGTCGCAACGCCAATCACCGGAATGCTGATGAGCCGGTACGCGACCCCGTTCCTCAGCGGTGTTGTCGGAGTAGTCTGGCCTCGCAAGCTGCATTTGATGCTGTCATATTGGTCGTTTGTCCTGATGGGATTGCACATCGGACTACACCTCAACCTGATGTTATCAAAGTTCAGAAACAAAGCAGTGCGAATCATCGTTCATATCCTTATGAGCGGGATATCCCTCTACGGATTTTGGCTTTTTATGAAATTGAATATCGCAGATTACCTGTTGATGAAAACACACTTTGCATTCTTGGATTACTCCAGACCTGCTTGGGTCGTCTTAGCAGAAAACCTTTCTATGTTGCTCGCATGGGCGTTTCTCTCGTACCTTCTGTCTATGATGCTGAAAGCAGGGGCAAAGAAAAAGCATAAAGGAGAAGATCATCATGAGTAAAAAATTAGTCGCCTATTTTTCAGCAAGCGGTACGACCGCGAGAGTTGCGAAGAATCTTGCAGCTGCCGCAGGTGCGGATATATATGAGATCAAGCCGGCAGTACCATACAGCAGAGCCGATCTCAACTGGATGGATAAGCAGTCGAGAAGTTCGGTTGAAATGAGAGATAAAAACTCCCGCCCTGCATTAGCCGATACCGACGCAAATATTGCCGCCTATGATACGATTTTCATCGGATTCCCGATTTGGTGGTATATTGCGCCGACGATTATCAATACGTTCTTAGAGACGTATGATTTCAGCGGCAAAAAAATCGTTTTGTTCGCTACCTCCGGCGGTTCGGACTTCGGCAAAGCCGTACAGAGCTTACAGCCATCCGCACCAAACGCGCAGATCACTGCAGGCGAAATTCTCAACGGCAATCCGAACGAGAAGAAATTAAAGGCATTCGCAGACAAGTATTGATTGGAGGATCATTATGGCAGAAAAAATCAAACAAACAGCAGGCAGAGATCAGCTTGGCGAATTTGCGCCGATGTTTGCCCATCTTAACGACGATATATTGTTCGGAGAGGTTTGGAACGAGGAGGCAATTGACGTCAAGACCAAGTGCATCATCACAGTCGTTTCGCTTATGGCGTCGGGAATCACAGATTCCTCCCTCAGCTATCATTTGTTAAATGCGAAGAACCACGGCGTTACAAAGAAAGAAATAGCCGCGATCATTACCCATGCCACGATGTACATCGGCTGGCCTAAAGGATGGGCAGTATTCCGATTGGCAAAAGACATTTGGACAGATTAAGAGACGAAACAACATGATTTTAATGGGGTGCGTAAGCGCGTGACTCGGGAGAGCGCCAGGTTCGCAATCTGGAGGTCAGGGGTTCGATCCCCCTATGCTCCACCAAACAAGTATTGGATGAACACCTGTTTTTTCAGCGGCGGTTTCGCCGTTAAGGTAATGATCTGATATTCATTACAAAAGCACCGTTTCGAGAAATCGAAGCGGTGCTTTTGTGTATTATTTGTAGACCTATTATATCGTTCTTTCAATTCTATTTCGATATGCAACATTTTCGTCAACAAGCGTTGAGCCAATATCAGAAAACCCATTTAATGTTATTCATTTTATTCTCAATCATTATTCGCTAACCAATTTCCAATATCAATAATCTGTATTCCTTCATATTGATAGGTTTCGTGGCGTGTTCTGGCAATCAGAATCTTCGGGTATGCGTCTTTGATTTTCAGCAGTGGATCGACCTCTCTCTGAAAGGTTTCGGGACTGCTGATGTTATCTGACACTTGAATATAGATTTTCTCGTCGCGTTTTATCGCAACAAAGTCAATTTCTTTCTTATACAATACGCCTACGTAAACCTCGTATTTCCTGCGCAGCAACTCTATAGCAACGATATTCTCCAGCACTCTGCCGTAGTCGAGATTCTTTGTGCCGAGCTTTGCGTAACGGAAAGTGTGGTCGCTCAGATAATACTTATCATTCGTACTCAGATACTTCTTGCCCTTGATATCATATCGCCTGATTTTGTAGAAAGCAAAAGCGTTACAAAGATATTCAAGGTAATTCGATACTGTTTTGTGATTGATCTTATCTCGGTTATTTGTAAGAGCGTCAGCAATATTACGCGCTGATGAAAGATTGGAAATATTATCCATCAGGAAATCAACGATCCTATCCATAAGAATCGGGTTTCTGATTTTATATTTTTGACGAATATCTCGTAAAATCAGGGTGTTAAATACATCCTCGATATAATCGTACTTCGCTTCTCTGTCTCGATAAAGATAAGAGCCAGCCATACCGCCCTCGGTTATATATCTGTCAAACGATGAATATGTGTCATTCAGATTGTAATATGTCACGAACTCGCTGAAGGAAAACGGATACACCTTGATTTCAAAGGTACGACCTGTAAATAATGTCGCTAAATCCGAGCTTAGCAGAAAGGCGTTTGAACCTGTGATATATATATCATACTGTTCGGATGCGTGCAAGCTGTTGATTGTTAATTCAAAATCGGGACACATCTGTATCTCGTCTATCAAAACAAAGTTATCCACATTGGAGATATATCTGTCCTGAATATAGTGATTAAGAGCATGATATTCCTTAAGTTCCTCAAAGTCGCTGAGATTGAAATTAATATGAATTATGTTAGCGTCCTCAACTTCATTTTTAAGATAGTTCTTGAACGCTTCCAACAGCTTTGACTTGCCCGAACGTCTTACTCCTGTAATCACCTTGATATCGGGCGTGCCTATAACATTTTTTAGTTTTTCTAAATACATTGTACGTTCTATAAGCTTCATACAATTCACCTCCGATTATAGTATAACATAACTATTTCCCAAAATCAACAAAATATTGATTTTGGGAAATAGATTTTTATATATTGCATTTTGTTGTGCGTATGTTATAATATATATATGATTTATTATAACATCTTAGGAGGATATAATGGAACCTACTAATGCTATAGGAGAACGCTTGCGAGAAATACGAATCAATCTGAATTTGAGCTTGGATGAAACGGCAAAGCTGACGGGCGTCAGTAAGCCTATGCTCGGGCAAATTGAGCGTGGGCAATCCGTGCCAACTATTACGACTCTTTGGAAAATTGCCACAGGATTGAAAAAGCCGTTATCCTCATTCTTGGATAATCGGCAGACAGAATATGATATCGTAAATATCTATGACGCGTCACCCATAACAGAAGATAACGGGAGAATGAGAGCATATACGATGTTTCCGTATGATCCCATTCGCAGTATGGAAATGTTTTTTATCGAATTTGATTCCGAGTGCCGTCACGCCTCAGACAAACACAGCGACGGTGTAGAGGAATACATTATGGTTTTGTCGGGCAAGCTGCAGCTCGTGATAAACGGTGAAGAGGTTGTTATTGAAAAAGATAACGCAATCCGTTTACGTGCGGACGTTCCTCACGAGTATAATAATCCCTTCTCGGAAACATGTACGGTTTACAATATTATCTATTATCCTAAATAACGGAGGGCGAAAATGTTTGAGTTGATACAAATTTCATAGTTGTGCTATTACCTACAAAGTCCCGCAAAAATCGGGCTTGTCAAATTGGATGAAAACAATGTATGTCTGATAGACAGCGGAAATGATAAGGACGCAGGGCGAAAGGTTCGCCGTATATCCCGCTAAAGGAAATTGAAGAAGCCTTTAACTCCGATAAAACATGCGCGGAGCAGTGTTCGACTATGACGTCGCCTGCTCCACCAAAGCAGAGCAAATCCGAAATCGTCATCTTAGGTGACTGTTTCGGATTTCTCATTTTCCGAAATTTTATTAAATAATTTGGCAACAATCGTTTTATTGAATCAGGCAGAGAGTTTTGTCGCTCTCTGCCTGTTTTA
>JAILPC010000033.1 GCA_024690465.1 Ruminococcus sp.
AAAAATGTTATTTGATTTTGATTTTTACGGTATTTGTGATTGATTTACTCAGATAATTTGCGTTACCTTTATTGTATTCTTTGATTCACGAGTAATTGAAAACTCAATTTTTCATAATAATACACGCTTTGCATGTGCGAGCGAGAAATGTGTGCAACTGCCGATAAAACCTGAATTATTCATAAGTCCGTTATGAACACTCGTACCAGCAAAAAGTCAGATTTCATCTGGCTTTTTTGCATTTTATGGCATAAAAAATCCTTGGCAGACGCGTAAGGTTTAGCAAATCTGATTTAGCGAATATCACTAAAAACAGGTTGATGAATTTGTAGAGAATAGCCAACAAATTCACAAGCCTACCTTATGCGTCTGCCAAGTTATTCGGGTTTCATTCTCCGCTTCATAGCATTTGGGATTATGTGATCTATTACTTCCAAGTCCGCTTGCTGCTCCCCCTCACCGTCATATATTTTCATATGAGTTGTGAAATTCGCCTGGATTCTTATTCTTATATCCAGACCGTCAGCAGTTTCGTAGATTACTATTTTATCAATCAGCTGCCTCAGATTTGAATTGCTTACTGCTCCCTCCGCAACGATTTCCTCCATTATTTCCAGAGTATTTTTCAGCTCAGCCTTTCTTTTCCTGATAGTGTCATCGTAATTTTCAATTTCATATATTTCGGTTTTAATTTTCTTTATATCGCTCTCACAGCTTTCGAGCATTTCGTCATATACTTCGGCGTGTTCTTTGTCCCTGATTCTTTCAAGCAGTATTTCCTTCTGGTCAGTTTTCCTTTGGGCAAGCTCACCCTTTAAGCTCTTAATTTTGCTCGTCACGCTGTTTTTCTGCTTGCGCCATTTACTTACTTCCTCATCAACTTTATCGTAATTATCCTTTGCCTGCTCGCTGATTCTGAGGATTTCACTATAGACCAGCTCATCAAGCTCACTCTCGTTTATCCTATGGGGTGTACAGTTCTCTTTGCCGTAGCGGTGATAACCGTTGCAACTATACTCTATTCGCTCGGGCTTATTACGCCATCGGCGCCTTATCGCTACGAAGGTTGAACCGCAGTCGCCGCACTTAAGCAGTCCCGAGTATCGGTGACAGGGTCTGCCTGAGCTCGCCCTGACTTTACCCTCCCGCTTCTGTTCAATCAGCTTCTGCACCTGCTCAAACTTTTCTTTGGATATAATCGGCTTCACAAAATTCTCGTGTACAATCTGTTCCTCTTTCGGCAGGTCTTTACGAACATGAGTAATTTTGTTGTTATATGTTTTGTGACAAGTCAACGTTCCGATATAGAAGTCATTTACCAGAATGCGTTTTACGCCTGTGTTATCCCACAGATATTTGAATCCGATTTTGGGTTTATTGTAGCCGAGATTCTTCCCCAGCAGTTTCTTTTGATAGTACGCGGGAGATTTTATTCCCTCCTCGTTAAGGATACGGGCTATGGCACTAAAGCCATAGCCCTCCAGATACATATTGAATATTCTTCTGACAATCTCCGCGTGTTTTTCAACTACTTTAACCTCTCCCGTGTTTTTATCTTTGAAGTAACCGAGCGGAGGTATCATAACAAAGCCCTGCTTTTGCTTCTGAACCATTCCCGCACGAACCTTCTTAGATATATCACGGGCATACATATCATTGAACAATCCCTTGAATCCGATAATCAAATCGTCGTCCTCGTTACTCGTATCAAGATTTTCAGTGACTGAAAGAACTCTCACCTCGTGCTCCCTGAGGTAATCAATGAAGAGCGCGGTCTGAGTTTTATGTCTGCCGAGTCGAGACATATCCTTAACGATAATCGCCTCGATAGCATTGTTCTCGACCTGTTCATATATTTTATTAATACCCTCGCGGTTGAAGTGCATACCGCTGACATTGTCGTCAAAGGACTCGCCGACAATTTCATGCCCGTTCTTTTCGGCGTACTCAACAAGGATGCTTCTCTGGTTCGATAGCGAGTTAAGCTCCTCGTCCTCATCACGCGAGAGGCGGTAATATAACCAAACTTTCATCTCTTTTTCTCCTTTCCTTACGCGGATTTTTTATCGGGAATTTTTAGTTTCTGAGGCTCATCAGGTAGCAGACTGTTGTCTGTAATATAGTCTTTTACTACGCTTTTGACGAAGTTTTCAAACTGAGCGTCCGTTCCGATATAACAATAATGAACGCTGTTGATTTTTGTTTTCTTCTCAGTATTTTTCATTTGGTTCTCCTTTCTTCTTTAGTTGATACGCGCGTCAGCTTTGACCGCGCCGTTTTGTTGCAAGCACAACATATCACAAAGCATTTTGAATATCCAGACATTTTTTCAAACTTTTTTAAGTTTTATAAACTCAATCCCATCTCCTGCTCGTAATCTTCCTGCGTACTGTAATAAACAAACGCCTCATTGGTGATACGTCTGCCGAGGAGCCGCTCGAGCTCACGCTTTTTGAAGGGATTGATTTCGTTAATATAGTCGGGCGTATAGTAATAATGGAAGTCGCTCGGGATAGAAGCGAAGATGTCACCGAGCATATTTATCAAGCCGTTTGAGTATGTCATTCGGTAACAGTCGTTGTGCTCGGGCGTTTCATATTCAAGATATTCATCGACGAGAGTTCCTTCGCAACCCCCAAGTTCAAAATATATTTCTAGGTTTCGCTTGAGCAAACACTCGTCAAACAATTTAATATCTCTGCACTTCTGACCACCGGGCGTTGTGAAAGTAATGTATTTTCTATCGTCCTCCCAGCGTACGCCATAGCCTTGTTCTCTCATTTCTTCAATGAATTCTTCTTTGGTTTCGGAGCACTTCAGCGCATAGTACGCGGCGTCAATCAGTTCGCGCTTCCATTTTAACAACCTTGGATTCTTTGTTGTCACTTCGGTAACCGAGAGACCGTAAGCCTGACAAAGCTTGTTGGAATACTCTTTGAACCGAAGCATATCGTCGCAGCTCTGATGAAACTTTTTACCGTTTTTGAAGCTGACAGAGTTCATAATTAAATGATTATGAAAACATTTTGTGTTGTCATGCGTCGCTACAAGCACCTGGTAATCAGGAAAATATTCAGCCAACCGCATCCCGATTTCGTGCGCGGTCTCAACAGAAAGTTTGTCATCGGGAGCGAAAGACTGGATGATATGATAGTAGCTTCTGCCGTCATTCTTACCATACTGACCTTTAACAAATCTGAATTCCTCCAGCGCGGTCTCGGGAGAACAATTCAAACCGTCAATTAGTTTTCGCTCGGTTGCTTCGTCGCGGGTGACGTAACCAAAAATATTATTCATAGGACAACCCGCTGTAACAAACTTTACAATAGCCATATCTTCACCGTCCTTCCGATCAATTTATCTCCCGCCGTTAATGATGTTCTGCTCAATAAGAAACGTTTCCAAAGGCGAAATCGGCTGCCGTGGCTCACGGTCATCGGGCTTCCAGAATTAACAAATTTAATAATCGCCATAGCTCACCCAGCCTTTCCTGTGTTTCATATAAATTAATTGAGTAGATCTGTCCCGAGTTCACGGCGCGTGTGAGCTGATTGATATTGTTACCGATTCGCCGCAGCTCCGTCGCGACTACATCCAGACCTCTTA
>JAILPC010000034.1 GCA_024690465.1 Ruminococcus sp.
AGTCACTCTATCCAGCTGAGCTATCAGCGCGTGTCGGGCGGATTTTTCCGCCCGTATATAATAACACTTTTAATTAAAAAATGCAAGTGTTATTTTAAATATTGTTATAAAAAGCGTAAAACGCGCGGTATGTCTCGTATACATCAACCTTGCTGATTATCTCGAACGGAGCGTGCATTGACAGAACGGCAACACCCAGATCAACTACGTCAACGTTCATATTGGCGACATATTTCGCGATTGTTCCGCCGCCTCCGTTATCAACCTTGCCGAGCTCTCCTACCTGCCACATAATGCCGTTTTTCTCGAGCATTGTTCGGATTTCGCCCATATACTCGGCTGAAGCGTCGGAAGTGTCGTACTTGCCGCCGTGGCCAGTGTATTTGGAAATAATAACACCCTGGTTGATGTAGCTCGCGTTCTTAGCTTCATAAGCACTCGCGTAAATCGGGTCGAACGCCGCGTTGACGTCAGCGGAGAGGCACTTGCTCTTGGAGAGCACGCGGTAGCCCTCAATGCCGTCGGCCTTGGCAAGGTCATAAACAAAATATCTCAGGAAGTCGCTCTGCATACCTGTGTTGCCGTCGGAGCCTGTCTCCTCTTTATCGGTTAGGTATGTGATACAGGTGCGCTCGGGCTTTACTGTGTTCAGCGCCGCCATTAAGGCGGGATATGCGCACACCTTGTCGTCGTGGCCGTAACCGCCGATAAGGCTGCGGTCAAAGCCTACGTCGCGGCTCTTCTGAGCCGGCACAAGGCACAGCTCAGCGGAGAGGAAATCGCTCTCTGTGATACCGTATTTTTCGTTTAAGATTTTCATAACATTGAGCTTTACGAGGTCGCCTTCTTCGTCCTCGGTGTCAATCGGACGTGAACCGATGAGCACGTTGAGGTTCTCGCCCTCGATAGCCTGACCGAGCTTTTTTTGAGCCTGCTCTCTGGCAAGGTGCGGAAGCAAATCGGTAATACAGAAGCAGGGCTCGCTCTCGTCAACGCCCACCTTGATATCGACCTTTTCGCCGCCTACTTTAACGACTGTTCCGTGAAGCGCGAGCGGCATAACTGTCCACTGATACTTCTTGATTCCGCCGTAGTAGTGAGTCTTGAAATAAGCGAGGTTGTTGTCCTCATAAAGCGGATTGGGCTTTAAGTCAACGCGCGGAGAGTCGATATGCGCTATCGAGAACAGCACGCCGTCTTTGGTGCCTTTTTCACCGATTACGGCAAGCGCGACAGCTTTGCCGCGGTTGATATAATAAACCTTGTCGCCTGCTTTATACTGCCTGTCCTGCTCGAACTCGACAAAGCCGTTTTCCTTCGCGAGCTTGAGCGAATACCGGACAGCCTCACGCTCAACGGGAGAGTTATCAAGGAATTCCTTGTATCCCTCACAGAACTCGTCGGCCTTTTTTACTGTTTCAGCCGACACTGCCGCCATACCCTTTTTGGACGGCATGAGAAGCTGTTCTTTTAATTCCTTTGTTTTGTTGTCTGCCATTTTTATTCCTCCAGTATCAATACATTTTTTTGTTATTTATATTATAGACATCTGCCGCGCCGATTATTTGACTTATGAAAAATACAATTTATTATATTTGTCCTCGGCGTCAAGCACCTTGTCGACGTGTTTTTCGGTTTCTTCATACGGGATAGTCGCGAGCGTCTTTCCGTCGGGACTGTACTCGGAATTATTGAGCCACGCCTTGACGTTGTCAGGTCCCGCGTTATATGCCGCGATTACGAGCTTTTCGTCGCCGAATTCCTCAAACAAATAGCTGATTAAATATGTGCCGAAATCAATGTTGATTGACGGCTCGTAAAGTCCGCCGTCGACATAGTCGATATCGCGTTTGTTGCACAGCCACTCGTAGGTATCGGGCGTGAGCTGCATAAGACCTATCGCTCCCGCGGAGCTGACAGCGTCCTTGTTGAAATGAGACTCGGTGCGCATCATTGCGTAAACAAGCGCCTTGTCCACACCGTATTCTTCTGCCGCCTTGTCCACATACTCGCTGTACTTAAGCGGGTAGAGCTTGCTGCCGATAAACCTCTGAGCCTTACCGAAGTTCGCCGCGACAAAATACACGGCAGCACACAGCAGAGCTAAAACAATTATCACGACAATAAACTTACGCACAGGGCTGCTTTGCTTTCGTCTTCGCCTTGAGCGTCTGTTACGTGTTCTCGTCTGAGCCAAATCGCACCTCTGAATTCCTGATGAATTTAATGACCTCACGTTTCAGCGCCGAAAATTCATCGTTATTTTCTATGGTAAAATCGCTGTTTTCTCTGAAATAATCGTCCGTATATTGAACGCTCATACGCTCGCGAGCCTGCTGTTCTGTCAGACCGTCACGCTCGGTAATGCGTCTGAGTCGGATTTGTTCGGGAGCAGTGACCGAAATAACACAGTCGCAAATCACGTCAAGTCCGCTCTCAAAAAGCTGGGACGCGTCAAAAAGTATGCGCTTCGCGCCCTTTGAGCTGAGCTTTTTCAGTTCTTCTATAAACAGCGTCGAAATAAACGGGTGAGTAATTCTGTCGAGCAGCTTTTTTGTTTCGCTGTTTCTGAAAGCGCGCTGAGCAAGAAGTCTGCGGTCAAGGACATTATCCTGTACGACGTCTTCTCCGAAACTGCTCCGCAGAGCGCTGAGTACAGCGGGATTGTTCATAATCTCACGGGCAAGGAAATCGGCGTAGATTACCTCGTAGCCGTTTTCGCGGAAAATCTGAGCGACCTCGCTTTTGCCCGCGCCTGTCGCGCCTGTAAGTCCAATCAACTTATATTTTTTCAAGGTCAATCACCTCAAATCCAGCCGCGCGGATAAGTCGGTTATACACCGCCATTCCCACGCCGTCTGTATCGGGACAGCGCGCGTAAACGAGCTCGAAATTCTCGCTGTCAATCTGTCTGAGAGTGTCAAACAGAGCATGCGCCTGTGAGTCTGTGTCTGCTCTGTCTCCGAGCGCAAACGCGCGGACTCTGAGCTTTTCCGCGTCTTCATTATAACACAAAGCGGCAACGTTTTTGTCGCGATTTTTGTTGACAAAATCCGTGTAACTCTCGCCCTTAACGAGTATCACGCGCGCCCTGGGCGAATAGTGCTTATACTTCATGCCCGGGGAAGCCGCTTTTTCGCCGCTTTTGAGCTGATTTAATACCGCGTCGTCGATATCGATTTTGCCGATAACGCTCTCGATTTGTTCGGCTGTGATTCCTCCGGGACGCAGAATACGCGGTGTGGCGGGAACCATTGTGATAACTGTGCTCTCGAGCCCTACTCTGCACTCGCCGCCGTCAACTACGGCGTCAATTCTACCGTTTAAATCGTTCATAACGTGGGCGGCTGTTGTCGGACTGGGCGAGCCCGAAATATTTGCCGACGGAGCTGCCAAAGGTACGCCTGCCGCTCTGATGATTGCCTGAGCGGTTTTGTGCTCGGGAAAGCGTATCGCGACAGTGTCGAGCCCTGCGCTGACCTCGTCGGGTATCGCTCTGCCCTTGGGCATAATCATTGTGAGCGGACCGCTCCAGAATTTTTCGGCAAGCAGTTTTGCTTTTTCGGGAAAATCCGAAACGAGCTCAAACTTCTCAACATCGCCGATATCGGCGATGTGAACGATGAGCGGATTATCCATCGGTCTGCCCTTTGCCTTGAAAATCCCTGCTACGGCTTCTCCGTCAAGCGCGTTCGCCGCGAGACCGTAGACTGTCTCGGTCGGCATGCCGACAAGGCCGCCGCGGCGGAGAATTTCGCCGACTTGTTTTATATCGTTTTCGTTTTCACTGAGTAAAAGTGTTTTCATTAATTTTCCATACTTTCTTTCAGCTTTTGGGCTCTGTCCGCGGCAATGAGTGAGTCGATTACCTCGTCAAGATTACCGTTGAGAATATCCTCAAGCTTATACAGCGTCAGCCCTATGCGGTGGTCGGTGAGTCTGCCCTGCGGATAGTTATATGTACGGATACGCTCGCTGCGGTCACCCGAGCCGACCTGACTTTTGCGCTCGGCGGAAATCGCGCTGTCCTGCGCCTCCTGCTTTTCCTGCAGAAGCCGCGACTTGAGCACCTTGAGCGCCTTATCTTTGTTTTTATACTGACTGCGCTCGTCCTGGCACTCAACAACCATACCTGTCGGCAGGTGAGTGATGCGGATAGCGGAGGAGGTCTTGTTGATGTGCTGACCGCCCGCGCCTGATGAGCGGAATGTGTCTATCTTCAAATCCTTTGGATTAATCTCCATTTCGACCTCGTCGGCCTCGGGAAGCACCGCTACGGTTGTGGTTGAAGTGTGGATACGTCCCTGACTCTCGGTCTCGGGAACACGCTGAACGCGGTGAACGCCGCTCTCATACTTAAAGCGGCTGTACGCTCCCTCGCCGTTAATCATAAACGAGATTTCCTTGTATCCGCCGAGCTCGGTTTCGTTGGCGTTTATAAGCTCGATTTTGAAGCCCTTGCTCTCGGCGTACATTGAGTACATTCTGAACAGAACAGCCGAGAACAGCGCGCTCTCCTCGCCGCCCGCGCCGCCGCGGATTTCTACAATGACGTTTCGCTCGTCGTTGGGGTCCTTGGGCAGGAGCAGGATTTTAAGCTCATCCGAAAGGACTTCGATATTCTTCTTCGCTTCATCGAGCTCAGCCTGGGCAAGCTCGCGCAATTCCTCGTCAATCGAGCTGTCGTTAAGAATTTCGAGACTGTCCTCTATTGTCTGCTGGGTTTCCTTATACTCGCGATACTTGAGCACAACAGGCTCGAGTTCGTGGATTTCCTTCATAATCTTCTGGTATTCGTCCACGTTCGCCGCGATATCAGGCTCGTAAATCTTTTTATTCAGTTCGCTGTAGCGTTTGTCAAAAATCTCTATCTTTTCAAACATATTAATCCAAAACTTTCTTTATACTTTTTTCAACTTTTTTGCGCGGAACCATAACCTCGCGTCCGCAGCCCTCACATCGGATTTTAAAATCCATACCGACTCTGAGCAGCTCAAACGTCTTGCTGCCGCACGGATGAGGCTTTTTGAGTTCGATTCTATCGCCTGCGTTAAGATTCATCATATCACCTTATTATAATCTATTTTACGTTAAATATCAACTATTAGATATCTCTTCTATAGCCCTCCCTTGGAGGAGGGTGGGCTTTTTGGTGTCTCGTTCGGCAAAAAGGTCGGAAGAGGGTCCACTTGATAATAGTAAAATAATTAACGCTTAATGTAACGAGCTTTTATAAAAATGACCATCTTCAATCTCGCTATGCTCGACAGCTTTTCATTAGCAGGAGACGGCAACCCTTTTGTCACTGCGTGACATTTCCCAAGGGAAACCTATTTGCGCTCCCACTCACTCAATTTCCAATACATGCTTTCATCTACTACCGCCTCGACCATTATTCCATCGGCAGTATATTCCTCGCTGATAAGGTTTGCTTTTTCACGGATTTCGTTGACAGCTCCTGCCATATTGAAAGGCAAAAGCAGCTCCACGCGCTTTATTCGGACAGGGAGATTGCTCTCAATTGCCTTCAGCAAGGCGTCAACGCCCGTTCCCGTCTTGGCGCTTATATGGACGTTGAGGTTGTCATCGGGAGCGATTTCGAGCGGAGATAATCTGTCGCACTTATTGTAAACGTTGATTATCGGAGTATCGCCGCAGCCGAGCTCGCAAAGCAAATCGGATGTGACTTCTCTGTGAGTCATAACTTCAAGAGAGCTCGCGTCGCACACGTTGAGAATTATATCGGACTGAGCAGCCTCCTCAAGCGTAGACTTGAACGCTTCAACAAGTCCGTGCGGAAGTCTGCGCACAAGCCCTACGGTGTCTATAAGCATAACAGTAACGCCGTCGGGAAGCTTCAGCGCTCTTGACGTCGGGTCAAGGGTCGCAAACAGCTTGTCCTGCGCGAGCACGCCCGCGTCTGTGAGACAGTTCATCAACGTACTTTTGCCCGCGTTTGTGTAGCCGACAATGGCAACGGTTATAACGCCGTCTTTTTCGCGGCGCTGACGCAGACGTGAGCGGTGGTTCTCAACGTCCTTGAGCTGTTCCTTGAGAGTTTCCATACGGCGATGGATATGTCTGCGGTCGGTCTCGAGCTTTGTTTCACCCGGACCTCGGGTTCCGATACCGCCGCCGAGACGCGACAGCTCAACGCCCTTTCCCGTAAGCCTCGGCAGGGTGTACTTAAGCTGAGCGAGCTCAACCTGGAGCTTACCCTCTTTTGAACGCGCTCTCAACGCGAATATGTCAAGAATTAAAGTTGTGCGGTCAATTACGCGTGTGTCGGTCTCACGCTCGAGGGTTTTAATTTGAGTGGAACTGAGCTCACTGTCGCAGACAATGAGATCTATCTCCTGAGCCTCGCATTTTTCCTTAATTTCATGAAGCTTTCCGCTGCCGACGTAGGTCGCTGTTTCGGGACGATCAAGCTTCTGGATAACAGTGAACACAGGCTCCGCGCCCGCGCTCTTGACAAGCTCCTCGAGCTCGTCCATACTCGACTCGGCGTCGAACTTTCCCGTATCTACTGACACAAGCAGCGCGCGCGTTACTTTTTCTTCTGTTTCTATCATAGTTTACCTCAATTACATTTTTTACCAGTATAATATATTTATTGCATTTTTTCAACTTGACAGGGAGAGAATTTAGTTGTATGATAGGTACGACAAATAAACACAGGGGTGCTGAGCGTCTATACGGCTTGGCTGAGATTATACCCTTGGGTACTGATGTCCTGCAAGGAAGCAATCAGTTCCCCGACCTGATTCGGATAATGCCGACGTAGGAAGCTTGTTAAGGAAGTTTGTATTATTACGTCGCGCGTTTGCGCGGCGTTTTTGTTTTAAGGAGTGATTTTAATGAGCAAGAATGTTCTGAAAATGACCGAAACAGCAATTATGGTTGCGCTCGCGACTGTACTCAGCCTGTTCACAATCGCGAATCTTCCGTTCGGCGGAAGCGTAACTATCTGCAGTATGCTGCCTATGGTTCTTATCGCCTATCGTTACAAATGGAAATGGGGATTAATCGCAGGCGCTGTTTACGGTCTTGTACAGATGGTAATCGGTCTTAACAACCTAAGCTACGCTACATCATTTTTAGCCGCGATAACCATTATTCTTTTTGACTATCTTATTGCTTTCGGCGTAATCGGTTTCGCGGGCGTTTTCCGTGACAAGCTCGGCAAGCATCAGGCACTTGAGCTTATAGCCGGCTCGCTGCTCGCGTGTGCACTTCGCTATATATGCCACTTTATCTCGGGCTGGACAGTATGGGGAGGATGGGCTCCCGAGGGTACGCCCGCGTGGCTCTATTCATTAACATATAACGCAAGCTATATGATACCCGAAGCAATCGTTACAACCGCCGCGGCTTTAATTCTCGGACTGATTGTTGATTTCAGAACCGACAGGATATCCGCGCTCAAAATGCATTGATTTGACAAAAATAAATATATTGTGTATAATGCTTTATTGAGTTAAATCGATAAAGCAGGTGATTGTTATTAATAAACTCAAAGCGTTTTTAAAACGCAAAAATATTGAAATTTCTCTCAAACGCTACGGCGTTGAAGCGCTGGGCGCTATGGCTCAGGGACTTTTCTGCTCGCTGTTAATCGGCACGATTATCAAGACAATCGGCGTACAGTGCGGCGTACAGTTCCTTACGGATATCGGTTCGTACGCAATGGCTGTTTCAGGTCCCGCTATGGCGGTAGCTATCGGCTACGCGCTCAAGGCTGACCCCATGGTACTGTTCTCGCTGGCGGCTGTCGGCTGGGCGGCTAACGCCGAGGGAGGCGCGGGCGGTCCTTTGGCTGTGTTTATTATCGCGATTATCGCCGCTGAGTTCGGCAAGGCAGTTTCAAAAGAAACAAAGGTTGATATCCTTGTAACTCCCGCCGTGACGATAATCATCGGTGTGGCGCTCGCTAAGCTCATTGCTCCGCCAATCGGTCAGGGCGCGAACGCGTTTGGTATACTGATTAACAACGCTACAAACCTTCAGCCCTTCCTTATGGGTATTGCCGTATCGGTACTGGTAGGTATCGCGCTGACTCTCCCGATTTCGTCAGCGGCTATCTGTTCGGTACTCGCGCTGACAGGACTTTCGGGCGGCGCGGCTGTCGCGGGCTGCTGTGCTCAGATGGTCGGATTTGCCGTAATGTCGTTCAGAGAAAACCGCTGGGGCGGTCTCGTCAGTCAGGGACTCGGAACTTCTATGCTCCAGATGCCCAACATCGTCAGAAATCCCAGAATCTGGATTGCTCCGACAGTTGTATCGGCGATTACAGGTCCGATTGCAACCTGTGTGTTCGGTCTTCAGATGAACGGCGCGGCTATCAACTCGGGTATGGGGACCTGCGGTATGTGCGGTCCTATCGGCGTAATTACAGGTTGGCTGAGTCCGAGTGAAGAAGCTATCGCAAAGGGCGCTTCGGCAATCGTGCCGACAGCCTTTGACTGGATCGGGCTCGTGCTTATCTGCATTGTGCTCCCCGCTGTTCTGGCTCCGCTTATCAACGCGCTGCTCAGAAAAATCGGCTGGGTTAAGGAAGGAGACCTTAAGCTCGCCTAAGCCACTCATAATAAATCAAAGCCTTGAGTCGCTGAACTCAAGGCTTTTCTTTTGCTTATATATTTGGTTTTATATCCAGAATGAAATCATCTGACTGAGCATTGCGGACGCTTCGGGATACTTGCCGCTTTCAAACGTGAAGTTGAAGATGAGTATTCCGTTGATGATAACCGCCGCAACCGCTGAAAACGCCATAAGCTTTTCAAAGAGCTTTTTGCGGTGTTCGTTCTCGCTGTTGAGATAGAGGAAATAGAGGATAATCAGCGCGCCGATAAGCATCTCCCAGGTGAAGTCGGCAACATATCTTACCGCGTAGCCGCTCTCCCATACCGAGCAGATAATGACAATCGGCATAAGCAGGCACGGAAGCCCTATCATCCAGAGGTATTTTAACCTCTGCTTTTTATCGGGAATGAGCTTGAGCGCTTTTCCGCCGAACAGATATCCGAGCACGGGGAACGCGAGGAAGATAATACCCGGCAGTGAGCCTACGTCCTGGAAGTAGTAGCCGTTTGCGCCGAGGCGGTTGAAGTTGTTTGTAACGAAGGGATATGTCGGCGAAACCGTAGGCGTCGCTAAGAGATATCCGAACAGTGAAATGAGTACAAAAATCAGATAGAAACTGTTTTTGGTGAAGTCGTTGATTGTTACGGAGTAGCTGATTCCGAAGTCGAGGAACGAACCGAAACGCGCGTAGTTATACCACATCTGGAATATCGCGCACGCAGCGAGCGGAACTGCCGCGCAAATCGCGAAGAGCACTCTGCCTTTTGCCTTTGACTTGAAGTCTTTGAGTATTCTCCAGCCGAAGAACAGCGCAGCGCAGAACGCGTATACCGCAAGCGTCGGACGGGCAAGAACAGCCATTCCGAAGCAGAGCGACGAGAACAATATCTTGACGACGTTTACCTTTTTGTCCTCAAAGATGTTTGAAGACACGAGCAGAAACGCACCGAGCGTCGTGAACATAAAGCCCGACGAAATCGAGATTTCGTAGAACAGCGTTCTGCCTGTTAGATAGAACACGCCGCAGGAGCTTATCATCACAACAAATCCAGAAATCACAACGCTGAGCGGCAGCTTTTTGAAGAACCGCGATATTATCTCGAAGTACAGCCAGCTGAGGAACGCGAGCCCTATAATCGAGAACAGCAGAATCGCTATATCGGTCGGGAAGTAATGGTTCGTTATCAGATGATACGGCAGGAACAGAACGAACACGGGAGCTACGCCGTAGTAGGAGTAATATTTTCCGTTAAAGTAAACGTGATCCCAGGCTCCGTTCTCGCTCTTAGCGAGACGCAGGCTCCAGTCATACGGATTGCTCAGAGCCTTGAAGCCTTCACTCGGCTGAACGTCGAGCTCAACGTGACCTTTTTCAAACGCGTCAACAATTTCCTGATTAATCTGATTTGTAGCAGGCGACTGGAAGTCAGCCCCGAGTCCACCGTCGGGAAGCTTGTAGCCGATTACGGCAGTCATACACACGAGTGCCGCAAGGAACAGCGCGAGCATAGCCGCAAAGCATTTTGTGCTGTTGTTTTCAAAGGTCGCTTTTAGAGCCTTTGAGCTGAACAGCGCGTATGAAAGCAGCGCGAGCAGAGCAATAAGCAGGAATCTCAGATACATTATGTTGAAAGGTATCGACCTGTTGAAATCAAAGCCTTTGACAGTTATTTTGCTGCCTGTCACTATGTTTGTAAACTTGAGCTTAATCGAAGTGACCTTGCCGTTGAGGTGCATTCTTATGAACTGCGAGCTCTCGGTTTTGGTAATATCCTGTGTGCCGATGTTAATTCTCTGGGTGTAGTGAGTTTCGTCACTGGCGTCAACGTTAAGCTTTACGCACTTGGTTCCGTCAGCGAATTCAAGGTTTGTCTTGATAGTGTCAATTACCTTGTTGACGTTGTTGAATTCAAGCGCGGCTTCCTGTTCGCCCGAGATTGTAACAGAGCCGTCGGAGTTCTGTGTGTAGCCCGATCCCGTCAAAGAAGCTGTCGAGGGAGCCAGACTGAACTGTTCGCCCTTTGACATAAAGCTGCTGTAGGTCGGGAACTGGAACAGCGTAATCTCAAGCAGAGCCGCGATTATCAGCACGATGCCCATAAACTTGAACACTCCGCGATTGACAAGCTTTTTGCCTAAGAAATACATCACCGCAATCGGTATTGACGCGACAAAAAGGAAGAAAACCGTACCCTTGAACGGGGTAAGGTTTATTGTCTCGGAAACGTCGAGAAGCCCGAAGATAAAGAGAAACAGCTCAACAGCCGCTATAATAATACAGGCGTTCTTGTTCAGCGGAGCGCTTGCCTCTTTTTTACTTGGTTTTGATTGTATTGTTTTCTTTTTACTCATACTTACTACCGTCCTGTTTTT
>JAILPC010000071.1 GCA_024690465.1 Ruminococcus sp.
CAGTAAATAATGATAAAGTCCTTTGGTCTTATTCTAAGAATAAGACCAAAGGACTTAGTTTTTTTATTATATTTTGAAATATTTTATACCCAAAAAATGATGCTCTTTTGATGCTATACGCTACGACTTTTATGCGATTTGTGTCAAAAAACCGCACGATTTGAACTCCAAATAGACCCTCAAAACACCAATTTGTATCCTCTAAATGAGCAAAAAATGGCAAAGAAAAACGGCTTAAACGCAGTGTTTAAGCCATTCTTGGGTTGGCAGGGGCAGAAGGACTTGAACCCTCGGCACGCGGTTTTGGAGGCATATTTTGTTGATTTTGTATATAACTATAAGTCGTCGCCGCTAATGATAAAGGCAGTGGTTAAGCCGTTTATAAGTTGGTATCTCATCATAACTCAAAATAAGTCTTAACGATGATAAACACCAAATAAACACCAAGCCGAGGGCTTGTTATTGCTTGGAGTAGGGCAGCGGCTTTCATGAAAAAAAGAAAACGGCAGAATAGCTCCGCCGTTAGCTCTTTTCAAAATCAGTCTGAAAGAAAACTCATTCAAACATTTTTACAACGGTTTTTTGCCTAAAGACATAGTTGTAAATAGGGTCACCGTAAACCGTCCCGGCACCTCCGCGCAAACCCATACAACGAGGAATAACGCTTCTCAGATGAAATACACATAGAAAACCCTGTGTGAAATTAATATATCATATTCTGATTGAAATGTAAAGACGTGGATCGCCTAACAATCCCAACGGCCGTTGATAAAAAGCAAATAGATTTCGTTCAGAATACTGAGCATATCCTTTAACACTTTTTCGTTATCGGTTTTTTCGATTATGTCTATCAGCATATCTTTTGTAGATATCATTTCTCGCGCCTTCTTTATTATTACTTGTAAACTTTGATTTCGTGTGTCTCAAATGCAGTTGAGATTTTATTGATCAGCATAGAGAGGACAGCGGCTTTTGCTCTGAATCGGGTGAATTCAACGGCAATCGCGAATCTGTCGTCCTCGGAGTTGTTATCAAAGCGGTCAAAATACTCGCTTTGAATTTCCTCGATTATGTATTCAGCGGCATCCAGAGCGACCGCTGCTTCCGATAATTCCTCTTTGTTTACATATAGTTCTTTGCTTTTCAAATGAACAGACTCCTTTCTGATTGATGTCACGCGCTGAACATCGGTACTGCTCAGCGCGTTTGAGGTTTTCCACAATCCTTTTATTGACTTGTCGCAGCGGTTAAGCTATAATTATCTCAACCGTTTGTGCGGTTGCCCTTGCTTATACTTTGGTCGGTTTGGCAGGGGCTTTTCTTATGCTACGTAGAATCGGCGTGTGACGCTCTCTTTGGTGAAGGCGGTAAATATGTCAGGCATAGCCTTTTTGAGTGCCATGGTGTCCATTCTGGAGCATTTAACGGTCTTGTAGGTGATTTTATACTCGCCCGCCTGAATGCTATCACGGTCGCCCATAGCGGCTTTGAGTTCATCCTTGATTGCGTCGGCTTCTGCCTGCGCTTCGGCGATCAGAGCGAGCATTTCTCTGAGTTCTCTTGCCTTCTGTTCCATTTCCTTGATTGTCATTGTAACTGCTTCCTTTCGGTTTGATATTGTTTGCGCTGCCTGCCTTGCCCTGTCTTACGCGCTGTCGGGTGTATCGTAGTCGCAGGATAACGGATGTTTATCAACGGGTGTCTCTCCCTTTCGTTAATTATATTGTACACTAATACGTTTACAAAGTCAATAGCTTTAGACACGAAAAAGTGTACAAAGATTTAGGCGAAACTTTGGTAATTCTGTACATTGAAAAGTGTACATATTTATGTTATAATGATTACAATGAAGGAGTGGCTTTTTATTTGCCGCTGCTCGGATAAAAGGAGGAATGGCTATGTCCGCTTCAACAGCTATAAAAGACAGGCTCAAGGATTTGAATATGACACAGATGGAGCTTGCTAAAAAACTCGGAATATCCAGACAAAATCTGACAAATAAAATGACAAGGGATAATTTCAGCACAAAGGAACTTTGCCAAATCGGCGAAATACTGAATTTCTCGCTCGTTTTGAAGGCGGATAAAGAATATGTTATAGAATACCCCAGGTAATTAAAAGGTGAGATATGGAAAATTTAGTGTTGTTAGTTAATGAGCTTTGTAAATATGATAATGAAGCTGAGTGGTTTGAATTCAAACATAATAATTATGATCCCAAAATGATTGGTAAAGATATTAGTGCTCTTGCGAATAGTGCTGCGTTACACGAAAAGCGCTGCGCTTATATGATTTGGGGCGTTAATGATAAAACGCACGAAATAATTGGAACGGATAAGGATTTACAGAACATAAAACAAGGTAATGAGGAATTAGGAAACTGGCTTCGCTCCTTGCTCTCGAAAAATGCTGATTTTGAATTTCATTCTGTACAAATGAATAATAAGAATGTTGGAGTGCTCATAATATATAGAGCGGTTAATCAAACGGTAACATTTGAAAAAATTGACTATATCAGAAACGGGAGCTATACGAAGAAATTGAATGAATTTCCTGCTTTGCAAGCGAAACTATGGGACAGAATAAGAAATACAAGGTTTGAGGAAAGATTTGCTGTTGAGAATCTTGAATTGTCTGAAGCGTTATCACTGTTAGATTATCAAGTGTATTTTGACCTAAAAAAAGAAAAAATACCTTCAACGGCGGAAAATATAGCGTTTTATCTTTGTGAAGAAGAAATAATAATAAAACAGATTAATGGCTTGTATACAATAACTAATATGGGAGCAATTCTATTTGCCAAACACTTGGAGAGCTTCCCTCGGCTTTCCAGAAAGGCTATAAGGATTGTTCAATATGAAGGTAACAATAAAATGCAAATGCTTCGCGAAAATGTTGTTAATCAAGGTTATGTTGTTGCGTTTGAAGGGATAATAAAATACATTGAAGCATTGATACCGACACACGAAACAATAGGAGAAGCATTAAGGGAGAAAGAAACAGCCTATCCTATACTTGCAATAAGAGAATCGGTCGCAAACGCGTTAATACATCAGGATTTCTCAATAACCGGAACAGGACCGGTAGTCGAAATCTTTGACGGCAGAATTGAAATAACAAACCCCGGAGTTCCTCTTGTTGATGTGTATCGTATTGTGGACAATCCTCCGAAATCAAGAAATGAGAAATTGGCTTCGATTATGAGAGAATTGAGGATATGTGAAGAATTAGGAACCGGATGGGACAAGATTGTTATTTCATGTGAAATAGGACAGCTGCCCGCCCCGAAAATTAACTTGTATGATGATAATACAAAGGTAACATTGTTTTCTGAAATGCCTTTTATTAATCTTTCCGCTGAAGATAGACTTTGGGCTTGCTATCTGCATGCGTGTATAAAACAGGTGCAAAATGAGCAGTTAACAAACAAATCCTTGAGAGAAAGATTTGGATTGAAAGAGCATTCATCAGCCAGTGTGTCCAGGGTTATTAAAGAGGCTGTAGCGAAAAAGATTATAAAACCGTTAGATCCTTACACAGCGCCTCGATACATGAGTTATGTTCCTTTTTGGGCTTAGTTTAACTTGCTGGTAACTTGCAGGGCAACGGGATTTTTAATTGAAAGATAGTTCCCATTCAGGAAAAGTGGCTTTAATGCTGAATTTTTTGGTGTTAGGTTAAAAATATTTAACTTGCCGGTAACTTGCAGAAAAGGATTACCGAGATGTTTTAAAGGAAAGTATTGACATGGAAGAACTGCTGATTAACCCGAAAACAGGGAAGGAGTATGTCAATGTTCCGCCGAAGGTCGCGGCGAGGTATCTCGGCGTGAGTGAGCAATTTGTTTACAAAGGGCTGAAACAAGGCGTCTTACCTTTTGGAACAGCGGTTGATGCCGGAAAGGAATGGATGTTTAATATCCCGATCCAGAGGCTGAAAGCCTATAAGAACGGCTATGACATCGATATGCTCAGCGCGATATTGCGGCAAGCGTTTGACAGGTAAAAAAACAAAAAGAGACTCCCGCGGGAAATCCTGCGGGAGCTTTTTCAGCTTTTACGGTATGTTTTTATTATTTCGTCCTTATCTTTCGGCGGCTCATAGACAAGCAATTCTGTTAGATCGCAGTTCAGAACATTACAAATGCGGTCAAGATATTCGAGATTCACGCGCTCGCAAAGCTCGTGATACATATCGTTAATCGTTGAAGCTCTGATACCTGTGCGTCTTGCGAGATCTGCCTGAGTCCAGCGGAGTTCGCCGAGCTTTCGTGACAACATTATTCTGATAGCCATTATAATCACCTCTTTAGGTATATTCTAACAGAATAAGTTATTATCGTCAATGATAATCGAGGGTGATCAATTTTCAAAATCATTAACAAAATCAGCCGGCAAGCGCAATTTTTCAAGCGATTCAGAGACTGTCGGTGCGGATGAGCGGCTTTCAAGGTATTCCTCTGATCGTTTTACTCTTTCTTTGGCAGCGGCTTGCTGTACGGCGGATTTAAGACAAGATATTGAAACGCTGTTATTATAAAGAAACTCAGGCGGCAGCTCATTGAATATGCCGTACTTGTCCTTGAACGCGGCAGTATAACCTTCTGTTACGACACAGGTAACCGCCGAGGGATATGTAAGCTCCTTGTAAATTGGGCTGTCTTTAAAGTGATCCGTGTCAAAAATCCGGCGGTCGCCGTCCGCGAATGTAAGCAAGAGCAGACCGTTTTCTGTTGCATAAACATCAAGTACGGCACAATACGGCAGCTCCGACCAGCCGTTCATTTTATCTTTGAGAACAGCAGCGGAAACCGCGCGCTTCAGAAACGCTTCAGGATCCTCGCCTGTGGTTTTAAGGTGTTCTGATACATAACTTGGTAATGTGTATTCCATTGCGTTCTTCCTTCCTTATCGGTTTTTAAAAGATACTCTCTTTCGAGAGCTTTCGTATTCCTTCATATACCTTTCAAACTCAGCTTTTGAGAGCTTATCCGCCTTCCTTATGGTATCAGCTATTGAGGATTCAGATTTAGCGCTGATATTGTATGTAGGTGAATGAATAAAGGTGTGTGAAGAGTTATCTGTAGTTGTATCGCCGATATTACTTGCCATCTCACTCAGTGTCAATCCGCCTCTCGGCTTCTTAGGCATAAGCTGGGCAATCAACTCCGGGATATCAAACATAGCAACCGTATTATCATAGCTGTCTGAGCCGTCGGCATTGCCGTACAGGATCCGCTGCGTTTCCGCTGCAGTAAACACTTGGCTACCCTCGGCGTTTACAACAAGTTCGGGACCTTTTTCGCCTGCAAGAAAGATTTCAGCAGAGTGCTTTGTTCCTTTGGCATTCTGTTCAACATCAGTAGTTTGTTGCTGATATGCGTTTAATCCTTTTGAGGTCAACTTTGAATTAACAGCGTTTTTTACTGCTGCGGCCGCTGTTCCTACAGAGCCAAGCTTGGATTTTATTCCATCAATATATCCTTGAATTGTTTCCGCAGCCTTGTTATACGCTTCACCTTTTAACCCCATTTTACGAACGGAGGTTTCAGCTTTTGTTACCATACCCTCCATGTTCTTATCAAAATCTGATTTATACTTGCCTACAGTATCTGCAAAGCCTTTTTCCGCTTTAGTAACGCTTTTAAAATCGCTATTAAGTCCTTTCACAAACTCTTTCGCATCGGCTTTATTCATACCATCGAGCTGAGCAATAATTTGATTGATGTATTGTCCTGATTGTTCAGAACCATCAGAAAGCGAATCAACCAAACCTTTTGTAACCCCATATTCCTGTGCTTTTTTTAGATTCGAGGAATAATTATTGATCCATTCAGTTTGGCTACGCCAATTCTCTCTCATTGAGGAAGCAGTTACATCTGTTTCATTGCTGAGCTTCTTAGTGAGACTCGCTGTGTTGGATATTGATTTATAAGCAGCGCTATAAGCTTCGTCATAAGAAGCTGCCAGTGCATCAATTTCCGTTTGAACACCCTGAATAGCAGTTGACGTTACATTTTTCCAATTATTGGATGATTCACTACTTTTATCAGTAGCACCTGTGACACCAAGCATGGTGTTTTCGTAACCTTCAAGCTCCTTCTTTAAACTGCCAATGTTTTCTGATGCAGTATCGTATGCATCAATTAGGCTCATTTTTGCTGTTTCATTATTTTCTTTGGTGAATTCTATCTCTTTGTTAAGTTCATTGAGATAATCAACAGCGCTATTACCATGACCATAATAATCAGTTTCATCGCTGTCAAGAACACTTCTTAGGTCGCGGAAACTATATCCATACTTTCGGTACTTTTTATCTATAGCTTCAAGCTGAGACTCTAAATCTCCGAATTCTTCTTCCTGCTGTTGAAGCAATGAATAAGTATCTGTCCATTGTTTTTGAGCATTCTGATATTGTTCTTGATTATAAAGACCTTCTAGATACGAGTGAAGCGCTTCTTTGGTTTTTCCAGTCTTAGATATAACATCGTCATAGTTAAGAGATAATTCTGGGAACTCCTCGTTTAACTTGTTAACGATTGCATACATTTCCTGATTTTCAACAGCAGTACGATTTGTTTCTTCAGCTAATGAGAATAGCTTATTAGCCAAATACATCGCAGAGGCTGCTTCTTCATCAAGTGTACTAGATTGATCGGAGTCTTTTAATTCAGCATACTTGTCGTTTAAATCTGCTTGCTTCTGTAAAAGCTCACCGATAGTCTGTTTGTTACTCTCGTATTTGGTAGTCAATTCATCTATCTTTAGCTTTAATTCAATAGCTTCATCAGATGTTTTACCGAATTTTTCGCAAGCGTCATCATACTCAGCATTAAGATCATCTATCTCATCTTTTTGCTTTTGGGACGATGCTGTAAGATCGTCAGCTTCATTCGTTACACTTCTTATTGTTGCTGCAAGTGTAACAAGAGATGCTGCAGCAGCGACACCAATTGTAACTCCCATAAATATAGGATTTGTTTCCATAGCTGCCGTTAGTGCAGCTGTTGCTGCCGCTGCAACTTTAGCTCCCACGGTATATAAAGTTAGACCTGCAGCAAACACGCCAACACCAACCGCCCCTGCAGCTATTACCTGAACAAGTACAGGACATGTTTCAACTAATTCATTTATTAATTGCATTCCATCTGTACCAAGGTTATATAAACCTTCAACTGCAGGAGAAAGTGTTTCTCCAATAGAAATTTTCAAGTTTTCGGCCGAAGTATTAAAAACTTCTTGAGCGTGTTCAGCTGTAGAGGTCATTTTAGCATAGGCTTCTGAAGTTGCTCCGCTACTATTCTGCATATCACCGAGAACACTGTTAAAATCCTCAGCTCCGACATTAAACAAAGTTAATGCAGCCTGTGCTGCTCGTGCATTACTCCACAAACCTCTGAATGAAGTTGCATCACCATCAACAGACTTGCTCAGAATTTCTATAACATCTCCGAGACTTTTTCCGTTTTGCATTAATGCTGCAAATGTTTGCCCGGTTTCCTTATACAGCGTTTTCGATACATCGCTGCCAGTATCACCAAGTTCATTGAGCATTCCGCGCACCGCGGTCCCTGTGTTTGCTGTCGCGATACCATTTTTGGTCAACTCTGCATAAACAGTTGATATGTTCTCCATGTTGGTATTGTAAGCAGCCGCCGTCGGGATAACAGAACCGAGCGATGAAGCAAGCTCGTTTACGGTAGTCTTACCTTTGTTCTGAGTTAAAATAAGCATATCAGATATGTTTGAGGCTTTATCCACCTCGAGCCCATATGCATTCAGAACAGTAGTGAGAACATCAACAGCACTTGTTGCATCAGTAAAACCACCCACCGCCAGTTGATTTGCTTGTGCAACAAAATCGACAGACTTCGCTGTATCCACAGAAGCCGAGAGAGCCTGATACTCTGCCTCTGAAAGTTCAAGAACACTCTTTCCTGTTTCCTGAGAAAGTGCAGTTATCTCGCTCTTAATGTTCCCAATGGATTTTTGTGAGGTATCAGCGATTGTTGATACTTTTGCTATGGCTGTTTCGTACTTATCCGCTGCCTCAACACACTCCATGAAAGCATTGTATGTAGCAGTAAGCCCAGCAATAATGCCAGCTGAAGCAAGTGCGGCATCGAGATTGTTAACTGCACTAACTGAATCAGATCCAAACCGAGTTCCCGAACTACCAGCGTTTTTAAAGCCCGATGATACTTGCCCTGTGCCTTTGTTTATCCGCTGCATTTCCTTTTCTGCGGCAAATATTGACTTTTGGAGCGAAGGATCTATTGAGCCTGATATTTTAATTCCTATTTCCTGGCTTTTGGTAGCCATTTTTCTTCCTTCCATAGACACATCCATGCTGATGTGTTTGTAATTAATAACCATCTAATAGGACGGTAAAGTTTTGCGTAACGAAATGCAAAAATTTTTTCGGCTTATATCCGAGTTTTCGCCGAGCCTTCCTCGCCCCGTATTGACCCCACCCCCTTCAGTAGTACCTACTGACCGAGGACGTAACGGGGAGGGTGAAGGTGTTATGCGTTTTCCTTTTGCGTTAGGTTTATATGTTTTGTAAATGAAGATATTTGAATCTTAATGAGTAATATCGCATTGTTTTTATATTTGTTCAGCTGATAATATGAAGTCGATATATCTGCCAAACTGACTTGCGGCCGTCAGGCTTGCATAGGGAGGTGTTGAACAAGCCCTATAATACAGCGGCACATAATCAAACAGCATTTGACTTTAAAGCGTAGCCTACGTGCATTAAAGCTACCGCTGAAAAGGCAGGGGATGAAAGAGCCGTATATAAAGCCGTCCCTTTGAATTCAGGCGGTATTAGACACCGACATTAGTATTCTTCTTTAAATGTCTTTTGTGCTTATCAATAAGCCGCTGCTTATACTTATAAATCTGCTCGCGGATTTCGCTGTTATTCAGGAGAGTATCGAGGGCGTTGTGATACAGCACATAAACCTGACTTCGTGAAACGCTGATCGTATTCCCGATATCCGACAGCTTTCTGTCCGACAGAAAATGGAGATAAAGCACCGTCCAGCCCTGAAAATCAAGGGGCAGTATTTTGATGACCGCCGCTGTTTCGTTCATCAGAACAGGAAGTCGCTGCCGGATCCTCTCGATTTGTTCATCAACCGATACAGCCGACAGAACAGGCGCGCTTACCTTGTCGTATAATCTGCTCGTTTGTACTTTTACGGAGGACGTGTCAATCCCTTTGAGGGTTACCGCATTTTCCTCAATCCGCTGTCTGAGCTTTTCGAGTTCGGTTATCCTTGCCTTTGCCTGCTGAAAACGCGAAAGGTATTTTATCAAAAGTTCCTTGTCGGTCATATTATCCTTTCCGGTCGGCTTTCGGTATATTATGTGTAGTGCTTATATACACTTAAAGTTCAGGTTTAATGCGGTTTACTACGGAAACTACACATAAAACGCGGAAAATCTATAATATATAAAAAATATAAATACATAAATGCCTTATATAAAAAACTCTATTATATAATTTTAACCGTAGTATGTGTAGTGAGCGTAGTGTTTCCGATAAACACTGCGTTTTTCAGCGATACGGAAGTGTAGTGTAACCGTAGTGAAGTGTAGTGCAGCGGTTAGAGATAGAAGTAGCTGTCTTTGACGGATATGCCCTCAAATCCTCTTGCGCTTTTCTTTCCGCGTTCTCTCGGAAGCTCAAAAGGATAGTCGGGTTTTGTTATACCGAATTGTTTACCTTTGCTTTTCAGAGCGGCGAGAAAAGAGCGTTCCTTTAGCGGAGTAAGCGCGTTATCGTCGCAAAATTTCTGATATGCGATTACAAGCGCAGAGGAATGAGCTTTCAGACCTTGCCCGATTGTTATCCCGTCGCACTCGGTCAGGAACATATACACGCTGTCGTTTTCACGCTTAAAACTGTCGCTTGTTTCTTTTGTGCGGTCGCTCAGGTATATCTGATAGTTGTTTCGTATCAGCTTATTCAGTCCGTCAATAAGCCACATCATAACTCCCTCAGCCTCATTTTCGACGATCTCTCTGTCGAGGAAGGGATTGTCAACGCGGCTTGTATCCTTTGGCTTTGCCTGCATTATCAGCTGACGGCGGTGAAAACCCTCGCTTATATCGTACAGGGCTTGGAGCGTGAAATTCCCGAAACAGATAAACCGCACGAATGATTTGATTTGATTGTCCTGCACGAACTTCTTTTGAGCGGCAATCGTTGTCTTGTTGGTAACAAGGTTCTTGAAGGCTCTGGCATTTTTGAGCGCGTTCTCACTGAGGTCATCGTCGATAAACACGAGCTTGCCCTCTACATTCGCGATACCGAAGGTGGTTTGCAGAACGCCTATACTCTCGTTATACACGTTGCTCTCGCCGATGATTTTGTTGAGGATAGAGCCGAGCACGCTTTTGCCTTCGCCGCCTTCGCCTATGATGATCAGAGCCTTTTGCATTATCGTTGTCGGTAAAAGGCAATAGCCGCAGTATTGCTGTAAGGTCAGCGCGTCATCCTCGTGATAAACCTCGCCGAGATATTTTTTGAATTTTTCGGGGGTTTGCGCGTCGGGATCGTAATTGACGGAGAAGCGGTTCAGACAGAATTCTTTCTTCTCGCTGAAAACCGTGAACAAGCCGTTTTCATCCTTTGATAGCGTGCCGTTTTTGAAGTGAAGCTTTTCGATGCTCGGTTCGGGAGGTTCGGTGTAGCAGAGCGCCTTTATGCCTTTCAGGAGCTTGTCCGCCTTGTCGCCGTGGTTTGTTTTGACATAGGGGAGAATCTCTTGTATTATAATCTGTCTTGCTCTGCCGTCCTCAATTGCGCCGTCAACGGAATAGAGCTTGTTATTTATGCACTTGACGTTGTGGGTTTTGATAAACTCGGTTATGTAGAGTTGTTCGTTGAGCTTACGGCTGTCTCCGCTTTCATAACTCCAGTTTGGATAAGTGGGAGTTTCGGAAAGTTTTTCGGTAACAAATTCCTCCGTGATCAGAGTGAGGGCTTCGAGCTTATCGCGCACGATGTCGGCTATGCTTTTGTCGGGCAGCGGCATTTCGCTTTCGTAAACGTCCGTTATATCGCCTTTTTCTTTCAGGTTGTCCCACTCTGCCGTGAGGTCTAAAACACGCACAGAGGCGGCATAGGGCCTGATCTGAGCGGCTATGTAATGAGCAAGAGTCAGTCCTGCTTCGTCGTTGTCGGGAATGATCGCGACATCTACTCCGCTGAAAAGCCCGTTATATTCCGCTCGCCACTTCTTTTCGAGTTTGCCCTTGCCCGCTCCGTGAGGCGAGCAGACTGCCGGCAGTCTGAGCTGTTTGGTGAGCGTGTCAACGTCCTTTTCACCCTCGGCTATGTAGAGCGTTCTGCCGTGGATCTTCGCCCATTCAATGTTCTGCTGCTTGTAAAGAGGCGGCTCCTGGCCGCCTGCTCCTTTGATCCACTTTTCGCCGCTTTTACGGTACCAGCAGAATGCTTTGTCATACCGCTGCTTTTTGTTATTCCAGACGTAGAAGCGCGTCTTTTTGAGCTTGTCCGAGTAGATGTAGTCGGTGTTGTCGGGCTTTGGCTGAGTATTCCGCTGCTCGTAGAACAGTTCTTTTACATCAAGCCCCAGCTCCTGCATAACTCTTTTGCCGTCGGCTCCGCACACAGGGCAGGACATCACGATTCCTTTCTCGCCGGCTTTAATATCGAGGCTCGGCTTGTGATCGTTGTGACAGGGACAGAGTACAGTGTAATGGTCGTTGCTATGTAGCTTTTTCACGCCCGAGAAATAGTTTAAAATTTCTTCAATATGCAAGAGCTCACCACCCTGCTTTGACAGGTCTGATTCCGCTTCCTGTTTTCTTAGGTCTGAACTTTGCGTCGTCGGGATTTGTGAGGTATTCCGCGAGCACATCGAGGTTGATCAGCAGCTTATTGCCTGCCTTGAGCTCGGGCAGAACTCCGTCGCGGATAAGCTGTCTGAGGTAATGTTCCGAGATAGCCGTGCCCGGACACTCGGTTTTTATCCTCATAACCGCGTCCTTAACGGTCAGCACGGTCGGGATTTTTGTATCTTGTTTTATGTTCGTATCGTTCATCATATGTGATACTCCTTTTTAATATTTCGAGGTATCCCCTCACTTATAGGCTTAAATCGGGGGATAATTGCATTCTTTTATGCAATTTGTGAGAAAATTTCTTAAAATTATTTTTACAGCCTTTATAAATACCCGGAAATATGTTAGAATATCTACAGGACTGTAAAGCATACAAGGTTTTACGTCTCAGCCGTTCAGAGTGGGTCCAGCACTTTGAGCGGCGCTTTTTATTACGTGTACTACCGCGGAATATAATAGAGTGTTGGTCTCTCGCGGAAATACTTTTAGTTGTATGGAATTGTTCCCCGAGGCTCTGTTTTCAAAACTATTCATGATGATACACTTTGCTTTTCCGTTGCGATTTCATCAATCAGGTTAATGATACGCCGCTTTTCGTCGGGCGGCAGCTCACGGCGAAGCTTGCGGCTGAACGAACTATCGACAAGACCGAGCTTGTCCGCTACTTCCCACAGACAAACACCTTTTTGTTTTGCTCTGGCTTTGATTTCATTATTTGCGGTCATAAAACCACTCCTTTCAATAAATTGTTGTTGACTATTATGTGATTTAGTGATATGATAATAACAACAAGTTGTTAATTAAATTATAAATGTTTCAAACTGTTAATTCAAGCATTATTTGAATATTAAATCGTGATTGCAACAAATTGAAACGAATACAAGGATTGATGTTAAATGTCACAGATTGATAAAAAGGCTGTTCCATCCAAGGATAAAGAGATTGGCAAAAGGCTCTCTGGTTTGCGAAAAAGCAAGGGGATCAATCAGGATGAACTTGCCAAAGCGTTTAGTGTTACAAGAGCAACAATTTCTAATTATGAAACAGGGCAAAGAAGCCCGGACTATGAAACACTGGCTAAATTAGCGGACTACTATGGAGTTACCTGTGATTATCTGATCAGAGGAGTAAGAAGCGAATTTGTCGAAATTCAGAAAACAACAGGTTTATCCGATAAGGCAATAGAAATACTCTCGAACATAAATAAGTTTCAAATGAACAATTACGTAAAAATAGTGAATTTCTTAATTGAAGAAATCGAATTAAAATCCTATGGAGAAGTAGAACGACGCTACGAGAAGAATTTACTGCAAAAGCTGTGTGAATACTACCTTTACAAAGAGCCGGACAAAGAATATTTGTACGTTGTGACTTCAGATGGGGATGTGTTCAGAGAGGCAGATGATGAAGAGCTTGAGCAATCTATAAAGGAACATTTCGATCGAGAAGACAGTGAGGAGTTATATATCGAAGCAATAAGAGGAAAAGACCTGATAGAAGTGCTTAGATATGATAAACTAACAGAACAAATAAAAGAATCAAAGAAGAAGTTTAATCAAATGGCAGGTGACACAAATGGCAATGATTGAAAAACGCGGAAAAACCTATCGGATAACCGTCTCCTGCGGCTATGATATGAATGGTCGTCAGATCCGCAAGACCATGACCTACAAGCCCGAACCCGGTATGACTGCCAAGCAGATAGAAAAGGAAGCGCAGCGGCAGGCTACATTATTTGAGGAACGCTGCCTCAAAGGTCAGGTGCTTGATGCAAACATCCGCTTTGCCGAGTTCGCGGAAATCTGGCTCAAAGACCGCAAAAACGATTTGCGGCCGAGAACATACGCGAGATATGAAACTCTCCTGCCTCGTATAAACGCCGCGATAGGTCACATAAAACTCAGCCGCCTTCAACCGACACACCTAAGAGCCTTTTACAACAATCTTTCCGAGGGCGGCGTCAGGCTCGACACAAAGTATCATTGCAATATCAGCGTGGACGATTACCTTGCGGAACACAGGCTCTCAACAGCGGAATTGTGTCGCCGCTCGGATATCTCAAATACAACAATGATTTCTATCCGCAAGGGGAACAACGTCAATCAGACTAACGCTCTAAAGCTGTCCGAGGCTCTCGGAATTCCGCTGAGCGAGCTGTTTACTCCTGTCGGCGACGGTAACAAAGCGCTTTCAGGCAAGACGATACAGCACTATCACAGACTGATTTCTGTGATCCTGAATACCGCTGTCGAATGGGGAATACTATTTTCAAACCCCTGCGACCGTACAAAAACCCCTAAAGCCGACGAAAAAGAGGCAAAGTATATTGATGAGGTTCAGGCGGAGGCGTTGCTCAGAGCGCTGGACGAAGCGGATGAAACCCACAGGAAGCTCATACGCCTGCTGTTGTTCACGGGAATGAGACGCGGAGAAGCGCTCGGACTGAAATGGTCTGATGTTGATTTCCGAAAAGGCACTCTCAATATCTGCCGCACACTTCAATTCCTGCCCGATACAGGCTTGTTTGAGGACAAGACAAAGAACAAAAGCTCCGAGCGGACTATAAAACTGTCCAAAATAGCGCTTGATGATCTGCGGGCTCACAAGGCTGCTCAGGCAGAGCACAGGCTATCTATCGGAACATATTGGATAGGCGAGGTCGATTATATATTCACGGGTCCCGAAGGCAAGCCGCTGAAACCCGACAGTGTGTCGAGCTGGTTCTCAAGGTTTATGAAAGCGCGCCCGGAACTGCCGTTTATAACTCTCCACTCGCTCCGACACACAAACGCTACCCTTCAGCTCGCCGCAGGCGTTCCGATCACAACCGTATCAAAGCGCCTCGGACATTCAAACACCGCCACCACAGGCAGAGTCTACGCCCATGCTATACAGTCGGCTGACGATAACGCAGCGGATAAACTTGACGATTTATTCAGTGGAAAGAAGAACCATTCCGCTGCAGGATAAAAATAAAAAAAGGCAGGATAATACACCGATAAAAGTCCGGTATATTATTCTGCCTGTATTTTTATTCGAGGAAACTACTCAGAAAAAGGTAGTTTAGAATTGTCGAATAAAAATCATTCTGTATTGTCCGCTCAGTTGCACGCTACGCGCGCACGAGCGATGACTATCCGAAAGCGGACACGCTTTCATGTAATAGACACGCAAAACGTGAATTGTAGTTGCCTACTTTTAATAATATGCTGTAAATAATCATTGCTGTGAACGATTATATTATAGTTTTGTTTTTTGAAAGTGTCAATTGGGATAATAACCAATAATACAAGCTTATTTTAGTACACTTTGCAGTTCCAAGATGAAACATATTAAGCCCAATAATAAGCTTTCAATAACCCTTTTGTTTTAACTGAAATTTATATTCCGTAACCAACCCCTATAGATGAAGGTGAAGATCGTTTCGTACACTTGCGATAGGAATCGGACTTTGAGGGCATTTTTTGACTATGTATCAGTAGAGCGGAAAAAAGGGGTAATACATAGTGAATTGTTTCAGCTTGGAATATCAAAAATTTATATTTCAACATGGAACTTTCGAGACAATAATATGAGTGAATAATAGCACAAAGAACGCCGCTGCCGCAAAAAATATGACGTGATAAATACCGACACACAATAAACAAGGCAGCGGAAAAGCTTTTTTGAACACCAAATAAACACAAAAATATTTCGCTGCAGCGGAAATAACAGTCCGGATATTCCGAGAGCTTGAAAAGGCGACTTCTTTGTATTTCAATGTAACTCGCAGTATCTTTTAATGTCAATAAACACCAAATAAACACCAAGTCGAGGATTTACAAGCTTTTTTCGATAATTCAGAAGGAACTATAATAAAACAAAAAGCCTCAAAAATGGCTTGTTTAAGCCGCTTTCAAGACTTTTGAGCTTGGCAGGGGCAGAAGGACTTGAACCCTACGAAAAATCCTCAAAACGCCCATAAATACTATATCCTTGAAAATTCGTGTCATTTTTCGTGTCACTTTTACGCCTGTTTCTTTTCTTTTTTACCTTTTATAACTTTGAGCTCCGTCGCAAAGATATTGACAATCTTATCCTCGTAAACAGCCTCGCGGTTGCGGAGCGTATGTTGGTAAACCTTTTGTAAGGTTGAGACGTCTCTCCAGCCGCCGACTTTTGCGATATACTTATCAGGGACGCCTTGAGCGTGGAGCTCCGAGGCGAAATAATGTCGGAACGAATGAAAGGTAAACTCGAGCCCGAGCTTTTTCTTGAGCTTTTGATATTGTTTCTCAAGTTTGTCCGGACTGAGCCCGAAATGTTCCCACGCTCGAGCCTCCTTAATCACATCGGCGGGGAGGGGACAAAAGCGATGTCCCGCGTTGCTTTTAGGCAATTTGAGCGCGAGATTATGCTCGTCGTCAAATACGACAGCCTTATTTATTTGCACTCCGAACTCCGAAAAATCCTCGGGAGTCAGAGCACATATTTCCGAACAGCGCAAACTCCCCGAGCTTGCAAGTAATATCGGAACACGGAGAAACTCATTCGCGTTGTCAAGACATATCCTCACATCGTCCGACGTCGGAATTACTTTGTCTTTTATTTCGGCTTGAGGTAAGTGAGTCGTAAGCTGTAGGCTCGGGCAATATGCCTTGAGCACTTCAAACAATAGTCCGTGTTTATTGCGGACGGTTTTCGGAGCGTATTTATTACTGATTTCAGATATAGCCGTTTGAACGTGCTCGGCAGTGATGTCCTTGAGCTTCATTTTCTTGAGCAGCGGAAAGTCGCGCCGCTCATATCCTCTGTATGTCTTGACGGTGGACGGAGACAGAGTTGCGGCCTTGCTGTCAATATATCTCTTGTACGCTTGTTCTAGGGTGAGTTCGCCGTAGGTTGCGCTCGGACGTTTTTTCTCCCATTCGAGAGCCTTGAGAACCGCCTCGTTTTTGCTCGGCGCGGTAAAGGACTTTAGATGTCTTTTACCGTTTGGCTCAACGTAATCAAGGACTCGGACTCTCCAATTCCCGCTCGGTAGTTTTTTCGGTTTCAAAACAAAACCCTCCTATCAAATTGTATTGACAGGAGAGCGGATTTCGGCTATAATTTACTTGCTACAGCATATAGACGAGCTCCGCTCCCTGTATGTTCAACGCTCTTGAGTACGCCAATACTCGAGGGCGTTTTTTATTTTGTTTAATAGTAGACAGTGACAATCGCGCAAGAACCCTCGTCCTCGTCAAATTCTTTTAAAACAACGTAAAAATCCTCTGTTTTGCTTATTTCAGATTGTACTCGTTTTGGGAGAGCTCCGACCTTTTCACCGATAGAATTCTCTACAATAAATTCCTCGCGTTCATCATCGTACACTGGATAGAGCTCCTCACCCTCCTCGCAATCCAACAGAGCGCTTTTTCTTACACTCTTGAGTTTGTATTCCTTTGACTCAAAATAATCGCTCGGGCGATATATTCCTACAGTATAATATAGTTTGTCTCCGTCAAAACTTTGAAAATACTCACGAATATATCCGACAACGGGATATTCTTTGTCGAGAGACTCGTTTATCAAATCTTGAGTTTCGCCTCGATAAACGTAACCAATGCGAGCTCCGTCAAGATAAATTGCTACAGCTCTATTATCAAACTCATTCTCAGGCTCTTGTTGAAATTTAACAAGAGCGTTAATCTTGTCTTTATAATCTCGAGCTTTTATTCCTGAATTTCTAATAAAACAAACACTCTGATTAAATCGCTTATAGAGATTATTTTCTCCGACCATTTCGGGCAATTCAAAAGGTTTAATTATCGAAACGTCGCCGTCAACCTCTCTAGTGACAAGCGATGTATAATCAGCAACATCTTTCTGCATTTTTGTTGTAGACTCTAAACCGTCGCTTTCTATCGGTGTATTATAAGATGTTGAGTCGTCAACTTGCTTTTCACTCATTTGAACGGACTCAACAGTCTGCTCAGTTATATCATCGACCGTATTATTGTT
>JAILPC010000085.1 GCA_024690465.1 Ruminococcus sp.
AACAAAACAGGCTCGGAAATCTCCGCGCCTGTCAGGTTTTTGTTTACGCCAATAGGTTGTTCATATCATACTGAGCTTTTTCGCTTATCTCAACTCCGTCTTCTGTTACTACATAGGTGTAGAAATAGAGCACCTTGTCATTCGCCTTGCTCTTTGAGAAGTAAGGCGCGTAACGGAACTGGTACTGTCCCGACCGATTCGCGTAATTGACTGATGAGTTGTGAACAAAAATTTTGTTGCTTGTGCCGCTGCCTGTCGCGACGCTTTTAACAGCTCTCTCGATTTCGGTCTTGCTCTTTTCGCTCAGAGCGAGCGCTACACCCATACGCTGATATGTACCCTCGCCGACATTTGCCGTCGCGAGCATATCGAGCTCTACATTGTCGTCGTTAACCCTGATGCCGTTTAGATTGATTAAGCTGTAAGCGGCAACTGCCTGAGATTCAGCTGTGGTGACCGTTGTGTCCGCGCCGACAAAGAAGCTGTAGCTTGTGCCCACGTGCACGACCTTGCCGTCAATTACAAACGAACAGTTTTCATCCGAGTTCAGCGTTACAAAATCCATATAGCTGTGCTCGCTTGATATACCGTTGAAGTCAACCGTGTATATCTTTGGGGTATCAGAAATCTGTACGTCAATAATTCCGCCATCCGCGTTACATCCCAGAACTCCGTATTCAAGATACGCGCTTTTGATGTACGGTCTGTAGAATTCAGCCAGCGCGTTATCTGCCATTCCATTGACTTTGACGACTTTTTTCACACTCTGCTCAACCTTCTTTTGAGCCGCTTCGTCATAAACATTGTACGTGTAGGTAATCTCACGAAGCAGGTCAACCTCGGTACCTGCTGTGTTCGGGTCGGGAGCTTCGAGGCCGATAATCTTTTTGTCCTTCATATACATTCCGTAAAGCTTATTGCCGTCGGTGAGAGCATTGCTCATCAATATTGAAGCTTGATTTGTCGCGGGATTATAAACATAGACCGTGTTCTCGCCGTTGAAATACAGCAATCCGTCACGCTCGCCTATTCCCGAGAAATTACCGATCCAGTAGCTGTAGATACTTCCCGCGTACCAGATGTCGCTTATTTCATACTTATCCGTGAGCTCATCTGTCGCGTAGTCGTAAGTCGCGATATAGCCCTTATTGTTTTTTGTGTACAGAGTATAGAACTCGCCGTTGATATAGAACAAAGGATTGTCCAATGTGTGCAGGTTGGAATAGTCGTCGTATTCATCGTCGGTAACGTGGAGGGTTTCGTAGTCGTAGTGCTGTTCTCTCTGCTCAAGCTCGCTTGCTGTCCGGAACTGCTCGTCACTGAGCAGGAAGTAGGTGTGCGCAACCTTGCCCGGTCTGTCCTCGCCGTTCAAAGTCGGGTCGTCCCAGGTGAGATCAACGTTATAATAATATTCATCATCGCCGAGACAGATTTTCATCCACTCGTGAACCATTGACTCGGAGTTTATTATCTCGCTTTTTATGCCGAGCTGAGCAAGAAGATAGGCGTAACATTCGGCGTAGTTTTCACATCTGCCCCACCCATTTACCATAAAGGTGTAGTTTGAGCTGTACTCGCCCGAACCGTCAGGGTTGTAAATGCTGTACGCATTGTTTATCGCGAGTTGGTCGTGAAGAACAAGAGCCTTTGTGAAATCATCCATAGTATCATCCACCATAGAGAGGTACTCATCAGCCTTTGTGTAGAACTCGCCGAGCATAGTATCCGCTGTGGTTTTATCAACGAAATAATGCGGCATAATCTCGCTGATATAATTATAACGGATAGAACCTGAATAGTTTTCCACAAAGAAAAGCTCGGGATAAATATCAACAAGCGCGTCACAAAGAGCATAAAACTCAGAACTGCTGACCCTGTACGAAGAGATATTTATGGATTCATCATGATTTATTACGCCCTGATAAATTGTCTCAAGCACCTGAGAATACTGAGTCACAAACTGAGTGTTGTTACTCACCTTTACATCAATCATTCCAATGTCGGTTTTCTGAGCTGCCTGTGCTGTTACCGAGAATATTCCCGTCAGCATAAGAACACAAAGAACAACCGCTGTCAGCCGTTTAGTTTTCATAGGTAACCTCCCTGATTTTTTCATCTACAAAAAGTATATTATACGAGAAAATTGTTGTCAAGCAAATTATAACATAAAAAAGCTGCTCCGCGGACTGGAGTATTCCGCGGAGCATTTAATACGGCATGTGAAAACAAGATAGAAAGTATATAATAAAAGAGTGTAAACAAATGGTAAAAGTTGCAGGATGTCAAAAAAACATGCCGTAGATATAAACTGTTATTTTGTTTTGGTTTCCTTGAAATTTAGACCGATACGTCTTGAATAATCCCGTTTCTTTTTGATTTTTTCAATCAGACGTATTGTTTTGATTCTCTGTGAGGTATTCGTTATGAATCCTCCTTTGCTTTTGTATGGTTTGATTATACATTACATGTCGAGGAAAATAAATGACTGAAACAGAGAAATACAACCGTTTATTTTATCAATTCCCGCAAAATAAAAGCAAAAAGCCGAAGCAAAAGCCTCGGCGCAATATTACTTCTTCAGTTTTTCGTACTTTTCTTTGTCGATAGCTCCGTCGGCAATCATTTTTTCAGCCCAAAGCTGGAGAGTTTCTACAGTTACGGAGATTTTTTCGAGCTCATCCTGAATCTTCACAAAGTCCTCGAGCTCGCTGTCGTCAATCTCGCCGTCAAGCGTGATGTCAATCAGTCTGTTTTTGTTTTCCTGAACACGGTTGAGAGCCGATATCATCTCAAGGACAATCTGGGACAAATCCTTGATTTTAACCTCGGGAACATACTTCTGACCTATCGGGCAGTCATGGGAACAATAGTAATTGCAAAGATTGGGCCTGTTGTATTTTTCGGACATCTCTAGAACATCCTCGGGACGAATCAGACGCTTGCCAGACTCTATTCTCTCGATTGTCTCGGCGGAAATACCCGTGAGCTGTTCGCTCGCTCCCTCTCGTGTAAGCCCGAGCTCCTCGCGCGTAATCTGGTAAATCGTTTTGTTAGCTTTGACTGATTTTTTCGGCATTATCCGCACCCGACTTTCGTTTTGTGGTATATTAATTGTAGCACAGCTGTGAATTATTCGCAAGCTAAACAAAAAGGTATTGCGTTTTTGCGCAAATGGTAGTATTATATAAACACAATTTTGGAAAGGATGATAAATATGAACTTCAAAAAAATAATGGCGTGTTTATTCGCTTGTCTGATAATAGCTTCTTTTATGGCTTCGTGCAACGAAGGAAACGATACCAAAGGCAATTCTTCAAACGCGAAACCGACTTCTTCCACTGTTTCGGAAACTACAAAGGTTATCGAGACCACTCCCGACGGCGGCACTGTTGAGGAAGATTCCGAAAAGAACGTTCTCACCAAGGATAGCAAAGGCGCTCTGATTTCCGTTGAGGATAAAAACGGAGATACAGTTGATGTAAACACCTACATCGAAAAGCACCCCGACAACAAAAAGAGCACAGATACCAGCAGTTCTTCAGGCAGCAAGAGCAAGAAAAGCTCAAAGTCATCAAAGAGCTCCGCGGTTTCTTCAAAAACCTCATCTAAAGTCTCAAGCTCAAAGACCAGCTCAAAGACCAGCTCAAAGACAAGCTCAAAGACAAGCTCAAAAACAAGCTCAAAAAGTTCTTCAAGCTCAAAGTCCTCATCTTCAAGCTCCTCAAATAGTGCTGAGGACGGAATCTCAAAGGATAACGTCGAGATTGATTTCTCCGACCTCGTTTAAGACAAGACAAAACAAACTCCGCCTTTTTCAAGGCGGAGCTTTTTTATTCTGAATAGCAGAAACTATCGTTTATATAATAAACAACCGTGGCGGGACCATCGTCCTTTGTAATCGGAATAACGGTTATAACCCAAGCTTTCTTGCCGTCGGGAGTTGTGCCTTTCTTCGAGTTCTTAATCTGTGCTCCCGAGCCTGCCATCTCTCTGACTTTTTTGAGCGCCTGTGCCTCACTGATATACCGATCGGAATCGCCTTCAGCGGAATCGTCGGAGCCGTCGGAATCGTCTGCGTCATCGGAATCGTCAGAATCGTCTGATTTTTCATTATCTTCTATGCAATAACAAAAATCGTCGTTCACATAATATGTGACTGCTGTTTTGGTGTCGTCTTTTGTTATCGGAACAACAACAAACACCCACGCCTTTTTGCCGTCGGGATCTGTACCCTTGTAATGCTCCTTGATTGCGGCGCCCGAGCCTGCCTGCTCCTTGATTTTCGCCACAGCCTCGGACTCGTCCATATAGCCGTCGCCGTCGTCCGATTTTGTATCTTCGGTTTCGGGAGCTTGTGTGGTTTCAACGGTATCAACAGCCTTTGCCGCTGAGCTCGTTTCTGATAATTTCTTTGTTTTGTCGTCATTGCCGCAGCCTGTGAGGATAACGCCTGTTGCCGCTAACATAACCGCCGCGAGTGTAATCGCAATAAGCTTTTTAATCATAGTTTACCTCCTGATAATAGCATATTAAACAATCAATATATTTATCGTTGCTTTTTCCTCCAGGGAACTATAGATTTTGTTGCCCTTCGCTGTGACACTCACCTTGAGCTTATATGTCTCACCCTTCTTAAGACCTTTTTTGACAACAATACTGCCCGATTTTGAAACGGTGATTTTCTTGTCGCCCGAAAGCTTCTTAAAGGTAACCTCGCCCTGTGCAGAGCGTATTGAAAACGCCTTTGTTTTCTTGATAACCGTCTTAGCTTTAGCCTTAGCCCTGACAGTCAGTCCCTTAACCTTTATCGTGTTCTTATTCTTTTTAACGGTAATCCTAACGGAAGCGCTGACGCCGTTGTTGGTCGCGGTGATTTTCGCGCTGCCGCCCGACTTGCCCTTAATCTCGGCTGTGTTTCCTTTCACCTTTACTACCTCAACACTGCTGTTGTCGGACTTGAACACAGTGTTTCCGACAGCGTTTTTAACCGCGGCGGTAACCTTGGTTGTTTTGCCGGCATAAATAGTATTCTTAACAGCCTTGACGCTTAAAGAAGTCACGGGAGCAGGCGCCTTGGTGGGCTCTGTCGCCTCCGCAGGCTGTACAGCGTTAGTTGTCTCCGTTGGCTCAGTAGCGTTAGTTGTCTCCGTTGGCTCAGTAGCGCGTGTGGGGTCTGTAGAGGGCTTTTCGGAGTAGTTTGAATCGAG
>JAILPC010000123.1 GCA_024690465.1 Ruminococcus sp.
ATGGACGAGAGCACCTGTATGGTAGGTATGGCTAAGTTTTTCCTCGACTTTACAGCCAAGGAGAGCTGCGGTGAGTGTATTCACTGCCGTATCGGCACAAAGCGCATGCTTGAAATGCTCGAGCGCATTACAAAGGGCGAGGGCAAAGAGGGCGATATCGAGCTTCTTGAGGAGCTCTGCTACTCCATCAAGGACGGCGCGCTCTGCGGTCTCGGACAGACTGCTCCGAATCCCGTTCTCACCACAATCAAGTATTTCCGCGACGAGTATGAGGCTCACATCAAGGAGAAGAAGTGTCCCGCGGGCGAGTGTTCCGACCTCATCGAGTATAAGATTGACGCCGACAAGTGTAAGGGCTGTACGCTCTGCGCGCGCAACTGTCCCGTTAACGCTATTTCGGGCTCTGTCAAGAATCCTCATACAATCGACACAGATAAATGTATCAAGTGCGGCAAATGTTACACAGTATGTAAGTTTGGCGCTGTAGTTAAGGAATAAGGAGGGCTGAATATGATAAATTTAACAATTAACGGAAAAGCTATCACAGCCCCCGAAGGTTCAACGATTCTCGAGGCTGCAAGAGCTAACGGTATCGATATTCCCACACTCTGCTATGACAAGGCTGTAGAGGTCTACGGCGCTTGCGGACTGTGCGTCGTTGAGGCTGAGGGTATCCCCAAGCTTCTGCGCTCCTGCTCCGCAAAGGTCAGCGAGGGAATGATTGTCAACACCGAGAGCGAGCGTGTAGTTCGTTCCCGTACAATCGCTATGGAGCTGCTTATGTCCGCTCACGACGGCGACTGCGTTGCTCCCTGTCAGCTCAACTGTCCCGCGAGAACAGACTGTCAGGGTTATGTAGGTCTTATCGCCAACGGCGAGTATGACGCGGCTCTCAAGCTCATTAAGAGCAAGATATCGCTCCCCGCTTCAATCGGACGAGTTTGTCCTCATCCCTGCGAAAAGGCATGCAGACGTCAGAATGTGGAAGAACCTATCAACATCGCTCAGTTAAAAGCTTTCGCGGCTGATATGGATTTAAAATCCGACAGCTACATCCCCGAGGTTCAGGAGCCCACAGGCAAAAAGGTTGCCGTTATCGGCGGCGGTCCCGCGGGTCTGACAGCGGCTTATTACCTCACAATTATGGGCCACGACGTGACCGTATACGATATGATGCCCAAGATGGGCGGTATGCTCCGCTACGGTATTCCTCAGTACAGACTTCCCAAGGAAGTGCTCGACAAGGAAATCGCCATCATCGAAAAGACAGGCGTTAAGTTTGTCAACAACTCAAAGCTCGGCGTTGATTACACAATCGAGAGCTTAAAGGCTGAGAACGACGCTGTAATCGTAGCTGTAGGCGCGTGGAAGTCCAGCTCAATGCGAACACCGGGCGAGGAGCTCGACGGCGTATACGGCGGTATCGACTTCCTCAGAGGCGTAATCCAGGGCAACGCTCCCGAAATCGGCGAGAAGGTCGCAATCTGCGGCGGCGGCAACACGGCTATGGACGCCTGCCGTACAGCAGTTCGTCTCGGCGCTAAAGAGGTTTATGTAGTTTACAGAAGAACAAGAGCCGAAATGCCTGCCGACGAGCTCGAAATCGACGAGGCAGAGGAAGAGGGCGTAATCTATAAGTTCCTCACAAATCCGCTTTCATTCAACGGTGAGGACGGCAAGGTCAAGTCCATCACTCTCCAGATTATGGAGCTCGGCGAGCCCGACGCTTCGGGCAGGCGCAGACCTGTTCCCGTTGAGGGCAAGACCGAGGAAATCGCTGTCGACAGCGTAATTCTCGCTATCGGTCAGAAGCTTGTACAGGGCGACGTAAGTGAGCTTGAACTCAACGAGAGAGGTAACATTATTGCTGACGCCGACTTCTTCACAACAAGCATCGACGGCGTATTCGCTATCGGTGACGCTACAAACCGCGGAGCTTCAATCGCTATTGAGGCTATCGGCGAGGCTGATCGCTGTGCCAAGGCTGTTGACGCTTACCTGAACGGTCAGGAGCTCGACACACGCGTGCCCTATATCAGCAAGCGTGACGAGGATACAATAGATTACAGTGATAGGGAAAAGGCTCCCAGAATCACACCGAAGGTTCTCGCTCCAGAAGTCAGAAACAAGAACTTCGACGAAGTAAGCTTAGGCTTCACCGAGGACGAGGCAAAGGCTGAGGCCGACCGCTGTCTTGAGTGCGGCTGCCGCGAGTATTATAAGTGTAAGCTTCTGAACGTAGCTCAGAGATATGATATCAATCCCGAGCGCTTCAAGGGCGAAATGCCCCAGAAATACAGCCGCGACGAGAACGCGTTCATCGAGCGCAACACCTCGAAGTGTATTCTCTGCGGACTTTGCGTGCGTTCCTGCCGCGAGGTTATGAAGCTCAGCTCAATCGGACTTATGGGACGCGGCTTCAAGACCGACGTAAGCCCCGCGTTCGCGCTTCCGCTCGACGAAACCAACTGTAACAACTGCGGACTCTGCGTACAGCTCTGTCCCACAGGCTCGCTCACCGAGAAGTTCAACCTGCCCAAACAGGTTCCGCTCGACGAGCAGTATACAGAGGAGTTCGTTGACATCGACGGCAAGCAGTCAAGCGTGCTTGTTTCAAGATATAACGGTAAAATCCTCAGAGTTATCCCCAACGATGAGATTTCACGCAATTGCGGATTAACACGCGAACAGCTTCAGGCTAAGATTAAGTAAGATATATAACAAGGAAGGCGACCTGAACGGCCGCCTTCTTTTTGTGTAAGTAAACACAGATGTTAAACACTACGTAAGTTTTATAAATTATTAAATATATTTTTATAAATTATTAAATATAAAAGAATTATACGTATAATAGTAATATTACTAAAACAGATATAACAGTAACTCCTATCACAAAAAATAATTAATATTGCCCGCTCAGTAGCACGCTGCGCGCGCACGAGCGATGGCTATACGAAAGCGGACGCGCTGGTTGCGCGCGCTTTCTTGTTTTTGGAGGAAAAACAATGTCTTTAGCTTTTGGCAAACATCTCAGAGAACTCAGGAAAGAGAGAACAAGCTATAATCAGGAGCAAATGGCTAAAATGCTGAATATAAGCAGAAGTACTTATACATATTATGAGATAGGCAAGTCAGAGCCTGGCAATCAGAAATTAAAAGCGCTTTCGAGGATTCTCGGCGTTGATATGAATGAGCTTTTGAATTATGATGAGCAAATTTAAAAATAACACTTGATATTCTTGTTTGACTGTGCTATAATAACAAGGCTGAAAAGCAAATCCGGGTGTGGCGCAGTTTGGTAGCGCGCTTGAATGGGGTTCAAGAGGCCGCTGGTTCGACTCCAGTCACTCGGACCATAATTATAGGGCAGTCCTTTGGAGTGCCGTATAATTTTGTTTTG
>JAILPC010000167.1 GCA_024690465.1 Ruminococcus sp.
GTACGGCAAACACAGGATATGATAAAGAAAGAATAAAAATAGTTCTTAATTCAAATGTTTGCGAAGTAAGCTTAAAAACTAAAAGTACAACCGCTGCGGGCACCAACGCGGGCGGTTCAGGTGCGGGAATGATAACCGCCAGATACGCCGACGGCACAAACAAAAACAAAATTATTAACAACGGCGACACCGTTCCCAACGGCACAAATATTAAGCTTACATTCACACCTGACTACGGTTCACGTTTTATCACAGCTTCATCAACAAACGGCTTGAATTTCTCTGAGCTTGAACGAATCACAGGCACCGACAGCTATCAGGTAACCGTTAATAATATCACCAGTGTTAATGTTACTACAAAAGACGGCAAAACAACAACCAACTATTCTACACGAACAAAAACGATTACTGCCACATTTGCTCAGACATTTAACGCAAATGATAAAGTTACTGACACCTCGAGCACGGAGTATAACAAATACCAGCATATTTCCAACAAAGGCATGAGACCTGATGCCGATGACCCGTTCAAGGATACAACTGACTTCACCTCGAACTTTGAGATTTGCGGTGTTCAGATTAAGACTGACGAGAACAACCCCGAAAACAAAGCGCTGAGATTTATTTCGGTAATTGACAAGCATATTCTCAGCAAGGCTGCTTCGTATGGTTATGTGATAGGCTACACCAATCAGAGTCTTGACAACAAAACGATAAACAAATTCTCATATACCCTTGTCAAGGACGGAGCAAGCGGAAAAACCATAGACTGCACAGGTTCGGGTAACAGTACCTTCGGAGACTACGGCAGTCAAGACACAGACACAAATTACAAATATATTACCGCTTCAGTAAATAATATTCCCGATTCGGGAGGCACAATAAACGTTAACACAAAAATCATTGCCAGACCTTATGTGGTACTTAAGGATGAATACATTGCAAGAGATCCGTCGGATTCCACAATAAAGGTCGGTCCCTCAGTTATTTACGGTCAATATATTGATATTTCAACAGGCGAAGCATCTTGTGCGTGCTCAGGCTCATACAGCTATGTTTCGAGCTTAGCAGGTTAAAGGAGGAATAATGATGAAAAAATTTGATACCGCCTCCAAAGGAAAATACATTACCCCGACAATCAGTATTGAAGAACTTATGCGTTTTGATGTATTATTAGCATCCGCGGCCGACAACGGCTCAATCGACGCGAATGATCTCGGTCGCGAAGTTCCACGCGATTTGATGGACGAGATTTTCGGCAGCTGATTAACCAACCGACAGGGTAAAAAGGACAAGGCACTCACGTTTGTGGGTGCCTTGCTTATTTGACGCTTAAGTGTTATATTTTCGGTTATTTTGAAAATTTATTATGGACAAAGCATGTCAGCGCGGCAATTAGGTATGTAATGCCGAGAAGAACAAACATCGTGATATACCAGTGACCGCCCTTGTTGAAAGTATAGAAGTCACTCCAGCCGCCGTTGTGCTCACCGATTACAACAACTTGCACAAGATATACCGCGCCGTAAACAACGCTCGGTATAAGCGCAAGGAAGGTTTCGGGAAGTCTTATTTTGCTGTCGGTCTCAAGGAACAGGAACGTAACGAGCGCAATCAAAGGTCCTGCAAGGTGCATATAAAACGCCGTACCGAGCAGCAGGAATCCCGCGTCATACTGCGGAAGCAAAACCGTGAGAACCGTTATAAATGTCAGCATTACCGAGGTCATCCCCACCAGCTTGAACACGATTGCCGCGCGCGGAAGTTTTTCGCGCTTTCCACGCAGAATCTGTATCTCAAAAGGAATCAGCACAAGCGCGCTTATCGCGGCGAGAATGTTTGAATCCGTCGTAAAAAACTTGTAGGAGTCAAAACCTGTCTCAACAAGCGGATTGTTGCTGTGAAAATAATAAGAAACCGTAATCGCTGTTGTCGCGGTCACCGCAATGATATTCAGAATCAGAGCTGTTAATATCTTTTTGTTCATGATATCACCTCACAGAATCCGAATTAATTGTAACACGAAACAAAATCTTTTTCTACCCTTTGGTAGACATATCGGTTTTTTTCTGTTATCATTTATTTATATAAACCGATTGGATAGAACACGCTATGAAAAAACATAAATTCTTCAGCTTTAACAACAGCAAATTTGAACAGAAATCTTTCAACCCCGAAACGCAGTACGCCGTTATCCGAAGCTCAATCTGCACGGGAGAAAAAGTCGCAGGGTTCAAAGACAAAAAGGACGGTCACTTCACCGAGGTGATGCTGATTCGCTCGCCGAAAGATTTGGAAGAATTTAAAAAAACATACATGGTTGACTCAGTGAAAACCGAGTACTGAAAAAGGAGAATCAAATGGCATCAAGCAAAGAATATCTGGACTTTGTTCTGGAACAGCTCTCAGCCCTCAGCGACATTACCTATCGCGCTATGATGGGAGAATACATTATCTATTATCAGGGCAAGATTGTAGGCGGAATCTATGACGACAGGTTCCTCATAAAGCCTGTCAAATCAGCGATTTCACTTCTGCCCGACGCAGTCTATGAACTGCCGTATGAGGGAGCAAAGGAAATGCTTCTCGTTGACGAGGTTGACAACAGAGAGCTTATGGCAGAGCTTTTTAACGTGATGCTGCCCGAACTGCCTGCTCCCAAAAAGAGGAAAAAGTAAATGTTCCGACGCAATACTGTAAGAAAACATATTCGATTCTACGGCGAAGTACAGGCTGTGGGTTTCAGATATACCGCGTACCACGCCGCTCAGCTTTTCGGCGCTACAGGTTGGGTGCGCAACGAATATGACGGCTCGGTCACTATGGAAATTCAAGGCTCCGAGCGACAGATTGACGATGTTGTAGAAGCGATTCAGAGAGGAACTTACATCCGTATCGACAGTATGGACGTCAAAACTATTCAGACAATTCCCGATGAGAGAGGTTTCAGGGTAGCGTACTGAAAAAATTATGGCGCAGTGTTTTGTGCGATTTACACAATTTTCACTTGTAAGATTTTAAGGGGTTGCGTGCAATCTATTATTGTGTTTATATATCTTCGGGTATATACT
>JAILPC010000204.1 GCA_024690465.1 Ruminococcus sp.
ACCCGCTGGACGGTTTATCCGTACGATGTATCAACAGGTGAGGCAGACACTGCTCATCCCGTCAGCGCTGATGATTATGAGAAATTATTCGGTCCTGACTTTGATCCTGCAAAAGAGAATACTTCGATACAGAATAATACAAGAGACCCTTATCTCTTTGCGCCGACATACAGCAGAGCTCTTGTTCCCGCTGTTTTGGAATATGAATTCTTCGATAGTTACGGCAACGGAACAGGACCTTGCGTGATTCAGGCTCAGGTTAAAAGAATTGTCAGCGGTACTGTAGTAGACCTTCCCGCAACCGTCAAAGAATATGTTGACTATGGCAACGATACAATTGAATTGGTGCAGCCTGTATTTGCGTGGGACTATGAATCTTCAGGTGTCTGGTTCTGGAACGGTCACAGCTATTCCAGACCGTTCAGGAATAATAATCAGGTTGTTGTCCTGAACTTATATCACGCGAATTGCCCCGGAACTACAGGTTCCATTAGCTTGTATCCCACTTCTCTTGGTGAAACGGCTTACGCTATGGGCGGCGCGACAGGCTGTGAAAACCTTGAAACTATAAATTTAGGCGAGGGCATTGAATCTGTATTTGAATTTTATGACAACCCCAACCTTACAACCGTTAATTTACCAGCAACTCTTAAGAAAATATCTCGCAGCGGTACTATATTATATCAAGGAGAGCTCGGAGCGTTCCAAAATGATAAAAAACTCCGGAACATTACCCTTCCTACAGGACTTCAGTTTATTGAAAGCAGTTCGTTCAAGAATTGTACCAGCCTGAGCAGTATAAATATCCCGAGCGGCGTTATGTTGGATTCAGGGGCGTTTGAGGGAAGCGGACTCACCCACGTCACACTCCCGGGAAACACGCAATACTACTCACCAAACTTTAGAGTACAGAGTCATAGTATATTTAAGAATTGTAAAAAGCTTTGGAGCGTCATTATGGAGGACGGCGCTAACAGCGTACCCCGAGTAATGTTTATGGGCTGCTCAAGCTTAACAGACGTCAGCCTTCCCGACACACTTTCCACTATAAACAAATCCGCGTTTGAAGGCTGCTCGAGCCTTGAGGAAATAACTATTCCCGACAATGTTTCAACAATCGGCGAGGCGGCGTTTAAGGATTGCTCAAGCCTCAAGAGCATAGAAATTCCCGAGGGTGTTACCAAAATTGAAAAGGAAACCTTCAAGAATTGCACAAGCCTTGAGAGCGTAACGCTTCCCAGCACGATTACTTACATTGATGCAGAAGCGTTCAGGAATTGCCCCAAGCTTAATAATGTAGTAATTCCTGAGAACGTTACCGAAATTGGTAATTTCGCGTTCTATGACTGCTCAAGTATGGAGAGCATCAATATTCCTTCAGGTGTTTCTGTAATCAATCAGGGTTCCTTTGAAAACTGCACAAGCCTCAATGAGGTTACAATCGACTATACAGGCGACAACTTTATTATAAAAGGAGTCATTGGCGATTGGCAAAATGAATTAGAATATGGAAAGAGAACATTTGGTGCGTTTGAGAACTGCTCGAGCCTTGGAGCTATAACGCTTCCCGAACACACTACATCGATAGGATTATATGTATTCAAGGATTGTACTAAACTCGAGAGTATATACCTCGGCAACAGTCTTGAATCTATCGGAGTCAGCGCTTTTGAAAACTGTCAAGCGCTTGCGGGTACAATAACACTCCCCGAAACTGTTACGTCCATCGGTTCATCGGCATTTAGAAGCTGCAAATCACTTCGAGGAATAACAATTCCCGACGGCGTTGAAGAAATAAACGAAAGTACTTTCCAAAACTGCGGTCTAAATAACGTAACAATCGGCAGCGGTGTGAAGACAATAGGTAATTACGCATTTGATAATTGCACGGTTCTCCATGCCCCAACCTTACCCGACGGTCTTGAAACTATAGGTGAATGTGCTTTCCGTGATACTACCTCGTACTTCTTTAATAACCTTGTGATTCCCGGTAGCGTTAAGAGTATAGCTTACTTAGCGTTTTATAGAAGTAATCTTACTGACCTGACAATCGGCGACGGCTTTAACGGCGAAATCAATCCAAACGCGTTTTATCGTGTTAACGATTTATCAATAAACGGAAACACAGTGATTGATTGGACTACACATGGTTGGGCAGCTTATGTAGACGATAGGACTTACCACAACTGGCTGGTTGCGTCTCTGAATTATTTACATATCAGAGGCACAGAGGTAGCTGACCATGCCTTTGAGAACTTAACCGAAGTTACAGAGATAGATTTTACAGATGATATTACCACAATCGGTGATTACGCGTTCAGCGGCTGTACTCGATTGTGCCGCTACCATTCGAGCTTTGAAATTCCCGACACCGTTACCGATATCGGCGAGCACGCGTTTGATGGTTGTGTCGAAATCTATCGATTAAAGCTCGGAGAGAGCGTCGAGACAATAGGCGCGTACGCGTTCAGCCGCTTAAACATCTCTGAAATAACAATTCCCAAAAGCGTTGAGTCTATAGGTGAAGGCGCATTTGCGAATCCTGCTTCAAGCGTAACTATCAGTTCGGATTCCGAGCTTACCGACTTGTCATCAGGAGCATTCAATAACAGACTTTACTATCTGTCTGTACCCGGAGACGGCAGCTTTGACTACCAAAATTTGCCGACAGGCGGAATTTCTAAATTAGTTGTTACGGGTGATTCGATAAACAGTGAAGCCTTCAGCGGCAGAAGATATGATTCGGTAGAAATCTCAGACAGCGTTAAGACGGTAGGACAAAACGCCTTTAAGAACTCGGGTATTTACGGAGTGAAGATTGGCGACAATGTCAACACGCTACCCGCTAACGCGTTTGACGGATGTTCTGAAATCAGATCCTTAAATGTAAACGGAAACGGCAGTTATAATTATGCTAACCTACCTAAATCAAAAGTCAGAAATCTTACCGTAAGAGGAGAAGCTGTTAAATCGAGCGCGTTCATAAGCTTCCCTGAGCTTATGGAAGTAACTATTAACAATACCGTTTCAAGTATTGGCACGTACGCGTTCTCGAACTGTCCGAATGTTGAGGAAATAACAATTCCCGAAGCGGTAACGGATTTAAGAGAAGGTGTGTTCCAAGGTTGCTTGGGACTCGAGAAGATAACGCTCGGCGACCATATTACACGAGTAGGTGAGAGGGCATTTAACGGCTGTACGAGTCTTAAAGATATAAGTCTCCCCGATACAGTTGAGACACTGGATTACGCCGCGTTTATGAACTGCACAAGTCTGCCGTACATAATTATCCCAGAAAGTGTTGAGTATGTCGGCGCGAGCGCGTTCAATAACTGCACATCGCTCCGCACGGCGGTACTCACCGACGGAGTTGAGAACGTAGGCGCTCAGGCTTTCTATAACTGTAACAGTCTTACAAGCTTAGAATTCCCCGATTCTCTCAAAACAATAGGCGACAGCGCTTATGACAGTTGTTCCAAGCTTAAGAATTTAACAATCCCGAGAAGTGTTAACAGTATAGGAACAAGCACATTCAAAGATTGTACAGACCTCCAGACTGCTTTCGTATGGGGCAGAACTACAACAGTAGGCGACAGCGCGTTTGCAAACGCTCCCGACCTTACAATCTACGCATACGATTCGTCTCCGACCGATACCTACGCGTTGAACGCGGATATTCCGTTCTTCCCGATTGTTAACACCAATCTGGGCGACGATTACGATGATGAACCGATAACGGATACCCAGACAGTTGAGGACAACGACACAGGCTTTGGCCTTTATATGGACGTATTCAACAATCTTGAATTGCTCGGCGTTCAGCTCAAAACGGACGAAGGAACCAACGATATGCGTTTTGTAGCTGTTCTTAACGAAGGAATCGTTGCTGAAGCTACAAGAACCCATGATATTGAGGATTACGGTTTTGTTGTAGCAAAGACCAGAAGAAACTCGACTTATTCTGTGGGTGAAAATAATATCCAAAAAATCACACTGGGTGCACCCAGCACTATGACGCTCAGCTGCAGAAAGACTTCCAATAAAGTATCAGGCAACTACGGTATATACAGTACTTCTGATACCAAGTACAAATATATAACCTTAGGCGTTAAAAATGTTGACAGAGATCCCAATCAGGGACTTGCGGTTCGCTTCTATGTAAAGACACATTCAGGCAGAATTTACTATGCTAATTACATCAATGACTTTTCAGGCTGCGCGGCAAGCTACTCCCTGTTGTTCGAAGGAGATAACTCCACCCTCTTTAGAGACGAACGGAATGAAATGGCACTAAAGGAGGATGAATAATGAACATAATTAAAAAATATGTCAGCATATTGCTGACCGTTCTGATGCTGCTGTCGCTGGCAGTTACATCCCCTGCTACTGCGGGCGCTTTGGCATCAGGCGTCTGGTCATATGATCTCAGCGAAGATGATGCCTTAATTACTGGCTACTTAGGCTCAGGAGGGGATGTAACAATCCCCTCAACGCTCGACGGCCATACCGTAACAGCGATTGGTAATGACGCAATCAAAAATAAAGGAACGATTACGAGCATAAATATTCCCGGTTGTGTAAAAAGGATCGGCAATAACGCTTTTTATGGCTGCTCAAATCTGGGCACCTTAACTATAGGCAGCGGCGTTAAAAGTATAGGTGACGCTGCTTTCCAGAATTGTTCAAGTCTATCGAGTATAACTCTTCCCGACAGCGTTACAAGCATTGGTGCTTACGTGTTTGATCAAACGGCATACTATACCAATAACAGCAACTGGATAAACAAGGTGTTATATATTGGCAATCATCTTATAGATACCCTTGGCTCTTTATCGGGGAATTATTCTGTTAAAAGCGGAACAGTTTCAATCGCTTCTAAAGCGTTTTATGGTCGTCAAAACATTACAGGCATAGAGCTTCCCGAAAGCGTCATAGCTATAGGTACTTACGCATTCTATAATTGCCGCTTTACAAGTATAACTCTTCCCAACAGTGTTGCAACTATTGATGCTTATGCGTTTGATAAATGTACTTCCCTCGCCAGCGTAACGCTCGGAAGCGGTCTTAAATCAATAGGATCACTTGCGTTTGGTGAATGCACTAACCTTGCGAACTTGGACATTCCCGAGGGTGTTGAGAGCATTGGCGCTTCCGCGTTCTATAAATGCAACAAGTTTACCGATATAACTATACCCGACAGTGTTACAACTCTGGAAAACCGCGCGTTTGATTACTGCCAGGGACTCGAGAGCGTAACAATCGGAGATGGCGTTCCAAGCATAGAAGAAGCTACATTCTATTATTGCTCAAAGCTCGCGAGCGTAACGCTCGGCAGCGGTTTATCAAGTATAGGCGCTTCCGCGTTTAATGGCTGCTCAAGTCTCACAGATATAGATATTCCCGAGGGCGTTACGACTATAGGCAGCTACGCGTTTGACGCGTGTGAGAAACTTGCGAGCGTGACTTTCCCCGACAGCCTTATCAGTATAGGCGACCACGCGTTTTATTTCCGACACAACCTGAAAAGCGTGACATTTGGCTGTAATCTTGAGACAATAGGAGATTCCGCGTTCTATTATTGTGATGGCCTTTCAAGCGTTACGCTCCCCGACAGCGTTACAACTATTGATGTTCGCGCGTTTGATGATTGCCGCAACCTCACAAGTTTAACGCTCGGCAGCGGTCTCAAGACATTAGGAGAAGGAGCGTTCTCTGACTGTACTAGTCTTACAAGCGTAGATATTCCCGACGGCGTTGAGAGTATCGGAGAGAGGGCGTTTCAAAGTTGTTCAAAGCTTACTGATGTCAGTATTCCAAACAGCGTAAAAAGTATAGGAGAACGCGCGTTCGGCAGCTGCTCAAGTCTTACGAGCGTTACTATCCCGGGTAATGCCGAGGGTACGAGTTTAGGAAAAAGTTTGTTTTATTATTGCTCTAAGCTTGAGAGCGTAACATTCGGCAGCGGCGTCAACAATATAGATGTCAGCGAAGATTTATTTTACTACTGCAAAAAGCTTACAAGCATAAATGTTGCATCTAACAATATGGCTTATCGTTCGGATGACGGTGTGCTTTACAAAAAAACAACATTAGTTCGTTATCCGTTGGGCAAAAAGCCCGAGAGCGCGTCGTTTGAGGTTCCCAAGACCGTTACCGCAATAGATAATTACGCGTTTTCTAACTGTCAGCTTAAGAGCATAACGCTCCCCGATACAGTTAAAAGCATAGGCGATTACGTTTTTTCATCCTGCTCAAAGCTGACGAGCATAACAATCCCCGACAGTGTTACAACCATCGGCGAAGGAGTTTTTTCAGGCGCTCTCACGAGCTTAAAAATCTACGGCGTCGACCCGTCCGAAATAAAGGATTACGCGGAAGCCGACAGCCGCCAGTTTGTTGATATCAGTACCTCCCAGCCTGAGCCGTCGGGCGGTTATTCAGACGTTGATGATTTTGAGTTTTATCAAAATGCTCCAAATGAGCTTTATGTCTCTAAATACGTCGGTGAAGGAGGAGAGGTCAATATTCCCTCTATGGCTTACGGTTGTACTGTAACGGGTATAAGGAGTAGTGCGTTTTCATACTGCGAGAACCCTGTCACAAGTATCAACATTCCCGACAGCGTTACGGAGATTCAAGATTTCGCGTTCTCAAATTGTACAGAGCTCGAAAGCATCAGTATTCCCGACACTGTCACGCGAATCGGCTATTACGCGTTTAATTATTGCTCCAGCCTTAAGAGTATAGTGATTCCCGAGGGCATTACAGAACTTGAATTTATGACATTCTACTATTGCTCAAGCCTCAAGAGCGTTAAGCTCCCCGAGAGCCTTCAGAGCATAAGCTATGACGTCTTTTATGGCTGCTCAAGTCTTGAGAATATAGTTATCCCCGCGAGTGTTGCAAGTATCGGCTATGAAGTGTTTAACGGATGCACAAGCCTTGATAACATTGTTTTCCTTAATGACTCTGTTTCGTTAAGTTATTCCGTATTGCCATATAACGGCTTTGCGTTAGTTCATGGTTTCGATTCGTCCACCGCACAAACCTACGCGGGAGAAAGAGGCTGTGTATTTAATGAAATAAGTGCCTCTGATATCGGTGACCCTGACGTTTTCGAATATGAAGTCAACAGCAGCGGTTCAGCTGTAATCACAGGCTACAAGGGCGCGGGCGGAAACATTTCCATTCCTGTGGTTATTGACAACATTTTTGTTACAGGCATTGGAGAAGCGGCGTTTATGGGCAACTCGAGTATTACGGGCGTAACCGTCAAAGGCAACGTTACGAGCATAGCGGACAGAGCCTTCTCAGGCTGCTCATCTCTTACGAGCGCTTTTGTTGACGACAATGTCACTTCTATCGGCGAGAAAGCTTTCAACGCGTGCAGTTCTTCGCTTAAAATCAAAGGATATAATCCGTCCGCCGCGAAGAACTATGCTGAAGAAAACGAAATCCCGTTTGAAAATCTTAACGAATCGAATCCGTTAAATTACAGATTTACCCTTGACGAAAACAACGATGCACTGATTATCGGATATGACGGAACGTCAAAATATCTTGAAATTCCTTCCGAGATTTTGGACCACACTGTTGTGGGAATTGATGAAGGCGCATTTTATAATAATACAGATATAAAATCAATTGTACTGCCCGATACTGTTACAAGTATAGGCAACGGCGCTTTTTCGTACTGTGCTAACCTTAAGAGCATATCAATCCCCGAGAGTGTAACAAGTATAGGTAACAGCGCTTTTTCGGAATGTGTAAATCTTGTTGATATAACGCTTCCCGAATCTGTTGAGACTTTGGGCTACAGTGCGTTCTATGATTGTAGACGTCTTAAGACTATGGTAATTCCTAATAACGTCTCAGAAATCGGTAAATATGATTACGCGGGCCATATGTTCTATGGGTGTCAAAGCCTCGAGAGCGTAACTCTCAGCTATAAGCTTACTACTATTCCCGAATACACATTCTACGGCTGCACAAGCCTTAAGAGTGTTGTAATTCCGCCGCGAGTTAAATATATTTATGACAGTGCGTTTAGTTACTGCTATGCTTTGGAAAAATTAACAATTCCACGAAGTGTTATCAGCATCAGTTCCTCCGGTGAAAGTCTGACTACAATTTACGGTTACAGAGGCTCTTACGCCGAGACATACGCGACCAATGCGAATAAGACTTTTGTAGCGCTTGATGACCCTCAAGGTGATTTCCGTTTTGCCGATGCTGGCAACGGCAGCTACGCGTTAATTGAATATGTAGGCGCGGGAGGTAACGTAACGGTTCCTTCTGCCTACAACGGAAAACCCGTTACCATTATTGATGAAGCGTTTTCGGAATGTACGAGTCTTACGGGAGTAACAATTCCCGACAGCATTAAGAAAATCGACAACGGAGCGTTCTACGCCTGTACGGGACTTACAAGCGTAACAATCCCTGACAGCGTAAAAATCATTGGCGATAATGCATTTGGTGTTTGCACAAACCTGACTAGCATTACAATCCCTGACAGTGTTACAAGCATAGGCAAAAACGCGTTCCAGTGGTGTAGTTTCAGTAGCGCGACTATCGGCAACGACGTTACGAGCATAGGTAATGGCGCGTTCTATCAGTGTTCAAACCTCGAGAGCTTAACAATCGGCAACAGCGTTAAGAGTATAGACGATAACGCGTTCTTCTATTGCAGTAAGCTCAAAAAAATAACCCTCCCCAAGAGCGTTAAGAGCATCGGCGCCTATTCGTTTGACGGATGTACTGCTCTCGAAAGTATATCAATCATGAACAGAAACGCGGTTATAGCGAATAATGCGTTCAATAATTGCCCTGAGCTTACAATCAACGGCTATGACGCTTCCACGGCGGAAACCTACGCTGCGGCTCAGAATATTCCTTTCGGTCTTTTGGTAAAAACCAACACAGGCAGCAGCTATGTTGATGCGCCTCTCACGGACACTCAGACCAAAGACAGCGGCGATAATAACTTTGGCATGGAGCAAAGCGTCTACGGCAATATTGAGCTCCTCGGTGTTCAGAAGAAAGTTGACAAAGGCTCCAACGATTTGCGCTTTATCGCAGTAGTTAACGAGGGTATTGTCAGCGCCGCGTCAGAGGCGGGCAACGACATTCTGGACTACGGATTTGTCGCAGCTTTGAGTAAGTATTCCTCTAACTTTGAGTCAGGAGAAGATTATATTTCCAAAGTTGTTCTTAACGGACCGAATACAACTTACCGCAGCTGTAAATATACAAACAACACATATAGCGGTAAATACGGTAAAACCTCATCCGACACAAAATATAAATACGTCACCTTTGCCGTAAAGGATGTTTCCCCGGACGAGAGTTTGGTTGTACGCTTTTATGTCAGAACCAGGTCGGGTAAAGTGTACTATGCGAACTACAACACTAATTACACAGGCTGTATTTCAAGCTTTAACACTATATTCTCCAGCCCGAATTCTGAAGGAGAGAATTCCACAATGTTTAAGGATGTTTGGAATAATGCTCCATTTTTCGTTGTGTGATTAAGGAGGGGTTAAAATGAAAAATATAAATAAATTGGTCAGCATAGTTTTGACGCTCCTGCTTATTTTGTCAGTAATGATAACAGTTCCTGTGACTGTCAGTGCGGCGACAGATACTGATACTTACGGCACATGGACTTATTCAATCAGCAATAATCAAGCTGCGATTACAGCTTGGTCAGCGCCGAGCAACTTTAACGGAATTGTTGTAATTCCGTCCTCTTTAGGCGGTTATCCTGTTACAAGTTTAGGCAAACAAGCGTTTCGATATAAAACAGGATATCAAAGCATCACCAGCGTAACGTTTCCGGATACTTGTACAAATACGGGTGAAGAAGCATTTGCTGATTGTACAAGTCTTTCCAGTATAACATTCGGCAGCGGTATTACTGAGATAACCAGATATTCATTTTATAATACTGCTCTTACGTCTGTTACGATTCCCGAAACTGTTACAGCAATATATTGGGGTGCTTTTGAACAAAGCAGAAATCTTCAATCTGTGACTATTCCTGCATCTGTTACGTCAATGCAAGGCGCCGTGTTTAACAGCTGTACATCGCTTACAAGTTTAACTATTTATGCGAGAAGTTTCTCCTACAGCACTGACCGAACTCTTAACAATTGTCCTGTAACAGTCAGAGGATATAGTGGCTCAAGCGCGCAAAATCTTGCTTCAGCTTTCTCAAAAACATTTGTGGCTCTTTCTGAAAACACGACAGAAACCAGCGCGTCTGAGGCGAGCGAGCCTAACCAGACTATCCCCGAGTTGGTCAGCAGTCTAAATTATGATGTTGATTATGTTTCAGGTAGTTCCAGTAATGTTTCTATAAACAACACCGCTTGTAATATATATACGTTTAAAGCCTCTAAAAACGGTGTAATATCTGTTTATTCAAATACAGGAGGCTCCTATACTGACACATACGGATATTTATGTGATTCTAATAATTCTATACTCACGAGTGATGATGATAGCGCGGGTAGCGGACATTTTAAGATTACATACACAGTTACGGCAAACACTATCTATAAGATTGCTTCACGCCCATACTCTACAAGTAGCTCTGTACAATTTAAGGTCTATTTAGAGTATCTTCTCAGTGAAAACGGATTTACTTATGAAGTTAACAATAATACTGCAAAAGTTA
>JAILPC010000215.1 GCA_024690465.1 Ruminococcus sp.
ACATCATGCTGATGAAGCTGATCCCCGACGGTAAGGCTCAGACGGTAGTCGATTTCTTTGACAGCCTGCTGGATGTTTTGGATATGCCGGAGTTCAAGTCGCTGTTTACAGTGATCCTCACGGATAACGGACCGGAATTCAGGATGACGGATTATCTGGAATACGCGCCGTATACCGGCGAGCAGAGATGCAGAGTATTCTACTGTGATCCGATGGCTTCATGGCAAAAGGCAGAGATCGAAAAGAACCATGAATACATCCGCTATGTGATCCCGAAAGGAAAGAGCCTTGACGGTTACACCGATGATGACATTACCTTGCTGATGAACCATATTAACAGTACGAAACGCATGAGCCTCGGCGGAAAATCTCCGTATGAGATGGTAGCCGAAGGCGATGAGAGCATGAAGTGGTTGATGCAGATAATGGGAATGGACGCCATCCCTGCGGATGACGTCCACCTCAAGCCGGATCTGTTGATCCGGTAACCACAAAGTAAAATCCAACACGCAGACAGTAAAGCAGACTCGCTATTCAATAATTTGAAGTCACGGCGTATTGCGTTTACTTTTGCGAATCTAAACGCGGTAGGTCAGCTTTGCTGCGTCCTGTGATGTTGAATTTGAGTTCATTATACCATGTTTTCTCCATTTTTCTACCCCTATTTTCACTTCTGAACACACTTTTTTCGACGGACGTGGTTTTATATACACATCTACTCTTTCATTCAAGCTTGATAGTGAGGAGGTGTTGATTATGGAAAAAATCAGCTTTTTCAGTGCCGATTTTCGTGACGGAAGAATACGAATTGGCAACAAAACTTATCCGGCAGGCACGTTCGCAGCACACCTTTTGAATCAATATTATAAGAACGATACGGCGGCACGAATATCTGCCTATGTTATGAACAACTGGGCTGTACAGAAGTCGCTTACAAAAGGCTATCTCAATGCGAGATTGCTCAAAAAAACAGGGGAAGATATACTTGAAATCTTAAACGCACTTCCGAAGTTGAAGCCGTTTAATCAATTCGATATTGAGAGCGAGCGACAGTTAATTTCAGAAACCTTCACCGAGGAAAACGGGGATTATATCGTTGAGTATTTCAGAAGAAAGTCATTTATTCTTGCTATGGATGACGGTGCGATTGTCAACGATCTTTCGCCCGAATATGACGAAGATTTATTTAATGGCGCTGAAGAACTGTTATCGCTTATCTGGCAAAAATTGTATTTTTATGATGATATAAGCAGTCAAATGCGTGAAGCCTTTGATGGCTTAATCGAGTTTTGTAACAGACTTGATGAAGCTGAACGGTTTGACGAGCCGCATTTATTGCCGATAGCATTGGATATATTCGGCAACGAAAAACTCGATATTACATCCGAGTTTGTTGCTATGCGTAAAACGGCTAAAAGCAAAACGATGGTTACGGCAAGAAGAATGTTTTTTGATAATTACTACAGCTTTGTTCTGACGGATTTTTTCGAGGGCTTGCACTACGGTCATTATCCGAGAAGATGCCCGATCTGCAAGCGATATTTCCTGATGACTTCTGCAAGGCGGCAGGTGTATTGCAACGGAACAGCACCTTATACGCTGAAAGGCAAACCTATCACTTGCCGAAAATATGCGGCGAGAATGAAGGAAAAGGAACTTTCCGAGGGCAATCCTATCAATCCAATTTACAAGAGCCGCTATTCTGCGATTCGTGTAGAACAAAAAAGAAGCACCATCACAGCAGAGTTTGCTGCAATGGCGCGGAAGGTTGCTAAAGAGTATTGGCAAAAAGCGAAATACGACGACAACTACGCTAACGGTCAATACAAAGCAGATATGAAGCGTGAGAATTTATATATGGAAACGGACAGGAGATTAAAGCAAAAGTGAGCCATATCGAAAGTAAAGATTTGAATATGTACCGCATTACTCCGCCACCGCCTAAATGGGATTTGCAGGAGTATATTCGGATGTATGTTCAAACCGGGAACGACAAATATTTCTATTGGTTTCTGCACTACTATGAGCCGCAGATGAATTATTTGGCAAAAGAATATAGGAAAACATACAAAATGGAAGAGCATTTCGCTGATATAAAGCAGGCGATGGCGTATGGCTTGTGTAATGCTTTGGTAAACTACGATATATCCAAATCGCCGTTTTTCCCATACGCCAATAGGTATATGGAGCGTGAGGCGCATAACTATATTCGTACAATGCGGACGGGCTATTCCGTGCAAAGTGAATTTGAATATGCTCGACTCCGTAAAGTGATGGATATTTTCAATCATTCAGGCGGCGAATTTACGGAGGAAACCATTTCTCAGGTTGCGGCGCAAATCGGCGAAAGCTATGAGAAAACAAAGTCTATCATCGAGGGCGGTATTCTTACTGAAAACTATGTAGATGTTCAGAGTAACGATGAGGATGATACAAGAACCACCGACTTCCTTCTGCCGGATTCCTCACTCAATCCCGAAAATATCTTTTTCAGGCAGGAGCTTTATAATAAGCTGTATGAAGCCTACGATAGCTTGGAATACACAGAAAAGATAATGCTCGCCCAACATCTCGGCTTTTGCCCGGAATGTTTCAGCACTCGCTACGCTGACAAGAATGATTTAGACGAAAACGGAAATCCGAAAGAAAAACCAATCAAGCCGCTGCCCTATACCGATATCGCCACCGATCACGGGTTTAGTGATGCCGATACTGCGAAGAGAGTGTGTGAGAGGGCTCTGAATACTATCAAAGCCAAGGCTAAATAATCGTAATATTTTTTCTGGAACGTTCTGCGTACTTCTTTGCCTCATACGCTCCACCATAATTACGCACGGTGTAAATAAAGACTATATCGCTGTTGTCGATCATCCAGCGATTGCGGGCTTTGATGGCAGCTTTCGGATAAACATCCACTAATTCATCAGGGATTATGATATCGTCATAGATCGCTGCATAATACTCCCTATTTGTGTTTATGTCATTAGTAAAATACGGCTTTACACAAATCAGCTTTATATACGGATAGACTTTCTTTGCACTCCGTACAGCAGAGGAAAACAAGCTGTCGAAATCACCCATTGCTCCCGTGTAAAATATCTCACAGCCTTGCGCTATTGCTTCCTCGACAGCATTATCAAGCTTACTACTTATATTTTCAAATACATTCCTGTGACCGAATCCGCAACACGCTTTCATAACAACCCCGTTAGATACGATTTAGATATATTATGTGCCTATATCAAACATCATAACACATAATAGGCATAAAATAAAGTCATAATAAATATGAAACGAGGTTTATTTATGGCTGTTAAGAGTTTATCTATACGAATTGACGAGGAAATGTTGAACAAACTGCACGTTGTAGCCGACTATGAAGGTCGCTCGGCGAACAGTCAGATATTGATTCTGATTCGTGACGCGATTGAGGAGTACGAGGAAAAGCACGGTAAAATTGAAATATAAAGGGGTATTTTATATATTATCAATATTGTCGCATAACAAACAGCGTGGGATGATTGATTCATCTCTCGCTGTTTTATATAATCAATAGTTATATTTATATAAACAATCGGTATTTTACATTTACCAGATTTCATTTTATAATATAATTACCGATAATAGAAACGGGGGTTTTTTATATGAAAAAAATAATAAGTATACTGTTAGCTGCCGTAATGGCGCTCTCGCTTGCGGCTTGCGGCGGCAATCAGAACTCGGGTTCATCTTCTTCCGGTCAAACCGCGACCAAAGCGGCGGAAACAAAGGCGGAAAGCAATACGGCTTCAAGTGCCGCAAATACAGGCAGCAAGGTGTTGGTTCTCTATTTCAGTGCGGCAAATACAAAGGACGTTGACGCGGTTACAACCGCTACGCCGATGGTGAACGGCACTTCCTCGGTAAAGTGGATGGCGGATATCATTCACAATGAGGTCGGCGGCGACATTGAGCCGATTATCCCGTCAAAGGATTATCCGCTTGAATATGATGCCTTGGCGGACGCGGCAAAGGCGGAGGTTGACAATAACGAGCGTCCTGCTTTTGAGGCGTTAGAGGTAAATCCTGCCGATTACGATACCATCTTTATCGGCTATCCGGTTTGGTGGTACACCATTCCGATGGTGCTGGAAACCTTCTTCGATAAATATGATTTATCCGGCAAGACGATTGTTCCATTCAACACCCACGCAGGCAGCCGTGACGGTGGAACATACAAAACCATTCAGGAGCGTGAGCCAAACGCTAAGGTCTTGGAAGGCTTGGCAATCGCAGGCTCCGACGCAGGCTCGGACAGCGCAAAAACATCCGTCACCGAGTGGATAAAGGGACTAAACTTGGAATAACTTCCTCCGTACCCTCCGAAATAACGGTCGGCACTGAAACACAACGCGGATTTATCAACGACAATGTTTATCATTCGGCAGAGTACGGAGAGATTCACTACAGCAGTTATATTCCCGAAAACTACGACGGAACAAAACAATATGCGTTGTTCATTACGCTTCCCGGATATGAGGGCTTGTATTTTCAGGGAGTCGGTGCTAATATGGTCGAGGACTTCGGCGTTGAGGCGATTAAATACAACAGCGAGATGATTGTGCTGTCTGCTCAACTGAGCGACTGGGGAGAAACCTCGGCAAATCAGGCGATCGCCTTGACAGAATTTTTTATCGATCATTATAACATCGACAAAAGAAAAGTGTATCTACACGGCTACTCCGGCGGCGGTGAGACAGGCTCTCTTATTATGGGCATACGCCCTGAACTTTACACCGCCTATCTGGAAACAAGCTCGCAGTGGGACGGAGATTTGGAAGTGCTGGCAAAAGCAAAAACGCCCGTCTATTTAGCGACAGGCGAAAACGACAGCTACTACGGCTCTCAGCCGCTGAAAAACGCTTACAACAAGTTGCGCGGCATATACGAATCACAGGGCTTGACCGAAACAGAGATTGATAAAATCCTCGTTCTCGACGTAAAAAACCAAGCGTACTTTAACGAACGCGGTTACACCGATCAACACGGCGGCGGTATGGCGTTCGCGCATGATGAAACGATCATGAAATGGTTATTCAATCACTAATTCTTATTTAGGAGGTAAACAATGGACACTCAAAAAATCGTATTTATGAACAAGAAACTGAATCTCAGATTGGCAGGACTTTTATATCTGCCCGACGCATTCGACCTCAGCAATGATTATCCTGCTGTTGTCGTGACAGGTCCGATGCTCTCCGTCAAGGAGCAGGCGCAGTCCGTCTATGCCAAAAAGCTGACCGAAGCAGGCTATGTGACCTTGGTGTTTGACGGTGCGTATTTCGGGGAAAGCGAGGGCTTACCGCGCGGTCAAGAGATCCCCGACGTCAAGGAAAGTGATATTGAGGGCGCGGTTGATTATCTTACCTCTCTGCCGTATGTCGATAACAACCGTATCGGAGGCTTGGGAATTTGCGGCTCGGGTTCCTATATGTCGGTCGCAGGTGTAAAAGAACCTCGCCTTAAGGCAATCACCGCGATCGTTCCGGCAATCTCGGATATTTCCACCTCCGCTATGGCAGGCTTCTTCAAACCCGCCGACGAAGTACAGGCGGCAAAGGAAGCCTATGATAAAGGCGAGGGCGAGATTGAGTACCTCAACTTTATGCCGAGAGTATTTGAGGAAGGCGCTGCGTATTACTACACTTCCCGCGGCACTCATCCGAGATGGTCGAACCGCGTTGTCGCATGGAGCCAGCTCGAACTGGTCAAGTACAATGTCACTAACATCATGAAAGATATGCAGAAGCCGTATCTTGTCATCACCGGTGAGAACGCATGGTCAAAGGACGCATCAACCGAGGTTTTTAACGCCGTTCCGCATAGCAACAAGGAAATGCACGTCATTCCCGAGGCAGGTCATTTTGATCTCTACGACCTCGCGCCGTTTGTCACCGAGGCATTTGACTATATTCTACCGTTCTTCAGCAAGAATCTGTAAGGTATATGATAAGATAAAGAGAACTCCGGCTCGATTACTGAGTCGGAGTTTTTGTATTTGTTATCTGTTAATAATTTCCGAGCGGATGGAGTTAAAGAATGAAGCGTATTTTCGCTTATCCTCATTGCGGCACGCGATGTAGAAGGTATAGCGTGCCTTTTCTTCGTCGATTGGAATAGCAATACGTCCATTCGGAGTGCCGCTTGCTTTGAGAATGACGTCGGATGAAAAAGCAGGGTAATCAGTGTTCATCACCAAGTCGGCAAAGGTCTCGCGGTCGGGCTGGATAAGGAAGGTTGTGTCAGCCATATAATCCTCGCAGACGCTTTTCCAAAAGCCAATATGCTGATAGAGCAGGAATTTTTCACCTGCGAGGTCGCTGAATTTTACGCTTTCCTCATGCGCAAGGCGGTGCTCCTTTGGAAGAACGACATAGAGGTGCTCCTCGGTATAGCGCTGAAAGAACAAGCCGCTGTTTTCAATCGGCTCGCGGACAATACCGATCTGATAAGTGCCGTTTTGCATACCGCCAAGCAGCTTTTCGCCGTAGACAAGCTCAGAGGAAATCGTCATATCTCCGAAGTGGTCTTGCAAAATCGGCATAAGGTCGGTCATCGGCTGGGGCGCACACGCTCCGATACGGATACTGTGCAGGCTGCGGTCGAAGGCAATCACGCGGTTTATCATTTCTTTATTTTGATTCACCTGCGACTGCGCCAATGCCGCGGCGAGCTGACCTGCTTCGTTCAGCGAGATTTTCTTGCTCTCGCGTATAAAGAGCTTAACGCCCAAATCTTCCTCCAGTTTTTTCATAGAGCGTGAAAGCGCAGGCTGACTGATGTGCAGCGCCTCCGCCGCCTTTGACAGTGTGCCGTATTGTGCAAATGCAGCTAACTGTTCGAGCAAATAAATTTCGATCATATCCTCACCCCAATATAATTATTAGTTATATTTATATAAACAATCGGTATTTTACTTTTCCTCTATTTTATCATATAATTTAAGCATAGGCAAGTAGTAAATATATAATTATTGATTGGAGTGAAAAATATGAACCGGATTATTCAAACAGTTTCCTGCTTTCTCTGCTGTCTTTTGACAATTCTTATGATTTGCGGTTGTCAAACGAGTGCAGCGAGTGGCACCAAGGAAAAATCAAATTCCGATTTGCTCGGCGATACAGACGGCGACGGCTCTGTTTCAATCGGCGATGTAACCGTTATTCAACAGCACATTGCAAATATAATCAGTTTGCAAAACGAAAGATTAAAATGCGCTGACATCAACGGAAACGGAAGTGTTGACATTACCGACGCGACCGAATTGCAGCGCTATCTGGCGGAGTACGACGTGACGTATGCCGTCGGAAAACCGATAAGCAACGATACAGAAGAACCCCCTGCTATTGAGCAAACAGGTATGACAAATCAAGTGCCCTCGTCCTATTTAAGCGCGGCGGCGCAGGGCGGTACGGTTCGGGAGATAAAGTATCAGTCAAAAGATTACGCCGGAAACGGCGGCGACATCACCAAGCAGGCGTTTGTCTATTTGCCCTACGGCTATGATGAAAAAGACGCCGATACACGGTACAACATTCTCTATTTAATGCACGGCTGGGGCGGTCACGCAGGCGAATATTTTGAATATGCCAACATCAAAAACATCTTTGACAATATGATTGCAAACGGTGATATTGAGCCGTTGATTGTTGTTTCGGCAACCTTCTATCACGATAACAGCGACAGGGATTTCGGCAGCTCCGAGGACGCTTTGAGGGCGTTCCACAACGACTTTGAAAACCACCTTATGCAGGCGGTTGAGGGACAGTTCCACACCTATGCAAAATCGACCTCCGACGAGGATCTGAAAGCCTCGCGAGACCACAGGGCGTTCGGCGGATTCTCACTCGGCTCGGTCACGACTTGGCTACAATTCTGCTATGATTATGACTATATCCGCTACTTCCTGCCGATGAGCGGCTCAAGCTGGTACTACGGCACCTACGGTGATTTCCAAATTAAAAAGAATGTCGATTTCATCGAATCTCTGGTAGAGGACAACGACCTCGACAGCCGCGGCTACTTTATTTATCACGCCGTCGGCACGCAGGATCAGGTCAAGAGCCAGTCGATTGATATGGCAAACGAAATGATCAGCCGTGAACGCTTTACGCCGAATCACTATGTATTCTATCAAAAAGAGGGCGGCGTTCACGACCACAACGCCGTGCGCGAGTTTATCTATAATGCCCTGCCGCATTTCTTCACCAAACAAAACACAGCTCCTGCTGATCAGGAATATTTTACAAAGGACACAAATATTTCGGATGTGCAGAATGACGCGGCGTTCGGCGACTACGGCAAGTTGATTTTCCCTGTCAACAGCGGTTATTATTCCGGCTCGACGCTCGGCGATCTTTCTATGACATGGTACAGCTATATTGATCCCGATAAAACCGTTGAGATTGCCAATTATCTGAAAAACCGCGCGGTAAACGGCAATACAGTTTTCTATGACATTTACACTGAAACGGAAAAGGCGGCTGATCCCGATAAGAGAAACACCGGGCTGTTCTTCTTCAAGGGCGAGAAAAACAAGCCCTTTGCCATCTGCAACGCAGGCGGCGGCTTTGCCTATGTCGGCGCGATGCACGACAGCTTTCCGCACGCGCTGGAACTGAGCAAGATGGGCTACAACGCCTTTGCGCTGATCTACCGTCCCGGCTCACAAACAGCCTGCGAGGATTTGGCGAGAGCGATTGCGTTCATCCATGAGCACGCGGATGAATTGGAGGTCAGCACGGAGAACTACTCCCTCTGGGGCGGTTCGGCAGGCGCGAGGATGGCGTCATGGCTCGGCACCTACGGAACAGAAGCCTTCGGCGAAAAATCCTACCCCAAGCCTGTGGCAGTCATCATGCAGTACACGGGACTGAGCGAAGTGACAGGCAACGAGCCGCCGACCTATAACTGCGTCGGAACAAGCGACGGTATCGCCAATTACCGCACCATGCAGAACCGTATCAACGGAATAAAAGCGAACGGAACGGACGCGGAGATTGAAATATTTGACGGTCTGCCGCACGGCTTCGGCTTAGGCACAGGCACAGCCGCCGAGGGATGGATCAATACCGCGGTCGCGTTCTGGGAGAAGCATATATAACAAACAGTTATATTTATATAAACAATCGGTATTTTACTTTCTCTGATATTTACTATATAATATAATCATAGCAAAAAACAATAAATATAAATGAGGTAACAAAATGAAAAACTTGGTATTATACTTCTCAGTTTACGAAACCACCAAAGCGGTGGCAACAGAGATCGCAAAGCAAACAGGCGCAGATTTGGTGGAGATCGAACCGGTCAAACCTTACGACAGCGTCCGCAGTCACTACAATGCTCTCGCGCGTTACGCCAAAAAGGAGCATGACGAGGATATGCGCCCGGCAATCAAGAACAAAATCGACATCAGTGGCTATGATAACATCTTCATCGGCTATCCGATGTGGTGGTACACTTTCCCGATGATCATCTACACACTTTTTGACGCGCTTGATTTTTCGGGCAAAACGATTATTCCGTTCAACACGCATATGGGTTCATCCGACGGCGGTACTTATCTCACGATCGCAGAGCTCGAACCGTACGCGACGATTCTCAAAGGCTTGCCGATCGAGATGTCCGAAGCCGAACGCGGTTGTGCTGATAAGGTAGGAAAATGGCTCAACAGTCTGAAAGTAAAGGAGAGAAGCGCATGAATAACTTTACCTACAGTTATCCCGTGAAGGTCTGTTTCGGCGATGGCGTTGCCAAAGACAGCCTCAAAGCGGAGCTGCAGAAATACGGAAAGAATATCCTGTTTGCCTACGGCGGTGGAGCGATCAAACGGGTCGGCATTTATGACGAGATCATCGCCGTTCTGAATGAGTGCGGAAAGAGTGTCACTGAGTTCTCGGGCATTATGAGCAACCCGACCTATGCAAAGGTGCAGGAGGGCGCAAGGCTCGCTAAAGAAAACAAGGTTGATTTTATCCTCGCTGTCGGCGGCGGTTCGGTCATTGACTGCTGTAAGATCGTATCGGCGCAGGCAAAGCTCGATCAGGATGTTTGGGATATTGAATACAAACAACACGGCTCGCCGACTGAATTTATCCCCATGGGAGCGGTCGTAACAGCCTTCGGAACAGGCGCAGAAATGAACAACGGCGCGGTCATTACCAATGAGGATTTAAAACAAAAATCTCCCTTATGGGGCGCGTTTTACGACTTTGCCGTCCTCGACGTCGGCTACACCATGACAATGCCGCTTAAGCAGGTAATTTCTGGCTCATTTGACACCCTCAGCCACTGCATGGAAACCTACTTCGGCTCGCCGAGAGAAACAAATCTCAGCGATGAAATCAACGAGGCGGTTATGCGCAATGTCATTAAGAATATGCGCGAAACACTTAAAAATCCCGACAATCGCTTTGTCCGCTCAGAACTGATTTGGGCGGCGGCGATGGGAGAAAACGGCATTTTGAAGCTCGGCAAGGTCACAGACTTCCAGTGCCATATGCTGGAGCATCAGCTCGGCGCGTACACCGACTGCAACCACGGCTTCGGTTTGGCGGTGATTCACCCCGTACTCTACAGACATATCTACAAAAGCGCAGTCAGCCAATTCGCTAAATTCGCCGTGAATATCTGGGGCGTCGATCCCAACGGCAAAACGGAAGATGATATCGCTTTAGAGGGAATAAACGCCCTTGCAGACTTCATCAAGGAAATGGGCTTGCCTACCACATTCAGCGAAATGGGTATCACCGATACCGACTGGAAATCGATCGCTGATTCCGCCATCATCACCGGCGGCTGCTGCAAGAAGCTCAATAAAGAAGAATTATTACAAATTTTAATTGAATGTAAATAGAAAAGGAGAATGATTATGAATTACATTACACTTAACAACGGAACAAAAATGCCTCTCGAAGGCTTCGGCGTATTTCAGATTCCCGATCCCGTCGAATGTGAACAGGTTGTCTATAACGCAATCAAGACCGGCTACCGTCTGCTCGACACCGCCGCAGCGTATATGAATGAAGAAGCGCTCGGCAAAGCTGTTGCGCGCGCAATCGCCGACGGAATCACCACCCGCGACGAGTTGTTCATCACCACCAAGGTTTGGGTGCAAGACCAAAAAAACGAGGAAACCGCCTATGAAGCGGTCAAAACCTCTCTCGCAAACCTGAATCAGCCCTATGTCGATTTGGTACTTCTTCACCAGCCGATGGGTGACTACTTTGCCGCTTACAGAGGAATCACAAAAGCCTACAAGGAGGGCTTGACAAAGGCAATCGGCGTGGCGAATTTCTATCCCGCAATTCTCGCCAACTTCTGTGAGAATGTCGAGGTGATCCCTGCCGTCAATCAGGTTGAGCTGCATCCGTTCTTTGCGCAGGAAAAAGCGCTTGAAACGATGAAAGCATACGGCGTCGCGCCGCAGGCTTGGGGACCCCTTGCTGAGGGCAAGCACGGTATCTTTACCGACCCCGAAATCAAGGCAATAGGCGACAAATACGGCAAATCGAACGCACAGATTGTGCTCCGCTGGAACGCTCAGCGCGGCGTGTCGATTATCCCGAAGTCCGTCAAGGTCGAGCGTATGGAGCAAAACATTGACATTTGGGATTTTGAACTGACCGAAGAAGAGATGGCGGCAGTCGCGGCGAAAGACCTCGGTCACAGCGAGATTGTCAACCACGATGATCCGGGTTTTGCTAAAGCACTTAACAGCATGAAAATTCATGAATAAGGAATAGCGATGAAACACAGATTATTAGGCAAGAATTTTGAAGTCAGCGCCGTCGGATTAGGCTGTATGGGCATGAGCCACGCCTATGGCAGCGCACCGGATAAAAAGGAAATGACAGAGCTTTTGGAACAGGCTGTTGATTTGGGTTACACCTTCTTTGATACCGCAGAATGTTACGGTTTGCCCGAAAGTCCTCACCATAACGAGGAATTACTCGGTGAAGCGTTGAAGTCGTTTCGAAACAAAATCAAGATAGGGACAAAATTCGGGATCACCTTTGATTACAGCTCGCCGGAGATCAATCTGCCTGTTATTGCCGATTCCCGTCCCGAGACCGTTCGTAAGGCGGTTGAAGGCTCGCTCAGGCGATTACAAACCGACCATATCGACATCTATTACCAACACCGCCAGGATCCCGATGTTCCTGTCGAAGAAGTCGCCGGTGTTATATCTGAACTGATACGGGAGGGAAAGATTATTCACTGGGGACTTTCCGAAGTGAACGAGGATACAATCCGCAGGGCACACGCCGTTTGTCCGCTCACGGCAATTCAGAACCGTTATTCGATGATGGCGCGCTGGCACGAAAAGCTGTTCCCTGTATTAGAGGAGCTAAATATTGGCTATGTCGCTTTTTCTCCGACAGCAAATGGTCTGCTCACAGCTAAGTACAACCGAAATTCACAGTTTGAAGCATATGTAGATTATCGCAATATGATGCCGCAGTTCCAGAAGGACAGCTTTGAGAAGAACCGCAGCCTGATTGCGTTGGTAGAAAACACAGCAAAGGAGTATAACGCGACGCCTGCACAGATCGCTATGGCTTGGATGCTCTGCAAAAAGCCGTATATCGTGCCGATACCGGGTACCAGAAAGTTCAGTCGCTTGCAGGAAAACGCAGGCGCGGCTGATGTGATTCTGACAGCAGACGAGATCAAAGCAATTGACGATGCTCTTAATCATATGGAAATGTCCGAGGTGTACGGCGGAGCGAAGGTGATTAAATGAACCGCCCGAAGGTGATTTGCCATATTTTAAGCTCGCTTGACGGCAGAATTGACGGCGACTTTTTCATGCTACCCGAAACGATGGAATTAAGCCGCAAGTATAGGCAAATCAGAAAAGACTACAACCCCGACGCGATTCTCAACGGCGCTACGACCTGTTCTGAGATTTTTTCGGACGGTTATATTGATTCGCTCCCTGATTCGGATATACGGTATGAGCGCACTGATTACATTGCTGCGAAAGCGAAAAAATATGCCGTATGTGTAGATACAAACGGCACGCTCAAATGGAACGGCAACACCGTCACAAGAGGGGGCGAGAGCTACCATGTTATTCAGGTGCTGACGGAAAGTGTCGGAGATAATTATATCGCACACTTGCGTGAGAACAATATCTCTTATATTTTCGCAGGCAAAGACGCACTGGATATTCCGCTTGCGCTCCAAAAGCTGAAGGACGTGTTTTCAATCAATACCGTTATGCTTTCGGGCGGCGGTGAAATCAACTGGTCGTTCCTACAGGCAGGCTGTATTGATGAACTCAGCCTTTTAATCGCCCCTGCAACAGACGGTCTGCGCGATACTACGACCACCTTTGACCGTTCGGTGTTTTTATCCGGCGGCGTTCCTGTCGGCTTCACTCTTAAGGACGCAAAGCGTATTCAGCCTGATGGCGTATGGCTGATATACGAACCGAATAACATCAAAAGATAAATTGGAGGTAATGATAATGACACTCAAAAGAACGCTTGGCATCGTACTGGTATTCGTACTCCTGTTATCACTTGCAGCGTGCGCGAATAACAATACATCCGATCAAACACAGACTTCGACCGAGAGCGCAACAACAGCATATGCTGCTGGTTCGGCAACTTCTGCGACGAATACCTCAAGCGGCAAAAAGGCGATCGTCGTCTATTTTTCCGGATCGGGTAACACAAAGCGCGTCGCAGAGCTGGTCGCCAATGAAACCGACGCATCCCTCTTTGAGATTGTTCCGAAGAACCCCTATACAGAGGATGATTTGAACTGGCGTGACGAAAACAGCAGAGTTCAAAAAGAGCATAATGACACTTCGCTTCAAAATATTGAGCTCAATTCAACTTCTGTTCCAGATTGGGAAAGCTATGACACCGTCCTTTTCGGCTATCCTCTCTGGTGGCGCGAGGCGGCATGGCCTGTCAACAACTTTGTCAAAGGCAACGACTTCTCCGGTAAAGCCGTCATCCCGTTCTGCACCTCTACAAGCGACGGTATCGGTGACAGCGGCAGCAAGCTCGCTCAGATGGCTGGAACAGGTACATGGCAGGATGGCATGCGCTTCCCCGAAAACGATGACGAGAGTTCCATCAGAGATTGGGCAAAGTCATTAAATCTTAAATAATTAACAACAGCCTGATGACTTCATCAGAAATCATCAGGCTGTTCTTATGTGTAAATCAATTCTGCATTAACTATCTCTTGCACTCTGTTGCGTATATTATTCATCTTACGCACCCACAGCATTTGATTGTCGGCTTTGAGTCGTTCGGTCACACCTTCCTTCTCGGCAAGTTGTTTTACTAACCGAAAGAACATATCCTCTGCTTGCTCGTCGATGTCGGCAAGATAGGCGGTGAGCGTACAGCTTGTTAGAAGATTGGTGTAATGGATGGGATAATGTTGCTTAATATACCGTAAATGTCGTTTGCCCCAAATGCCGATCTCAACATTTGGCTGTTCGGGGAGTTTGAGATTGGGCAACAAATAATCGCCCTGCTGTGTGTATGTAATCTTTGTAGCCATAACTTAGACCTCCTTAATTTTGATTTTCTTAGTTTTTGCTTTTGTGAGCTTTATAAGCAGCTCGTCAATGATGTCGGTGTACTTGCCCTGTGAAATAAGGTTGTTCCTCAAATCAATCAGGCTATTGATAACTGTTCGACGTTCATCAGACGTTAGATATAAATGGTATTTTGGATTTCTCATTAGATTGCCTCCGTTCAAATTAATAACTTAATTATAAACGGAAGCACTCGCTAAATCGAATGTGCGGATTTATGAATAAAAAAATGGTGGTGCGTAAGCCAACCATTTGGGAGAGCGCCAGGTTCGCAATCTGGAGGTCAGGGGTTCGATCCCCCTATGGTCCACCACCGCCGCCCGAGTTT
>JAILPC010000026.1 GCA_024690465.1 Ruminococcus sp.
TGTAACTGTTCCGCTTATAGAAACTATTTCAAAATTTGATTTTAACACTTCTGAAGCTGTATATGCTCCGTCCGACAGTTTTTCATCTTTATTGAAACTGCCGTTTCCTGTAATATCACACTCAATTTCTATATCGTTTTCAAATGACTGTGAGCCGTAAAAGGATTTCGACGGAGCTCCGAGCTTAAAGGTTTTACACGAACCTGTCAGTTTTACCGTTACTTTAATATCATTGTAATTAAAGTTCTGTGATAAACCTTCTACAGATGCGTGATAATTGATGGTGTCATATACATAAAGAGTGGAACCGCTCGGTGTTTCGATGCCATAACCGCGATTGAGACTGCCTACATATAATTCGTTATCTGAATCTTCATTACAGGAAATACCCCCTGTGATATCAAGATATTTGCTGTAGTTGTCCATCGTAAGCTCAATTGCATTGCTTTTGCTTTCTTCACCGCCACCACAAGATGTTAAGGAAAGCAGTAATATGAAAGTTAAAACTAACGCAAGTACTTTTTTCATTATTTTCATCCTTTCTTTTTTAGTATTACTCTTTTTTCGACAAGTTCAATTTCATAGCCTTTTTCATCTGCTCTTTTTGCCAATGCTGATTTTTTGCAAAGATAATAAGAATTCTTTGGTAACCTTGCTCCGGTTTTCTTTTCGTATTGTGCTTCAGTAAGTTCAAAATCTCTTCCTGATTCAAACATTGCATCCAAGCTTGCTAATTTGGGATGTATAGCCACTCTGTTTCCCTCCCTCCAAAAATAAAAAGTGTGTAGTCCCAAACAGAACTACACACCCAAAAACGCATAGCCCCATTTGTTACCACACAAAACCTTTTACGCCATGTCATAATGCACGAAAAGTAAGCCTGCGTTTTTGCCAAAAAGCAAAAAACGCACACTACGACATGGTCAGAATTTATTCGGTTTTGTGTGGTATCTTTATATTATCACAGCAACCATCATTTTTCAACCATAAAAGCTGCTTTTCTTGTATTAAATTAAATAATTTTCTTTGACATAATTCAGACCTCATCCCTACATAGTTTTTTGTGAATTAGGGATGAGGTCTGACTTTTTACAATAAAACAGAAAAAATCCCTCAAAACCTAGGTTTCAAGGGATTTTGGAGCTGATAACCGTCGCGCGATATTCCGAGAAGCCCTGCGCCGCTTGTTGCCGTTGTTCACAGCTAAAAGTATCATCTGCGCGGCGTCCTAAAAATGCTCTGCAAGAGCATTTTTACCTTCGCTTCGTCGCTGACGCTTGAAGCTCGGCACGTTCTGTTCGAGCCTGCCTATAATCTCTTTTGGAACGTAAAAAAGAGGCACTCCGTGTGGAGCACCTCTTTTCTATGGAGCTGATAGGCAGGCTCGAACTGCCGACCTCATCCTTACCAAGGATGCGCTCTGCCGCCTGAGCTATACCAGCATCACATACGGATTTTTACGTCCGTATGATATAATAACACATTTAATACCTTAAATCAATACTAAATTTCAAATTAGTTTTAATGGCTCATTATGTACGAATACGAAGTGACGATGTTGTTTTCCAAATTAAAAACCAGAGATTTGTTGTCAATTGAATAGGTGTATGCGGTATCGGATTTTTTGGTGGGCAGACCGTAAACGGTGCGAAGCTGAGTTCCGTACATTCCGACCTTGGCTCCCTTCGGAGTGGGAATCGTGTCGGTTAAAACGGTTATCGACTCAACTCTTTCCTTTTCATTTTTTTCATATGTAACAACAGTAACATCATCAAACTCATATTCTGTCTTTGTTTTTGAAAGCTCGGTCGCGCCGTTGTCTTCGCCGAGTATTGCGATGGCGTCCTCTATGTCGTCGTTCAGATAAATATACGCGCCTTCAAATATAAAGTCGAGGTCGCTGCTGTCAAAGCTGCCGTTCGGAGCGGTGGTAACCTGAATGTTTGTGTTAGGATTGGGGTCTCCCTGAGTGGGGAGAGTATTTTTTCTTTTTTTCTTTTTCTTTTGTTTTTTTGCCTTTGCGGAGGCAGTCGGTTCGGTTGCGCTCTGGTTCGGTTTGGTTGCTTTTTTTACAATTTCCTCTTTGATTTTTTCTCCGTTTGTCGGTGCGGTTTCTTTGCGTGTAGGCTGAATAATAACAGCGGATTTATTGTTTGCTATAGTATTATCGGTTTCTCCGCACGCAGTCGCAAGAACAGCAATCAGCGCAGCTAATACCAGTATAAGTGATTTTTTCATATAAATCGCCATAGACTTTCCGCCCACAAATGGGAATTTAAAAAATATACGACCTTACCGTGGGCAGATAAGGTGTAAAGCGGCGATTATAGTCATCGCTCGTTGCCGCTTTGCGGCAAACTGAGCGGACAACATAAATCCCGAAAGTGTGATTTTTACGCTTTTCCCTCTTTCGGTAGTATTTTAGCACATTGATAATCAATTTACAACATTTTTAGGAATGCCGTTCAAAAAACATCTGAGATTATCACACACAATGCCCATAAGACGCTCGCGGGTTTCCATAGGAGCCCACGCGATATGAGGTGTAATGAAGCAATTCTTCACGCCGCATATCGGGCAGTCCTGCGCCATAGGCTCGGTTTCAAGAACATCAATGCCCGCATAAGCGAGCTTGCCGCTTTCGAGAGCGTTTTTAAGAGCGTTTTCATCCATCACGGCGCCTCTCGCGGTGTTGATGAATATCGCTCCGTCCTTCATCTTCGAAAAAGCCTCTTTGTCAAAAAGCCTGTAGGAGTTTTCGTTGAGCGGACAGTGAACCGTTACGATGTCACTTTCTCTGAGAACAGTATCAAAATCAGCAAAAACTACATCCTCGTTTTTATCGTGGCTGCGTTTGTACGCTAACACGTTCATATTAAACGCTTTTGCCACCCTGCCGACGGCTCTTCCGATATTTCCGTAGCCGACTATGCCGAGGGTTTTGCCCGCGAGTTCATTGAGCGGAAATTCAAAGGGAGAGAACGTATCGCAGTTTTTCCAGTTACCTTGGGCTACAAAACGGCTGTAATCTCCAACGCGGTTAAGGCACTCCAGAATAAGAGCGAACGTATGCTGACACACTGCGTCTGAACTGTAGGAGCCCGCGTTGCACACGGTTATCCCTGCTTTTGAGCAGTATTCCGTATCAATGTTGTTGTAGCCTGTCGCGAACAGACCGATATATTTCAGATGAGAGGCGAACTTCAATGTGTCCGCGTTGAGCGGCGTTTTGTTGCAGATAACAGCGTCGGCGTCACGCACTCTTTCGGCTATTTCGTCATAGTCCGTAAGTCCGTAAACGACAACCTCTCCGAATTCATTCAAAGGCTCGAGCGACAAATCGCCCTGCGTTACTGTTTTAGCGTCGGTTAATATTATTTTCATGACAGCACCTCGCATTTTATTACAATAATATAATACAATAAATCTTGCATTGAGTAAAGTAATGGTTTATAATAAATTGTCGGAGGCGATAAGATGATTAAAGCGGTTTTGTTTGATTTGGACGGAACAATGCTTCCCATGGATCAGGACAAATTTGTAAAGACTTATTTTTCCGAGCTTTGCGGACGTTTTTGTCCCGAGCTTAAAATGGACGATAAATCGCTTATCAAAGCGGTCTGGAAAGCCACAGGCGCTATGATAAAGAACGACAGAACCGATTTGAATATTAAAGTTTTTTGGAAAACTTTCGCCGAAATCTGCGGAAAAGACATTCTTAAGTACAAAGATAATTTTGACGACTTTTATATAAAAGAATTCAACAAATGCAAGAAGGAATGCGGATATAATCCCGCTGTTCGTGAAACAATAAAAGTGCTCAGTAACAAGGGTTACACAATTGTCGCCGCTACAAATCCTATTTTCCCGTCTGTCGCGACCCATAATCGTCTGGGCTGGGCGGGAGTAAACAAAGATGATTTTGCGCTCGTTACTACATATGAAAACTCGTCAAGCTGCAAACCCAATCCCGAATATTTCACCGAAATCGCCGAAAAGATCAATCTTAACCCCGAACAGTGTCTTATGGTCGGCAACGATGTTGACGAGGATATGATTTCGGCTTCGTCGGTGGGTATGGATGTTTTCTTTGTCAAGGATTGTATGATAAATCGCGGTGACAAGGATTATTCACAGTATAAACAGGGTTCGTTCAAGGATTTTTTGGATTACACCAGAATGATGCCTGACGTTAAGTGAGATTATTATAATGAAAAAGCTGTTTAAAAGATATATAGTTTTCGTGCTGATTATCGCGGTGATTTACCTCGGTATGCCGATATTCTTCCAGGGAGAGAACTATAAATACGACGCAATTGAATATCAGTTTATCTTTCCTGCTACGCCGTTGATTCTCGGTCTTGTATTTTCGTGGAAGCGCGGTCTTGACTTCACGTTTCCGCTAATAGCTCCGATAATCTATATCGGCAGCGTGCTGATTTACAGCCACTGGTATCACTGGATAATCTATGTTTTCATCTACCTCATTGTCGGAATGCTCGGCTGTTTTATCGGCGATATGGTTTACAAAAACAACATCGAACAGAAAAAGAAGGAACAGCGGCAAAAGCGGCTCGAAGATGACAATTATAAGATAACAATCAGCAATATTACGGTTGAAAAAGAAAACGAAGAATAAAGAAATTGGGCGGGTTTTTCCCGCCCGATTGCATAAATAAGGAAAACAGGTGCGGTATGCTGAAACTCAGACGTTTTCTGTCAGATTACAAGCTGCAGCTCATAGTCGGTCCGCTTTGTAAGTTGTTTGAGGCGGTGCTCGAGCTTTTTGCTCCGCTTGTAATGGCTCAGATTATCGACAACGGGATATTGAAGAACGATACAGGTTACGTCCTGAGAATGGGCGCGGTCCTTGTTTTGCTCGGCGTTGTCGGTCTGAGTTCGGCGCTCGTCTGTCAGTATATGGCGTCTTACACCTCACAGGGAGCGGGAACAAAAATCCGCACGGCGCTGTTCAGACACATAGGGACATTGTCCCACAGGGAGCTCGACGAAATCGGTACGCCTGCGCTTATAACACGAATGACGAGCGACATCAACGCCGTACAGGCTAACGTCGCCATGACTATGCGCCTGCTTCTCAGAGCGCCGTTTCTCATTATCGGCGCGCTCGTTATGGCGTGCTTTATTGATTTAAAAATCTCGGTGATTTTTTTCGTCGCCGCGCTTATAATCGGCTTGATTTTGTTTCTGGTGATGACAAAGTCGCTGCCGTTCTATAAGAAAATCCAGTCCACACTCGACAGAATATCTCTGATTTCGCGCGAAAACCTGAGCGGAAGCAGAGTAATCAGAGCGTTTTCAAAGCAGAAAACTCACGAAGAAAACTTTGAACAGCAAACCGAAAAGCTCGCTAAAACCTCAAAAAGAGTCGGCAGACTTTCGGCTCTGCTTAATCCCGCTACCTATGTTGTGGCGAATTCCGCGATAGTGCTGATTTTGTACTTCGGTGCGGGACAGGTCGACTCGGGAGCGCTGCTCTCGGGCGATATTGTCGCGCTCGCAAGCTATATGACACAGATTCTTCTCGCTATGATAGTGCTTGCGGATCTGGTAGTCCTGCTTGCGCGGGGCGCGGCGAGCGGCGCGAGAATAAACGAGGTTTTTGAGATAAACCCCTCGGTAAAAGAGCTTGCGTCAAAGGACGTTATCCCGAAAGAAAAAACTCCGAAAATTGAGTTCAGAAACGTCAGCTTTTCCTACGGCGACGGCGACAGCGAGCTTGAGGACATCAGCTTTTCAATAGACAAAAACAGCACAGTCGGCATTATCGGTACAACAGGTTCGGGCAAAAGTACGCTTCTTAGCCTTATCAGCCGTTATTATGACGCAGCCTCGGGAGAAGTGCTCGTTGACGGTGTTGATGTAAAAAAATATCCTTTTAAGCAGCTTCGCTCAAACACAGCCGAAGTACCGCAGAAATCCGTGCTTTTCAGCGGCACTCTGCGTGAAAATATGTTGTGGCAGAAACCCGACGCGACCGACGGAGATATATGGTCGGCGCTCAGGGCGGCTCAGGCTGACGGCTTTGTAGATACGCTTGACAAAGAAGTAGTACAGGGCGGTATGAACTTCTCCGGCGGACAGCGCCAGAGGCTCTGCATTGCCCGCGCGCTCGTCGGCAATCCGTCGCTGATAATCCTTGACGACAGTTTTTCGGCGCTCGATTTCGCTACCGAAAAGAAGCTCAGAAAAAACCTTTGCGCCCGCGAGAACACTACGATTATTATTGTTACACAGCGCTGTTCAACGATAATGAACGCCGACAAAATCCTTGTGCTTGAGGACGGACGCCTTGAGGGACAGGGAACTCACGGCGAGCTCATAAAAAACTGTCCCGCGTACCGTGAAATATGCCTCTCGCAGCTCGGCAGAGAGGAGGCGGGATTATGAACACAGTGAAAAACCTCCTCCGTTATATTCGCCGCTACAGGCTTATGCTGTTGCTCGCGCTCCTGTGCGCGGTAATCAGCGTCGGATTTTCGCTTTATATTCCCGTGCTTGTCGGTGAAGCAATTGATTATATGCTCGGCAAAGGTATGGTGGACTTCGGCGAAGTCGGCAGAGTTGTTTTGATTATGCTGATTCTTATTACGCTGATAGCAGTGTTCCGCTGGTTTATGGATTTCCTCTCGAGCGTTGTTTCCGCGCGCGTTGTGCGTGATTTGAGGAACGACTTGTTCAGAAAAACAAACACCCTGCCGCTGAGAGATATTGACTCAAGAGCTCACGGAGATTTAATCAGTCGAATAACAAACGATGTCGAAGCCGTCGGCGACGGAATGACGCAGGTAATAACAAAGCTGTTTTCGGGAATCGTGACAATAGTCGGCACACTGATTTTTATGCTGATGATTAACGTGTGGATAGCTCTCGTGGTGGTTGTGCTCACGCCGCTGTCGGTGCTTGTTGCTGCCGTAATCGGCAAAATGTGCGCGAAAAGCTTCCGCGAACAACAGCGGCTTCAGGGCGAGATAAGCTCATATGTTGAGGAGATAATCGGAAATCAGAAGGTTGTAAAATCTTTTTCATACGAGGAACGTTCACAGGCTGAGTTTGAAAAACAGAACAAAAAGCTGTTCAAGGCAGGTCTTAGGGCTCAGTTTGCGGGCGCTCTCGCGAACCCGAGCACACGTTTTGTAAACAATATGGTCTACGCCGCTACGGGTATTGCAGGCGCGCTGACGGTTGTTTCGGCGTTTATGGGCACTCTTACAATCGGCGGACTGTCCTGTTTCCTAACCTACGCCAACCAGTACACCAAGCCGTTTAACGAGGTTACGGGCGTTCTTACCCAGATACAGACGGCGCTCGCCGCGGGCGAAAGAATTTTCAACACGCTGAGCGCAGAAAGCGAACCCGACGAAAGCGATAAAATGAAGCTCGATAATGTTAGAGGCGAACTTGAATTCAAAAACGTAAGATTCTCGTATTCTGCCGACAAAGAGCTGATTAAAAACTTCTCGCTTAAAGTAAAAAGCGGACAGCAAGTAGCGATTGTCGGACCGACAGGCTGCGGCAAGACCACGCTGATTAACCTGATTATGAGGTTTTATGAAACTCTCGACGGCGAAATTCTGCTCGACGGAATTTCAACAAAGGGCATCAACCGCGACAATCTGCGTCAGAAATTCGGGATGGTTCTGCAGGACAGCTGGCTGTTCTCGGGCACGATTATGGACAATCTCCGCTACGGTAACCCGAACGCTTCCGATGAAGAAATTATAGCGGCGGCAAAGATGTCATACGCCCACAGCTTTATCCGCAAAATGCCCGATGGGTATAACACAAAGCTCAACGAAAACGCTGAGAACCTATCAGCGGGACAAAAGCAGCTCCTCTGCATCGCCCGAGCTATGGCGCTCGACCCGCCTGTGCTTATCCTCGACGAGGCGACGTCCTCAATAGATACGCTCACCGAAATCAGAGTCCAAAAGGCGTTTAAAAAACTTATGAAGGGCAGAACAAGCTTTATCGTAGCGCACCGATTGTCGACAATCAAGGAGAGCGATATAATCCTCGTTATGAACGATGGCGACATCATCGAACAGGGCACTCACGACGAGCTGCTCAAAAGCAAGGGTTTTTATTATAATTTGTATAATTCACAGTTTATTGATTCTTGACAACACAAATACGCTGTGATAAAATGTTTTTCGATACCTAAAGGCATTGACCGGGAGGTCGGCGCATTCCGAAGCAAAGAGAGAGGACGGCAGGTGCAAGTCCCCGTGAGGAAACGTTCGATGTAGCCCGTGAGCCGCAAAACTGAACTCACAGTAGGTTTTGACGTTTTCCGCGTTAAGGAGTTAAGTGCGGTATTTTTGTACCGAACTTGGGTGGTACCACGGATTAGCAATAATTCGCCCCGAGCTTTTGCTCGGGGCATTTTTAATGGTAAGGAGAAATCAAAATGGCAAAAGAAATGGCTAAAACCTACTCTCCCCGCGAATTTGAGGACAGAATTTACGATTTCTGGATGAAAGGTAACTATTTCCACGCTGAAGTGGACAAGGACAAAAAGCCCTACACCATCGTAATGCCGCCTCCCAATATTACGGGACAGCTTCATATGGGACACGCTCTCGACGAAACATTGCAGGATATCCTCATCCGCTGGAGAAGAATGCAGGGTTACTCCGCTCTCTGGCTTCCGGGCACAGATCACGCGTCAATCGCGACAGAAGCCAAAATCGTTGAGGCTATGCGCGCGGAAGGTCTGACAAAGGAAGACCTCGGACGCGAAAAATTCCTGGAAAGAGCATGGGATTGGAAACGCGAGTACGGCGGAAGAATCACCGAACAGCTCAAGAAGCTCGGTTCTTCCTGCGACTGGCAGCGCGAGCGCTTTACAATGGACGACGGCTGCAACGAAGCTGTCAAGGAAGTTTTTGTAAAGCTCTATCACGATAAGAAGATTTATCGCGGCAACCGTATGGTCAACTGGTGTCCGCATTGCGGAACATCTATATCGGACGCTGAGGTTGAATACAAGGAGCAGAACGGTCACTTCTGGCACCTGCTCTATCAGGTTAAAGAAACAGGAGAATATCTTGAGCTCGCGACAACACGTCCCGAGACTATGCTCGGCGATACAGCAGTAGCGATTAACGCCGAGGACGAGCGCTACAAGCACCTGCACGGCTGTCACGCTATTCTTCCGCTTCTTAACAAGGAAATCCCGATTGTTTGCGACGAACACGCCGATATGGAAAAGGGAACGGGCGTAGTTAAGATTACTCCCGCCCATGACCCCAACGACTTTGAGGTCGGTCAGCGCTGCAATCTTCCTATTGTACGCTGCTTCACCTATGACGGTCATATGACAGGCGCTGACGATGTAGCCGAGTATGAGGCGCTCAAGGCTAAGGGCAACCTCGCCGAAAACGAGCCCGAGGTTCTCGACTGCGGAAAATATGCGGGTATGACGACAAGCGAAGCCCGCAAAGCTATCCTTGAGGACTTGAAAGCCTGCGGCGCTCTCAAAGAGGTTGAGGACTTAACCCACGACGTAGGCACTTGCTACCGCTGTCACACCACAATTGAGCCTATGGTTTCAAAGCAGTGGTTCGTTAAGATGAAGCCTCTCGCGGGTCCCGCTATTGACGCGGTCAAGAGCGGCGAAACAAAGTTTATACCCGAACGTTTCGACAAAATATATTACCACTGGATGGAGAACATACGTGACTGGTGCATCAGCCGCCAGCTCTGGTGGGGACACCGTATCCCTGCTTACTACTGCGATGAGTGCGGCGAGGTTATCGTAAGCAAGGACGCTCCCGAAAAGTGTCCCAAGTGCGGCTGTACACACCTCAGCCAGGATGAGGATACGCTCGATACCTGGTTCAGCTCCGCTCTCTGGCCCTTCTCAACACTCGGTTGGCCTGAAAAGACCGCTGATTTAGAGTATTTCTACCCGACAAATACGCTTGTTACGGGTTATGATATCATCTTCTTCTGGGTTGCGAGAATGATTTTCTCAGCCGTTGAGCACACAGGCAAGGCTCCATTCGATACCGTATTCATTCACGGTATTGTTCGTGATGCAAACGGCATAAAAATGAGTAAATCTCTCGGCAACGGCATAGACCCGCTCGAGATTATCGACAAATACGGCGCCGACGCGCTCCGCTTCTTCCTCGCGACGGGCAACTCCCCGGGCAACGATATGCGTTTCTCCGAAAAGAGAGTTGAAGCCTGCGCTAACTTCGCCAACAAGCTGTGGAACGCCAGCCGCTTTGTTCATATGAACATCGACGACTTTGACGTTAAGAATGAGCTTCCCGCGGAGCTCACAACCGAGGACAAGTGGATTGTTTCAACATTAAACAGCGTAGCTAAAGAGATTAACGAGAACCTCGAAAAATTCGAGCTCGGCGTTGCCGTTCAGAAGATTTACGACTTCATCTGGGACTGTTTCTGCGACTGGTATATCGAGCTTTCAAAGTCCAGACTCCAGAGCGAGGGCGAAACTGCTCAAAACGCGCGTCAGGTGCTTTTGTGGACTCTCGAGAAGATTTTAAGACTGCTCCACCCGTTTATGCCTTATATCACCGAGGAAATCTGGCAGACTCTGCCCGCTGACGGCGACACCGTAATGCTGGCGGAGTATCCGTCATATGATGAGAAGTTCTGCTTCCCCGAGGCAGTCGGATCTATGGAAAAGATTATGGAGGCTATCCGCGCTATCCGTAATCGCCGCGCCGAGATGAACGTTCCGCCTTCAAAGAAAGCCAAGGTTTATATCGCGACAAAGCTCCCCGAGGTTTTCCGGAGCGGCAGTCAGTTTATCTGCCGTCTCGCTTCCGCAAGCGAGGTTGAGGTCGGAGACAGCTTTAACATCGACGGTGCTGTAAACGTTGTTACAGCCGATGCTAAAGTCTATATCCCGATGGACGAGCTCGTAGATAAAAAGGCTGAGCTTGAGCGCCTTAACAAGGAGCTCAACGCTGTTCAGAAGCGTCTTGCGCAGAGTGAGGGCAAGCTGAACAATCAGGGATTTGTAGCCAAAGCTCCCGCCGCGGTTGTCGAAAAGGTTAAAGGACAGGCTCAGAAAGAGCGTGAGCAAATCGCCTTGATTCAGGCGGCTATCGACGCGCTTAATTAATCCTTAATCAATGCGCAATGCGCAATTAAAGCCCGACGGATTTCCGTCGGGCTTAACTTATGTTTGTTTACTTTTTCTTAAAGCTGTCTTTGAGGTTTACCGCTCTGTTGAACACGAGGCGCTCGGGTGAGCTGCCCTTGTTGTCAATGCAGAAGTAACCCTGTCTCATGAACTGGAAGCGGTCGGCATTATCGGCGTTTTTGAGCGAACGTTCAAGCTTGCAGTTTTTCAGAACTTTTAATGAGTCGGGACTCAGATAATCAATAAAATCGCCTTCCTCAGCGTCGGGGTCGGGAACAGTGAACAGGTTGTCGTACAGCCTTACCTCGGCGTCAATGCAGTCCTCCGCGTTAACCCAGTGGATAGTACCCCTGACCTTTCTGCCGTCAGGAGTGTTGCCGCCTCGGGTTTCGGGGTCATACTCCGCGTAAACGGTTGTAACTTTGCCGTCGGCGTCCTTTTCACAGCCTGTACATTTTACAATGTAGGCGCTCTTTATTCTGACTTCGTTGCCAGGGTAAAGGCGCTGATACTTCTTAATCGGCTCCTCCATAAAGTCGGTGCTCTCGATATAGAGCTCACGCGAGAAAGTTACTGTTCTCGTGCCCATTTCGGGGTGGTTCGGGTGGTTCTCGACCTCGAATTCCTCGGTTTTGCCCTCGGGATAGTTTGTTATCACGAGCTTAATCGGGTCCAGCACAGCCATTGCCCTTGCGGCGTTCTCGTTGAGGTCGTCGCGCAGACAGTGTTCCAGAAAACCGTACTCAACGGTTGAATTGACCTTTGATACGCCTATTTGGTCCGTAAAGCTGCGGATAGCCGCGGGAGTGTAGCCGCGTCGTCTAAGACCGCAGATTGTGGGCATTCTCGGGTCGTCCCAGCCGCTGACGTGTTTTTCCTCAACAAGCTGTCTGAGTTTGCGTTTGCTCATTACAGTGTTGTTTATTCCGAGGCGCGCGAACTCAATCTGGCGGGGCTTATTTGTCGCCGAAATGTTGTCCACAACCCAGTCATAAAGCGGACGGTGAGCCTCAAACTCAAGCGTACAAAGTGAGTGTGTAATGCCCTCGATGACGTCCTCAATCGGGTGAGCGAAGTCGTACATCGGGTAGATGCACCATTTGTCGCCTGTGCGGTGGTGGTGCATATGGTTAATGCGGTAGAGTACGGGGTCGCGCATATTGAAGTTGCCCGAGGCTAAATCAATCTTAGCCCTCAGAGTCATTTTGCCGTCCTCAAACTCGCCCGCGCGCATACGCTTGAACAGGTCTAAGCTCTCCTCAATCGGTCTGTTACGGTAGGGGCTCTTCGCGGGAGTAGATAAATCTCCGCGGTATTCTCTCATCCGGTCGCCCGAGAGCTCACATACATACGCCAGACCTTTTTCAATCAGCTCAACGGCATAGCCGTACATTTGCTCAAAGTAATCGGACGCGTAGTAGAATCGGTCTTCCCAGTCAAAGCCAAGCCAGCTGATGTCCTCTTTAATCGCGTCGACGTACTCGACATCCTCTTTTGTGGGGTTGGTGTCGTCCATTCTGAGGTTGCAAAGTCCGTTGTACTTCTGAGCCGTGCCGAAGTTTACGAAGATTGCTTTCGCGTGACCGATGTGCAGATAGCCGTTCGGCTCGGGAGGAAAGCGGGTGTGAACTCTCTTTCCGTAATATGTGCCGCCCTCGGCGATATCTTCATCTATAAAAGTGTGTATAAAATTACCTGACATTACTTCCATTTATATTGTACCTCTCTTATAAGGTTGCTGTTTTTTGAATGTTTGCGCACAAACAAATAAAGATTTTTATCTTAGTGATCAGTAAATGGCGGGTTCTGCCCGTACCAGATTATTGTTTTTACTGAATACTAAACGCTCAACTTTTCAAGCCCGACCTCTAAACGCCTGAGCGATTCTTCTCTGCCCAGAATGTCAAGAATCTCAATCGCTCCGCCCGCGGTGACTGTCTGTCCCGCAGCAGCGATACGAACAGGCCACATAACGGTGCCGTTCTTCAGCTCTTTCTCCTGTGCCATATTGATAAGGCAGTCGTGGATTGCGTCCGCTGTCCATTCGGGCAGAGCCTTTAATCTCTCGTACGCGTCCCTAAGATTTACGGGAGCGTTATCGAGATTTGACTTGCTCTTTTTATTGACGAACAGCTCCTTGCCGTACTCCGGGAGCTCGGCGAAGAATCTTATTTTGTCGGGTATATCAGTAAATTTCTCGGTGCGTTTCTGCAAAATCGCGGCGAACTTCTCATACGGCATGTCACTGTCGCCGAAAACTTCCTTGTAATAGGGCATAGCGTGGGCGGTGAATTCTTCCTCACTCATAGCCTTGATGTACTCCGCATTGAACCACAAAAGCTTGTCATAGTCGAATACGGCGGGAGATTTTGAAATGCCCTCGATAAAGAAGTTTTCCTCAAGTTCTTTTAAGGTGAAGATTTCCGTATTATCCTTGGGGCACCAGCCGAGCAGCGCGATATAGTTGATAATCGCCTCGGGAAGATAGCCCTCTTTTACCAAATCCTCAAAGCCCGTTGAACCGTGGCGCTTAGAAAGCTTGGAGACAGAGCCGTCCTCGTTCTTGCCCATAATCAGCGGCAGGTGAACATAGGTCGGGATTTCCCAGCCAAAAGCCTCATAAAGCAGGTTGTACTTCGGGGTAGAGCTGAGGTACTCGCTGCCGCGTACAACGTGGGTGATGCCCATTGTGTGGTCGTCAATTACGTTAGCGAAGTTATAAGTCGGGTAGCCGTCGGTCTTAATTAAAATCTGATCCTGTAATTCAGAATTGTCAACCGTAATTGTGCCGAATACCGCGTCGGTGAAGGTTGTTTCACCCTCTGTCGGCATTTTCTGGCGGATAACGTAGGGTGTTCCCGCTTTAAGATTAGCCTCGATTTCCTCGTCAGACAGGTCGCGGCAGTGACGGTCGTAGCCGCCGAACTCGGATTCCTCGGCGAGCTTTTCGAGTCTCTCTTTGGAACAGAAGCAGCGGTATGCCTTCCCACTCTCGATAAGCTGTTCCGCGTAAGGAAGATACATATCCTTGCGCTCGGACTGAACGTAAGGTCCGTATTCGCCGCCTTTGTCGGGACCTTCGTCGTGCTCAAGTCCCGCAAGCTTTAACGTGTTATAGATAACGTCCACAGCGCCCTCAACGTAGCGCTCCTGGTCGGTATCCTCAATCCTCAGGACGAACCTGCCGCCCTGGGATTTCGCGATTAAATATTCATACAGCGCCGTTCTAAGGTTGCCCACGTGCATAAAGCCTGTGGGGCTGGGAGCGTAGCGTGTTCTTACTGTTTTGATTACTGACATATTATCACCTTTATATAATCTGATA
>JAILPC010000084.1 GCA_024690465.1 Ruminococcus sp.
TGCTGTTCATCAACAATACCCGAAAACACTGTTTCTTCGTTATCCTTAAGCTTCAAGCCGTAAAGCTCGGGCAGTTCCGAATCATACGCGAGAGTAACGCTGAGGTCGTCGGCTGGCACATTCTCCTCTTGGTTGATTGAAAGACTTATGATATTGCCGAGCTCAAGCTCGGTCTTTTCCTCTGTTATCCCGTAAAGTCTCAGCATATTTTCACCACTCTGCCTTCCTCAATTTCGTTAGCCCTTTTTATGTCGGGATTAAGCTCCGTAAGAGTTTCTATCGGCACATTGAATTTGTAAGAAATGTCCCACAAATCCTCACCGTTCTGAACAGTGTAGTATTTTTCGGGAACAAGGCTGTTTCTGTTCTTTGAACTGTTCTCTCGGAAAACGAACTTATATGTTATGAGCTCGGGAGTAGGATCCGCGGAAAACTCAAGACTTTGGAAAAACGCGTAAAACGGTTTTATGCCGGGAAGGCTGAGCACTCCGCTGCCGCTCTGTTCCTTTAGCTTAAAGAGCTTGATGTATTTATAGATACAGTTTTCTCCGTGGATTTTTCCTTCACCGATTATCGTGCGGCTGTTGTCGCCGATCTCACTGACTACGCTTTTCGCCCCGATAACGTTCTGTTGTGAGATGTTCTTTTGGGTAGTGATTCGTAGCGTCTCGGGATTATGTTCAAATTCATAACCCTTAAAACGTATGAGGGAATTCATCACGCCTTCGCCTCCTCTTCCTCGGATAAGGCGCGGTTAAAACGGCGGCTGTCCTGTTCAAACAGTTCGCTGATTACGCGGGCATATTCTTCAAAACCATTCTGTTCAAAATCGTCTGTATTCACGCTGTCACCTTCTCGGTTGATAAAATTCTTACCATATATACAATCTGACCTTTTGTATTGACTGAGGTTGATATTCTGTTTATCACACAATTGAGGAAACTTATTTCGTCCCCTTCATTCACAACCCTGAGAACAAAGCCGCTCTCAAAGCTGATTAACGACAGAGATTTAATCTCAATCGTGATTTCGTAATGGCTTTTGCTGTTTATTACAGCGTAAGGTTCGCCTCGGTTAAACTCATAGAGCGAAACACCCTCGGTCTTTTCCTCACACTTAAAGGCTGTTACGCCGCTGAGCTGATTCGAGCCGATACTCAGTATCACTGAGTTGTTCACGTCAAAACCTCCGATATCGGACAAAAGGCTGAGCCTGATATCGCGATAAAACGCTGTCGTGCTCTTGTCGTATTTCGTCTCGCTCAGCGTAATACCGTCAATGTGCTTTTCCGTGTCCGCTTCTTTGAGCGCCGCAGCAAGCTCAACCGCCGTATATCCGAGCTGATGTCCGTTTATTTCACTTCCGCCGACAAGACGGATATTCAGTCTGAATTTGCTGTCAAATCCAGCCATCTCAACAAACGCCGCAATACCCTCTGCGGGTTTTTCGGCAGTCTTTGAATTATACGCGTTGATAAAACGTATATCCTCAAACGAAGGATTCTGTTTCACCGTGCGAACCAGCGCAGTGATTATTCTTTCAAGTTCAGTCATAGTCACCCTCCACGGGCTCGGTATGGGCGGCGAGAACCGCCCATACATAAAGCTTGTTATTTTTAACTTTGAAATCTCCCGAGGAACGAATGTAATACTTTTTGCCGCCGCACTCAACGATACCGCCGTCTGGCTTATCGAGGTCCAACTCGGGCGCGGCAATCATATAGTAATGATTGTTGTTCAGAATACCCGAGGGCACCCTCTCTCCGCTCAGGTACGTTTTCCATCTTCTGTTCATCGGCTGAATCAGCACGTCCGCGGTAAAGTTTTTTCCGTTTTTGGTTATGCTTGCTTTTTCGCCCCATTTTCCGAGAATACGGTTGACGTTTTTCACGGTCTCACCCTCTTGAATACGAAGTCGGATTCCGAAACCAGATCGGAATTGAGTCTAAGCTCATTCTGCCATAACGCCTCGGCGTTACCGACTGTTTCTCGGTCGGCATATACCGTAAGCTCACCCGCTCTGAATCCCGAGCCGCTCTCAATACCGTAAATAAGATACTTGCAGTACGCGTGCACGCCCGCTAGAGTACCCAGCCTGTCTCTGTCCGAAGCCGTGAGACTCTTTTTTATAACGATACTGCTGACATAATCCGCCGATTCATTCAAAACCGCGTTCCATTTTTCACATTCGTCCTCACTCAGACCCGAGAGAAGTCTGAACCTGTTTTGTGTATTTTCAAAGTTCATGTACTCACCTCTTAGTAGGAGAGCGCCTTAGATGATTCTTTGAAGATTTTTGCGAAGCCCGCTGTACAGCTGATAGCCGCGCGCTCAAGCTGACGGTCGATAAGCTTGTCGTAGTCAGTCACGACATCGCCCGCCTGAACCATTTCAAGCGCGCAATTCTTGTCGAGACCGATGAGCTTACCCGAGGTCATTGAGGGATTATGAAGGAGTGCGGCTCCGAGAGGAGTAATCATCTTGCCTGTTCCCTGGAAGTTAAGACCTGCGTGCGCGTCCTTCATCTCGCTCATAGAAAGAATAGTCTTCATAGCGTCTGTAGGCGCTAAAATTGTATTGAGCTCATAGGGACTCAGCTCGCCCCAGAGCTTGAGTAAGTCGGCGTATGTAATACCGTTATTGTTGTTGATTAATGTGACAGTTGAGCACGCGTTGTTGTTGCCGTCACCGTTGATGAGAACGTCCACAGCGTCCTTGAGCTGAGCTCTGCGGATATAAGCGCCGATCTGATTGAGCGTTACCGTAAAGAGGTCAAGACGCTGGAAGCGGATAGCCTCGTAGCTGGAGACGAGCATTCTGCCTCTTTTGTGAAGCTTGACGAGGTTTTCCTGTGTTTTTACAACAGTCTGAGGAATCTGAGCGCCCTCGGCTACAATCTTGAGCGTCTTATCGTCCTCGCTGGGAACGGACGCGATTGAACGGTAATCCATACCGTCAATATTAGTTACGCTCGCAACTATTTCGGGGATGATATCCGCCTGCTCCATACCCTGCTTTACAGCGCGGCTGACATATTCGGGGAACAGTGCCGCGGAGTTTGATGTCTGGAAGAATTTTTCTACGCAGTCACTGCCTTTTCCCGACACCTTGATATCGTATCTTTTGAGCTGTCTGCCGAATGCGTCAAGACCTTCTAGAGATGTACCCTCATACTCCTTTGACGGATCAAGGGTTTCGAGCACATCGGTAAGACTGCCCTTGCTCTGATACATACCTTTTTCGATTGTAATATTCTCAAATTTTGCCATGTTCATCTCTCCTTAAAGAATAAATCCGATAACATTGTCACTGACGAAAACAACCTTGTGAGCCGCCGCGGTTTCGCTCGCGGCAACAGCAGTCGCCGACGCTGCCGCGATAGATGTAAGACCGAGGTCGACATCACCCGAAACGGGAGCCTCAACATAGCCCTCGAGCTGTACAGCGGCATAACCGTCACGAACGCCTACACAATAGCCGAAAATCTCATCGTCCTCAGACGCGGCTTTTACGCTGTAGTTCTCGTCCATTACTACGAATTTACCCGCCGCAACGGAATTGTCTGCTATAAATGTCGCTACGTTTTCATTGTAGCCCTTAAAATCTACGTTCATTTTTTCATTACCTTTCTGCGTTAAATTTTGAACTCTGTATTCTTATCTGATTTTGTCTCAGATTTCTGAGGGAAAAGCTGCACTACGGGAGGGAGCTTTTTCTGAGCCTTTGATTTATATACCTTTCTCAGCTCGCTGAGCTCCTCAACACTTAACGCCTTAACAATATTCTCCATAGTACCGCGTGAAATTTCAGGCTCCGAAATCGAGCTGTATTTCAAAACATCACTGATTAGCGAGTTTCTGTAGTACGCGCCGTCAGCCGCCTGTTTTTTCAATCCCTCAATATACTCGTGAATATGCTTGCTGTCATCCTTTGTGAGGGTAACAGCCTCGTTTTTCTCTATGCTTTTTAAAATTTCAGTCATAGGTCTGTCCTTTCTGAATGCTTTGATTACTCCCGCGCCTTTCTGAGCAGGCACGGCGACAAAACTGAATTCGTACGCGTCTGTCGGATTTGTAAGCTCTCCGTAGCAGAGCGCTGAATTGTAGGTTTCACCCTTAACGTGCGGACATTTGTGTGAGTTGATATCCTCACCGCAGATACTGCACAGAGTTTTTTCAACCGAACAGCCCACACTCACCTCGCGCGTGATTCCGCTGTCGATAGACTCCCTGAGGTGTTTGTTGGAGTCGCTTATCGGCATATACGCCCTTGCGACCAGTCTGAAATAATCATCACCGAGAGAGTTCTTCTTTCCCGCGACGCTCTCGACCTTACAGCTGATTATTCTCGCGCTCTGGTTTGAGGCTGTCGGGTTGTGATCAAAGATACCCGTCTTGCCCACAAAAAGCTCGCTGAGCTTCTCGAGAGACTCAACCGTAAAGCGCTCAAAGTCACGGTCAACCTCGTTATCGCACAGCACAACCGAGAACACATAAACCTCGTCCTCGCTGAGCGGCTTGCGCGCGTAGCTGTTGATTAAACCGAGCTCAGTTTCGTCGGGAGTGACATTCTTTAATAACTGTTCTGTTTTCACTCGTTCTCTCCTATTCCAAGTTTATCTTCAAGCTCCACCGCGGCGTCCTCAACGGGACTTGAGTGATAATCGTTCAGAATATCTTGTTCAAGCTGTGCCGCTCTGGCGTTGTTCAGACGCGCCTGCGACAGTTCAACCTCGTCCTGAAGGTTAATCAAATCCCATTTCACCTCAACTTCATCATTAAAACCGTTAAGGCGCAAAAACAGCCTGCAGATTTTCGCAATAATCGGCGTGAGCAGTGAGCGGTAGTATTCGAGCTCACTCGTAAGAATATCAGCCTGCTGAATACTCATACGCTCGGAAGTTGACCAGCTCAGGCCGAGCACAAACGGCGGCAAGCCGAGCTTCGCGACAATCTGTTCGGTGAGGTGACGTATCGGAACGTCACAGTTGAGCACCTGATTATCAGCGCCGATAACCTTGACGCTGACGTCTCCGACAGATATAAAGTCGCACACTTCCCCGGAGCGCATAGCCTTGCTCCACTCATCGGCAATCTGCTGCGCCTGTTTCTTTGTCACCGCCGCAGAATTAGCATCGGGCTTGTATGTAACCGAAAACCTGACGTTTCCCACACGCTCCCAGTTTTTGCCTATTGAGTCAAAAATTTTGAGAATAATCCCGCTTACATAAGGCAGGCTTTTGAGCACCGATGTGCCTCTGACAGTTCCCGGAACGGGATTCATCAAAGTCGGGAGCAAAAGCTCCTGATACAGAGCGGGAGTCAGATTGCCGTCATTCTTGCAGACAATCAGATTGAGCGGATTTCTGTCGGCGGCGATTCTCACATCCTTGAGGCTCGCGTTATATAGCGCCTCTATTGTAGAATTGTCGCTGCTGAGCACAATCTCACCGACAGCCTCGCCATAGGTCAGCAGCTCGTTGAGATATGTCGTGACAAAAGGATAGATACCTCTGTTGCCGCCCGTACATTTCACTTCCGACAGGAAAGTCTTCAAAGCCTTCCGCGCTTTTTTGTCCTCTGTTATTACCTCAAAATTTCCGACAAGTCTGACGGTTTTGTCCAGAGCCGCGTCAATGACAGGCACGGCTTCTCTGAGCGAGCTGTACAGCTCAAGTTCGACTGCGGTCAGCGGAGAGTAGTTGTTGATAATTTCAAACGGATGCGTCATTGACGACTGCGGCGCGGGAGATACCGCCGCCTCTCCGTTCGGATGGTTTTTATTTCTATTAAAGAAATTTAACATATCTCCTCCTGTTATCTTCTGGCGGCAAAAGCGGTAAAACTTTCGCCGCGGTTTAAAATTGTGGCGACAAAATATCTGATGTCGTCCATAGCGTGGTCATTCTCCTTGACAGGTCTGTCCTCGCCTCTTTCGTCCCAGCGGTAAAGCGAAAACTCCATCATACTGTCAAGACAGTTGTCGCAGATTCTGATTTCACCCTCTTTAAGAGCGGTTACAGTCTGTCTTATACCGTTAATTACATCGTTGAGAGCGGGAGTTACGCTGTACTCACCGTGACGGCGGATAGTCTGGATAAACGAGGCTGCCGACGGGTCAACAACGACAGTACTGATTTTCCTGCCGCCGATAAGCTCCCTGAGGGCTGAGTAATGTTCCTCGTCCGTCCGCTGTCTGCCCTCTCGTCTTGAGTCAAAATAGCTCTCGTCAATTCGATACCACACATCGTTTTTCAGCGCCCACAAACCCATTGAAGCGGGATTTACGGTGCCGTAATCTATCGACACGGCATAATCCTCAAAAGGTCCGTCGGGAACGCTGACAAAGGAGCTGTCGTTCATAAAAGGATATATAGCGCCTGATGCCGCGACCCATTTCCCGAGCACAAATCTCTGGTAAAAGGTTCCGCTGTAAAGGCTCTCATATCTCTCAATGGTTTCATCCGACAAAGAAGGATTATCGCGCATGGTAAAATGAAGGTAAAGCGCCCTTTTGCGTTCGCGTTTCTTTATCCAGTTACGATAAAACCAGTGAGCGGGATATTCGGGATTACAGTTGAACCAGAACTTGCTCCCGTCAAGAGAACATCTCGCCAGAGCCTGCTCCACAAATGAGCGCGGCATAAGTGCAACTTCGTCAAAAAGCACTCCGCCGAGCGTCATTCCCTGTATCAGAGCGGCGCTGCTCTCGTCCCTGCCGCCGAAAATATACACCCTGTTCACCCTGCCCTTGTACTCAATGGTAAGGAGGTTCTCGCTGAGCTTTTCGCTCACGTTAAAACCCATTGATCTGAGGACGGGAATAATAGGTGTGATGATATTTCGCCGCGCGGAACGGATAGTCTTTCCGCAGATTGCGAAGCTTTTGTCACAAAATCGGAACGAAAGCCAGCACACAAAGGACAGCGACATACAGAAGGTCTTACCCGACCTTACGGCTCCGTCACAGATTACCGCGTTCATATCGGCGCAGTCGGGATTCGACCACCAGTTAAGAACCTGAATCTGCTTGTCCGAAAAGCTTCTAACAACCATCGCTGTCGCCGCGTTTCTGGACGCTCGCCATAATAGCGTCATAGATTGAGTTTCCGCTTTCGTGCGCTGTGTTTTCGCTGAGTTGGGAAAGAGCCTTGATACGGTCATAGAACTTGATTTCCACCGCGTTTTCTTTTCTGCGGATTTCGGAGACCATAAAAAAGTCCATATTCCTCAGAGTTTCGCTGTCGGGATTATCCTCGTAGAGCAGCCGCACGGCATCTGAAATATCGCCCATAGCAAGCTTTTTTAGCCCCGCGCTCGCCGTGTAGGCAACACTTTCGTTATAGACGCGCGAGAGCCTTTTGAGCTCGTCGCGGATTTCCTCTCGGCACAGCAGAGCGCCGCCGTCTTTTACGCCTGAGTACGCCTGCGCCTCTGAAATATCACCCGAGTTGATAAAGCCGACGCAAAACGCTTTTTCCTTTTTTGTGAGTTTCTTCATTTCGCAATCCTTTCTGAGAACAAATAAAACAGCTCCCACTATTCCCGCAAAAAAGAAAAAAATTGCATTAAACAATGCAATTTTTTGAAAAATTTTTAAAATTTTTTATTTTTAGTTCTAATATAGAATTATAATGCCTCGTAAACCTCGATATGTATCTGATGCTTTAATCTCAGCGGCTCATCATATTTTGCTAATATCTCCCTGTACTCATTCTCAAACTCGGCAATTTTTTCTTCGGACAGGCTTGCGCCTACACCGCGGCAGCTCATTATCCTGCCGAGCCACTGTTCCTTTGAAAACTCCAGAACCGTATCATAAGACATAACGTTTTTTATCTCAAACCTGCCAACTGCCCAGCTCGGCAAAGCATATTTGTATTCCCTGAAGCCTTTGCCGTTCCACGTCGGATTATATTTCAGAACCGTCGCTTCCATTTCGGCAATCTTTTCGTCCTCAAACGGCATCCAGTCCATAAACACCTTGCAGAATATTCCGTTACTCTTCAGTACCCTGCGGATTTCTTCTGCCGCCTTTTCCGCGTCAAAATAATGAAAGCACTGCACCGCGGTCACAACATCAAAGCTGTTGTCGTCAAAGCCCGTGTCTTCTGCTGAGCACACTTTGAAGCTGATGTTTGTCAGCCCTTTTTCTTTGACCAGCTTTTTGCCGTACCGCACCTGATTCTCGGAAATGTCGGTAGCTGTAAACTCCGCGCCCGAAGCGCTCATATTAATCGGCAAAACAGCCGTACCGCTTCCGAGGTCGAGAATTATTTGCCCCCTCTTTCCAATTCCGAATGACATCAGCTTTTCGTACATACTTTTGGGGTAAATATCGCGGTACCTCGCGTATCCGTCCGATGTCCTGCCGAAATCAAATTCTTTTCCTTTATCAATATAATCAAGCTTCATTTTTCTCATCTCCAAATAGCATAATAATATTATACCACAAAAAACGGCAAAAGAATAGGCGGTCTCCCGACCGCCTAAATATATATATAATTATTTTACAATTACTTTGAGACCCAACTGTAAACCGTTTACTTTTACACAAAGGGTTGTAATACCCTTTTTATGTCCCTTTACAGTAATTTTATTTGCGGTTTTAGGCGAAGTAATCTTGGCAATCTTAGTGTTAAGATATGAGTTATTCATTATCTTTGCCTTGCCGATAATCTGAACGCTGGCAGTGCCGCCCTTTTTAACCGTTACCTTTGTCTTTTCAAGTCTGGGACTGGTCTTTGTATTAACCTTGCATGAAAGCTTGGTGCCGTCGTCAAGCACGGCGGTAACTGTTGCTGTACCCTTTCTGAAACCGTAAACTGTACATTTTGTATCCTTGGTCTTTTTCTCGGTCACAGCTAAAGCATAGACGGAGTGTGCTGTTTTCCATTTAGTAACTCTACAGCCTGTAACACCGATTATTCTTGTGCCGCCCGCATTAATATTTAAGGAAGTCGGGCTTATTTTTGCGTTGATATACTTAAAATTACGCTTGTAGGTCTTTGCGTACTTGTATGCTGTTGAATTATAGTAACAGTGGATTACAGCCTTTTTGGCAATAGCGTTATCATATATATTATATGTATATGTACTGTTATTAACTAAGGGAACTTCAACATTACCTGTAAGTACACAGGTTTTACTGTAAAACGTAATCTTTTTGAGCGGAGTTTCATAGAACGCTCCTACAGCCTTCTTGCAGCATGAGGGAATCGTAATCTCAGTGAGGGAGTCATCATAGCCAAAGGTTCCGAAGCCCATGCTTTTAACCTTGTTCATTGTGACCTTTTTGAGATTTGGACAAATGCCAAACGCCTGATCCTCAAGAACCTCAACATTTTTGAGACTGACAGTTGTGAGATATAGAACACCGTTAAAAGCAGCTACACCGATTTCTTTTAAACTGCTCGGCGCTGTAAATGTCGTAATGTTTACTCTTGGGAAAGCGCTGTCACCGATTCTTGTTACACCTTCCTTAAGGTTCAGTTTTCTTACATCAAATTTATACCACGGAGCGTGGTGAACTTTTTCGTCATCAGACTCATAATAATCAGGAATAACCGTACCCGAAATATCAAGAGTGTAGTTTGACTCGTCATAACTCCACTCGCAACCGCCGTCGGTACCGCTGAATATCATATTGCCGTAAAGCGGAATAATCAGCCAAACAGCGTTCGTGCGTTCCTCATAGTAGATATTCTCATTTTCAATCGCTTTGTATTCTTCGCCTTCCATATTTTTAGTACCGTCTTTAAACTCAGCATATGACTCATATTCATCAAACTCACCTGTCTTGAATACCTCTCTCCATACGCTGTTGTCTGTCAGCTCAATTCTGCAGCGAATAGCGTAGCGCAGGTCGCTCTGGATTTTCTTACCCTCTTCGTTAACCAATATCCAGCTGCTCCCTGACTTATAAACAAGGTTAATATTGTCTTTGTTAGCAACACATCCGTGTGTTTCAACAACGAAATTTTGTTTAATACTGTTTTGAACCGCTGTTTCGGTATTGTTGCGGTTAAACCCCGCGGTCTTCAGGTTGCAGGCTAAGGAAAGACTGTAAACCTCTCCCTCTGCTGAAGCTGAAATAACCGTAAACACAGACATCAGCATTAGAACCGATAACAGCACGCTTACTAAACGCATTGATTTTTTTGTTTTCATATAAGTTCCTCTTCATAATTGATAAGTTATTATACCATACTTATATATTCGTTTTTTCCCGTCAAAGAATACCTTGAAGGCAAAAGTGTACAAATATCACAACCGCACTTTGTGCAAAAACACAAAAGGCGGCATTTCTGCCGCCTTTAATACTTATAAATTATTTGTCGTGTCTGGGACGTCTGTCGCCTCTGCCGTGTCCGCCTCTGCGGGGACGAGAGTTCTTTCTGTCCTCTTCAGGGTCATTCTCGGGCTCTAAGCCGTCGACCTCAATAAGTACATCTCTGCGGCTGAGGTTAAGTCTGCCCTTGTCGTCAATCTCCTGAACCTTAACACGGATAACGTCGCCTACATTTACAACGTCTGTTACGTTCTTTGTGCGCTTAACGTCGAGCTGGCTGATGTGGCAAAGTCCCTCTTTACCCGGAGCAATCTCAACGAACGCGCCGAAGTCCATAATGCGTGTTACCTTGCCGTAGAACATAGCGCCGGGCTCGGGATCGTTGGCGATAGTCTGGATCATCTCGAGAGCTCTCTTACACTTGTCAGCGTCGAGACCTGCTACGAATACGTTGCCTGTTAAGCCGTCTTCCTCAATGTCAATCTTACAATCGCACTGAGCCTGGATTTCCTTGATAACCTTACCGCTCTTGCCGATAACCTCTGAGATTTTCTCGGCGTCAATTGTAGTTGTGAACATCTTGGGAGCATACTTGGAGAGCTCGGGACGGGGCTCTGCGATAGCCTTGAGCATAACCTCGTCGAGGATATAGTTGCGAGCCTTGTGTGTCTTTTCGAGCGCTTCCTTAACCATCTCGGGGAGAAGTCCCGAAATCTTGAGGTCCATCTGGATTGCTGTGATACCGTCCTTTGTACCCGCTACCTTAAAGTCCATATCGCCGAAGAAATCTTCCAAGCCCTGGATATCAACCATTGTCATCCAGCGCTCGTTCTCGGTGATAAGTCCGCAGGAGATACCCGCAACGGGAGCCTTAATCGGAACACCCGCGTCCATAAGAGCAAGTGTTGAACCGCAGACTGAACCCTGTGAGGTTGACCCGTTTGAGGAAAGAACCTCGGAAACGAGTCTTAAAGCATAGGGGAATTCCTCAACAGGAGGAATAACGGGAAGCAGAGCACGCTCCGCGAGAGCGCCGTGACCGATTTCACGACGTCCGGGACCTCTGCTGGGCTTTGTCTCGCCTACTGAATAGCTTGGGAAGTTGTAGTGGTGCATATATCTCTTTTCGGTCTCGCCGTCAAGTCCGTCAAGCAGCTGTTTCTCGGCAACAGAACCGAGAGTAGCGATTGTAAGAACCTGAGTCTGACCTCTTGTGAACATACCTGAGCCGTGAACTCTGGGAAGCACGGCAACCTCTGACGCGAGAGGACGGATATCATCCATACCTCTGCCGTCAACACGCTTCTGCTCGTCGAGCAGCCAGCGGCGAACGATTGTCTTTTGTGTCTTGTACATACACTCGTCTATCTTGGCTTCGCACTCGGGATAAATCTCGTCGAACTTCTCGTGAACGGCATCGTAGATAGGCTTGAGTCTTTCGTCACGGACTGTCTTATCGTCTGTATCAAGCGCAAACTTGACCTGATCCTCAGCAAAACGATAGATATCAGCAAACATTTCGTGATCTGGCTCGTTCGAGGGATATGCAAATTTAGGCTTACCAATCTCCGCGACAATACCGTTTATAAACTCAATAATCTTTTGGTTAGCCTCGTGACCAGCCATAATGGCGTTGTACATTGTCTCGTCGTCAACACAGTTGGCGCCCGCCTCAATCATAGCGATACGCTCTGATGTTGAAGCAACCGTTGTCGCCATATCGGAAACCTTGCGCTGTTCTTCGTTGGGGTTGATAACGATTTCGCCGTCAACAAGACCGACAGAGCAGCCGCTGATAGGACCGTTCCACGGAACGTCTGAAATCGAGATAGCGATAGATGTACCGATCATAGCGGCAATCTCGGGTGAGCAGTCGGGGTCAACCGCCATAACCGTAGCGACAACCGAGCAGTCGTTGCGCATATCCTTGGGGAAAAGCGGACGAATGGGACGGTCGATTACACGGCTTGTAAGGATAGCCTTTTCAGAAGGTCTGCCCTCTCTCTTGAGGAACGAGCCGGGAATACGGCCTGCCGCGTACTGCTTCTCCTCGTAATCAACAGAAAGCGGGAAGAAGTCGATACCGTCACGGGGTTTAGCCGAAGCGGTAACTGCTACGTGTACTACTGTCTCGCCGTAACGAACCAGACAAGCGCCGTTGGCGAGCTGTGTCATCTTTCCTGTTTCGATAACAAGAGGACGACCTGCGAATTCAGTTTCAAATGTTCTGAAGTTGTTGAATTCCATTTTCTTATTCATAAAAAATCCTTTCCGAAGCATAATGCTTCACTTTGTATTTCACAGGATTTTTTACCGACACTTAAGCAATAAAACCGGCATACAATGCAAACCCTCGGGATAAGCCTTATTATATGCTCGTTTTACCGCTAAAGCGCAGCGACAAAAAATCCTGTAATAAACGAGATATAGGGCAAACGTTACCGCTTGCCCTAAATTTGTCAAATTACTTACGAATACCGCATCTCTTGATGATTGAACGATATCTCTCAATATCAGTATTTGTGAGATACTTAAGGAGAGAACGTCTCTGACCAACCATTTTGAGAAGTCCGCGTCTGGAGTGATGGTCCTTCTTGTGAACTTTAAGATGCTCGGTTAAATCGTTGATTCTCTTTGTAAGAAGAGCAATCTGAACCTCGGGAGAACCTGTATCTCCCTCATGTGTTGCGTACTCGGCAATGATAGCCGCTTTTTCTTCGGGTAACATTTTGTATTCCACCTTTATAAATTATTTGCGCAGAACGCAGTAGAAGGCTGTGAAAATCCATATAATGGCTTAATCCCAAAACCGCGTAATGGCTTAACATTCGATATTATAACACAGCTTAATTAAAAAGTCAAAGCTTTTTTGCCACAAAACAAAGCACATTTCAAGCGGAAAACCGCAGCATTTTTACTAAGCTTTCATCACAACTCTCAATCTTATGAATATTAATGAGTACAAATGTATGGTTATACAAATGTATTCATTTATAATTCAATAACAAAAAAATAAAAAAGCCGCCCGTAAAAAAAGGGCGGCCGTCTCAGTATTTATCCTTTAACAATCTTAGTGATTTGTTTACCGATATACTCTTTTTCCTCGGTATTCATACTTCTGTAAGCGAGAATAATCTGCTCTTCGCTGGGTGTGAGCCCCGTAAAATTCTCGTCAACGATATCTTCAGCAGCAGCGGCAAAAATACCCTCATCGGAATAGCCAAGAAGCGTGTTAAAATCAACATTCAGGATTTCACAAATTTTCTTGAGCTTCTCCTGCCCCGGCTCTGATTTTCCTGTTTCATAATAAGTATAAGTTGAGCGAGATATGTTAAGCATATCAGCCATTTCCTGCTGGGAGTATTTAGAGTTGTTCTTGCGCAGATCTCTAAGATGTCGGCCAAACGATTTAGACATAAATTGACCCACCTTTCTCCAGTATCGGAAG
>JAILPC010000100.1 GCA_024690465.1 Ruminococcus sp.
AAGGCTTATAATGATACGGTAACACCGCACTGCCGTCTGAAGTGTTCCAATTGTGGCGCGGCAAAGTATAAAACAGGAGTATGCTATGAAAAACGTCAGAGTATGGTTTAAAAAGGACAATGAATGCAGATATATCTCTCACCTTGACCTTAACCGCTGTATGCTCAGAGCGCTTCATAAAAGCCGTATTCCGATATGGCACACCGAGGGTTATAATATACATCCGTACGCGACATTTCCGCTGCCGCTTTCTCTTGGCTTCAAAGGTGAGAAAGAGTGTATGGATATAAGGCTTGTTGAAGATTATGATTTCGAACAGCTCGGAAAAAAGCTTAATGAATGTTTGCCCGACGGTATTTATGTTTATGATGTTACCGAACCGATTATGAAGGCTAAAGAAATAGCTTTCGCGTCTTTCAGAATCAGAGTAACTTCAGAAGATATTAAGCCTGACAAGCTATTTGAATTGTTTAAAGAGCTGTTAGAAAAAGAAGAGATCACCGTCGAAAAAAAGACAAAGAAAAAGGGCGTCAAGGAGATAAATATTAAGAGTTATCTTGATAATCTGAAACTTGAGCGCAACATAGGCGGTGTAATTCTTTACGTGACTTTACCCGCGGGAAGTGTTACAAATATTAATCCGACGCTTATTCAAAAGGCTTTTGAGCGATGTTACGATACAGAAGTATATTTCAATGTAACCAAGACTGATATGTATGATAAAAATTTAAAAAGTTTTGTTTAGAACTTGATTTTTAAAATGTTTTATAATATAATAGTCAAGGTCGCTATGCAGAGATGTCCGAGCCGGCCGAAGGAGCATGATTGGAAATCATGTGTACGGTGAACACCGTACCGAGGGTTCGAATCCCTCTCTCTGCGCCATAAGTATAAGGTATCAGTTTCTATTACTGATACCTTATTTTTTACAATTGTTTCCTTGTAGAATATTACGTCGGTCGAACTCTTTGTTGATGTAATTAAGCACACGTTTTTTGTCTGCGCTCCAAAGAGGCGCGATAAGACTGCGCTTGTCTCCGTCGCCTGTAATCCTGTGGATAACAACCTCGGGCGGGAGTAATTCAATCGCCCTGCAGATTATATCCGTGTAACCCTCAAGCGACAATGTCTCAAATTTGCCTTGATAATACTCGTCGGCTAAATCCGTGTTTTTTATAACGTGCAATAACTGCAGCTTTATTCCGTCAGTCCTTTGTCCGACATATCTAACTGATTCGAGCATCATATCAACGGTTTCATACGGCAGACCGATTATAACGTGCGTCACAACGTCAATACCCGCTTTTCTGAGCATAGTTACCGCGTTGTCATATTTATCGAGTGTGCAGCATCTTCTGATATACTCCGCTGATTTTTCATGAATTGTCTGTAATCCCAGTTCTACGCTGACAGGCTTTATACGATTAATCACAGCGAGCAGTTCAATAATTTCTTCATTTATACAGTCGGGGCGCGTAGCAATAGAAAGCCCTACAATATAATCGGGTTTAATAGCTTCATAATAAATCTTTCTCAGATAATCAGGTTCGGCGTAGGTGTTTGTGAACGGCTGAAAATAAGCGATAAACGCGTTATCGTTCGTTTTATTCATAACTTTCTCAATAGCCGTATTAAGCTGTTCGGGTATCGAAAGTGCGGAGGAGGACGCAAACTCTCCCGAACCTCCCATACTGCAGAAGATGCAGCCTCGTGTATCAAGCGTACCGTCACGATTAGGGCAGGTCATTCCTCCGCTGATTGAAAGCTTGTAAACTTTTTTATTGAATTTGCGCTTGTAATATTCGTTTAAAGAATAATAATGTCTTCTCATAGATTGACATATGCTCCGTAAATTATTATAATTATTGCGGTGATATTTATGACTCAAATATTTATGTATAATATAACGGGCAAAAAAGCAATTGAGATAAAAAACATCTGTCGGGTGCTGAATATCGGCTATCGTGTGATTGAAGAAAACGCTTTCGGTTATAAGCTCTGTTATCTTATCGGAATGTCTGATGATGATTCAAAAGGGGACAGCGGCTTATTTAATAATGAAATGCTCTATTTAATAGATTTCAGCGATGGGCTTTTGAACATTTTTCTGAAGCTGCTGCGTTCAAAGAAATGCCCTGTCGCTCTCAAAGCTGTTTCTACCGAGATTAATATCAATTATACATCATTTGAGTTATATAATGAAATCTCCGCAGAGCATATGGCAATGCAAAGCGGGGAGAGGTTTCATTAAACGTACATACGGATATAATCCATAAACTTCTTATATATTCTGCCTTCGATTTCCTCGGTGTCAGTATCAATACCACCGTTAAAGAACATCTGATTGTGGAAATCAAGCGCGCGGTACATCGAAATCATATAACCGCGGATTTTGTCCTGAAGTTTTGCGCTGAGTTCATTTCCGTTTGAAAGTCCCATATAGAGAGAACCGTCGACAATTTCAAGAGGAAGAATACTTTTTATATCCTCAAATCTGTTGTTTTTCTTTATGTCTATATAAAAATCAATAACAGAGAACTCGTTTTTGTCCTTGAAATCTGTATTCTTTGCCGCGATTTCCTCGCATTTGTCAAGGTCAAAATACTCGTCTGTCATATACTTGTACAGATTGTTCTTGTTGATTTTGAGCACATAAAACAGTCTGATATTATGCAGAGCGTTCTCAAGACAGGACATAGCGGAATAAATCATATTATTATCAAGCTGAGCCATCATATTGAAAATATTCTGATAAATGCTTTTGTTGAGCAGGATGAACGTAAGTTTTTCCTGCTCTTTATATTGTTCCATAAGCTCTGGAGTAATCAGAAATCTTGCGGTATATGTGTATGAATTGCGTACATATTCCTTAAGTTCGCGGTAGAAGTCATTCAAAAACTCAGCGTTTTTAATTGTAAATTCAAACATTTTTATCACCTTTATCAAGTATAGAATAAATCAACAAAAATTGCAACATTTAAAAAACCATAGTATGCTATTATTCCCATTGATTTTGTACGGCAAATAAGGTAATATATATTTATGTTTAATAAGGAAGGTATAAAAATGAAGAGAATACTCAAATTTGCCGCGCCTCTTCTGCTGATTATCAGTATGCTTACCGCCACATTTCCGACAGGAGCGGCAAAATTCACATCTATCGCAAAGAACCCCGCGTTCAGCTACGGTGTTGATGTTTCCGAGTGGAACGGCGACCTTGAATGGGACAAGCTTCGGGACATCGGTGTGGAATTTGCGTATATCCGAATAGGTTATTATCATACAGGCAAAGGATATATTGATGAGAGATTCAAACAGAATGTAAAAGCCTGTGTTGAAAACGGAATAGACTTCGGTGTTTATGTTTATTCCTATGTATACACTCATTCCGAGACAGTAAAATGCGCAAAATGGGTTTGTAAGGTTTTGGACTCAATGGGCAATTACACCAAGGATAAAGATACAATTCCCGTAGCGTATGATATCGAGGATGAAATCCAGAAGAACGCCGTTCTTTACGGCAAAGTTTCAAGAACATATATGCACAACGGCGTACAGAAGTTCTGCGATACAGTCAAGGACAACGGCTATGAGCCGATTGTGTACTCGTTCTCAAGTTTCTTTAACGATTTTCTTTATCTTGACAAGTTCCAGAACAAAGGAATAAGAATCTGGTACGCAAGCTGGCCTTACAATCCGAACGTTAAAGTTAAGAAGAAAATGGACAACGGTACATACGCCGATATCTGGCAGTTCTCGAGCACGCATATTATTAACGGAACAGTGTTTGATATTAACGCATGTTATAACGACTTCTATGACTACGCCAAGGAGGACTCGCCGCTTGTTATAAAAGGTCTTAAGGATTCCTACTCATATAAAAAATCAGGCGTAAAGCCGAGCATAAAGGTTTACAGCGGAAATACGCTTCTTAAAAAAGGCACTGACTAC
>JAILPC010000102.1 GCA_024690465.1 Ruminococcus sp.
CTACCATAATAAGGTTGAAACTATACACATTTTCAGAGCAATGTATATTGAAAGGCTGCGATAATTATGGAACGAAGAACCGACCTTGCCGTTGAAGCGCGAGAGCTTGCGGGAGAGGACATCAGCGGTGTGGACTTTACAACGCGGAAGGAGAGCGGAATGGAAATATCGCGTCTCACTGTTAAGAACCACAGCGCGGGAGTGAAACTCAAAAAGGATATCGGGACGTATATCACGATAGACGTGCCCGCAATGACCGATAACTTCCTCAGCACAGACGAGAGGATTCTCTCTATCGGCAAGGAGATAAACAGGCTGCTGCCCGTGAACGGTCTGGTGCTTGTCTGCGGTCTGGGAAACATTGAGATTACGCCTGACGCTCTCGGACCGAAAAGTGTGTCGAGAGTACTTGCGACACGGCATATTACAGGCGAGCTCGCGCGCAGTACAGGACTTGACCGCCTCAGACCTGTAGCCGTCCTGAGTACGGGAGTTACTGGGCAGACAGGTATCGAGACCTTTGAATATATAGAGAGCATTGTCAGCAAGGTGCGTCCCAATGCGGTAGTAGTAATAGACGCGCTCGCGTCACGCCGTCTGACAAGGCTCGGCTGTACCGTTCAGATAAGTGATACAGGAATTTCACCCGGTTCGGGAGTACAGAATCACCGCAAAAGCATAAACAGAAAAACAGTCGGCGTTCCCGTTATTTCAATAGGTGTTCCAACGGTGGTTGACGCTGTGACGCTTGTGTGCGATATGCTTGAGGTCAACGACGCCAAAACCTACGAGCAGCTCAAAGCCTCGCTCGCGCCCGATAACCGCTCAATGGTTGTAACGCCCAAGGAAATTGACTTGCTGATAGACAGGGCAAGCCGTCTGATTTCGATGTCTCTCAACTGCGCCTTGCAGACGAGTGTTGACCTTTCCGTGATTGAAAGCCTTATGTAGAATAATAAAGCTGACGCGTGAATATACTCTATAAGATAGTTTATTCAAACATTAGTTTAAAACAGAAGGTGTTAATTTGCGCTCGGGAAAGCTGAAAAAAACTTGTTCGTTTATTATTTCGTTTGTTCTGGTTTCATTGGCAATAGCGTGCGTTACTGTCAGAGTGCCGCATTTTATTAATAATGATAAAGCCGCTCTTATGGCGGCGGCTTTAACTGTCTCTAAGGGCAGCTACTCAGCCGAAACAACCGAACAACCCACACAAAAAGCTACAGAAAAGGAGACTGCTCCCGCGCGTGATACCACGCCGACGGAGCCTGCGACCTCAGCTTTTTCGAGCAATTACTACAATACGTTTGACGAACATAAGAATGCCGAAAAACTGCCTGTTTATACCAAGCAGTATGCCGAAGGCGGCGATAAATACGAAAATTTCTATGTCAAAAACAACACCTGGTTTGACCTGAATATCGGCGCTGAGCTGAAATCAAGGCTCGGTTTTGATTTTGAAAACACCTCGGACGTGCAGGTGTTGATTTATCACACTCACACAAGCGAGAGTTATCTTGACTGCGATGTGGGATATTATTATTCCGATTTTTACCCGAGGACATCGGACACACGCTACAATGTGACGAGGGTTGGCGAAGCTATAGCTGAGTCGCTGAGAAAAGAGGGAATAGGTGTTGTTCACGACACCACCTCTCACGACGATACATATAACGGAAGTTATGACCGAAGCTATCAGACGGTTCAGAATTATCTAAAAAAATACCCGAAAATCAAAGTCACACTTGATATTCACCGTGATTCAATCGGTTCTGATGAATATAAAGTGAAACCTACGTTTTCTTATAAAGGGAAAAAAGGCGCCCAGATTATGATAATGTCGGGTTATGACCCCGACGGCGAATACGGTTTTCCCGATTGGGAATATAACCTTCGCTTCGCTCTCCGACTTCAAAAGTCGTGTGAAGATAATTATAGAGGGATGACACGTCCCGTAGATTTCGGAGAATTTGTATATAATATGAATGTCAACACGGGTTCGCTGCTTATTGAGGTCGGAACAGAGGCAAATACACTGTCCGAAGCGGAGTATTCGGGCAAATTATTGGGTAAAGCTCTCGCTAAAGTATTGCAAAAAGCAACTTAGTTTGCTATAATGTATTAGTCAATTTATGCCCAGGGGCAACTTTAGTAATCCTAAACGGCGTTATTTGACAAAAATACTTTGAGGTTTACTTTATGAAGATGAAAAAAACAGGTTGTATATTTATAGTTTTTTCTCTTGTAATTTTAATATTTGCTTTTTCAGCTTTCAGTGTATACGCCGTTCCCGATGAGGGAGAGACCGTTATGGGAGAGACCGTAGCTGAGGAGACGGAGGCTCCGCCTGAAACAGAGGCTCCGCCCGAGACCGAGGCTCCGCCCGAGACCGAGGCTCCGCCTGAAACCGAAGCTCCGCCCGAGACTGAGGCTCCGCCTGAGACCGAAGCTCCGTACGTTGAGGAGACAGAAGCTCCCCAGGAGGAAACCTACGCCGTACTCGACAATGATATGGAGGATTTGCCCGAGGCGGATACTGCTCCGCATCCAACAGCTCCGCGTACTAAAAAGGCAAAAGAAGCCGCGGATATGACCTACGGCTTTTTCAGCTGGGCGTGCGTTATTGTCGGCGTGTTGACAGTTATGATTGTGATTCTGAGTAACAAGTCGGGTTACTACGGCGGCAGCGGAAAGCAGCGCTACGACGAAGGCAACAGAATAACTGGACAGAAACGTCTTTTAAGTGACGATTACTATACAAACAGAAAATACAACAATTATCAGGACAGGGATAATTACCGATGAAAATCGGCAATATAGAATTAAAGTCCGGTTTTTTTCTCGCTCCGCTCGCGGGCATAACAGATATGGCTTTTCGTCAGATGTGCAAACGATTCGGAGCGGCTTACAGTGAAACCGAAATGGTGTCGGCAAAGGCGCTGAGCTTTGGCGATAAAAAGAGCTTTGAGCTTATGAAAATCGCCTCCGATGAGCACCCGTGCGGTATCCAGCTATTCGGCTCTGAGCCCGAAATAATCGCGTCGTCGGCAAAAGTTGCGGTTGAAGCGGGAGCTGATATCATTGATATCAATATGGGCTGTCCCGCGCCAAAGGTAGCTAACAACGGCAGCGGCAGCGCGCTGATGAAAAAACCCGCACTATGCGGCGAAATAGTAGGCGCGGTTAAAAAATCCGTCAACGTGCCTGTCACCGTTAAAATTCGCAAGGGCTTTGACAAGGACAATCCTAACGCAGTTGAGGTCGCGAAAATTTGTGAGCAGAACGGTGCTGACGCTGTTATTGTTCACGGACGCACTCGTGACCAGTATTATTCGGGACAGTGCGACCTTGATATTATCAGAAGTGTTAAGGAAAACGTCAGAGTTCCCGTAATCGGCAACGGCGATGTAAGGGATATCAAGTCGGCGCAGAGAATGTTGGAGCATACAGGATGTGACGCTGTGATGATAGCCAGAGCGGCGCTCGGCAATCCATGGATTTTTACATATTTTACAGAATATTTCGATAAAGGAACTATAACTCCCGAGCTCAGCAGCAGGGACAAGCTTCAGATTATGCGTGAGCATATAGAGCTTGTCGTCAGTTACAAGGGAGAATATATGGGAATGCTGCAGTCCCGAAAACAGATAGCATGGTACCTGAAGGGCTTCAAGGGCGCTGCGAAATTCCGCAATGAGGCAGGCAGACTGTCAACGCTGAATGATATGTATGACCTTATTGAAAGGGTTTTGGAGAGTAATCAATAACCATTTATTGTTATTTAGGTAATATAAAGGAGAGTTTAAAATGAAGGAAATGAAAAACATCGAGCTTTTAAAGCAGTACGATCCTGAGATCGGCAACGCTATGGCGGACGAGCTCGCCCGTCAGAGACGCAACCTTGAGCTTATCGCCAGCGAAAATATCGTCAGCGAGCCTGTTATGGCGGCTATGGGCAGCGTTCTCACAAACAAGTACGCTGAGGGTTTGCCCGGCAAGCGTTACTACGGCGGATGCCAGTGTGTAGACGTTGTTGAGAATATCGCTCGCGACAGAGCATGCAAGCTTTTCGGAGCGGAAGCGGCTAACGTTCAGCCTCATTCGGGCGCTCAGGCAAACACAGCGGTTTACTTTGCTATGCTCGAGCCGGGTGACACAGTTATGGGTATGAACCTCAACGAGGGCGGTCACCTTACACACGGCTCACCTGTCAATATCTCAGGTAAGTACTTTAACTTTGTTCCTTACGGTGTTGACCCTGAAACTCACTACATAGATTATGTCAAGGTTCTTGAAATCGCCAAGGAGTGCAAGCCCAAGCTCATTGTAGCGGGTGCCAGCGCGTATCCCAGAGTAATTGATTTTAAGAAGCTTCGTGAAATCGCCGACGAGGTTGGCGCTTACTTAATGGTTGATATGGCTCACATCGCGGGCTTGGTAGCGGGTGGAGTTCATCCCAATCCCGTTCCTTACTGCGACTTTGTAACAACCACAACCCATAAGACACTCAGAGGTCCCCGCGGCGGTCTTATCCTTATGAAGGAGAAGTACGCGAAGGACATTAACAAGGCTGTATTCCCGGGCACACAGGGCGGTCCGCTTATGCATACAATCGCTTCAAAGGCTGTATGCTTCGGCGAGGCTATGAAACCCGAGTTCAAGGAATATGCCGAGCAGATTGTTAAGAACTGTAAGGCGCTTGCCGATGGTCTTACAAAGCGCGGCAACAAGCTTGTTTCGGGCGGTACGGATAACCACGTTCTCCTTATGGATTTGCGCGGTACAGGCGTTACCGGCAAGGAGCTCGAGGCTCGTCTTGACGAGTGCTATATTACAGTAAACAAGAACACAATACCCAATGAGCCGCTCTCACCGTTCGTAACTTCAGGCGTGCGCATCGGCACAGCCGCTGTTACAACAAGAGGACTCAAAGAGGACGATATGGATAAAATTGCTGAGTATATCACTCTCGTACTTAAAGACTTTGAAGCTAACGCCGACAAGGTAAGATCGGGAGTAGAGGAAATTTGCGCTAAATATCCGCTTTATGAATAATTAAGAATTAAGAATGAAGAATTTAGAATGAGGAATTAAGAGTTTTCGTTCTGTGTTCTTCATTCTCGTTTTTCGGAGGTAAAAATGAGTTCACCGTTAGCCGATAGACTTCGTCCCGAAACTCTCGACGACATAGTAGGGCAGAAACATCTGCTCGCTAAGGATAAACCGCTTAGAAAGATTATCGAAAGCGGGACAATCCCCAACTTAATATTCTACGGGCCGTCGGGCGTCGGCAAGACAACTCTCGCGAACTACATTGCCCGCAAAACCAACAAGGCATTTAAAAAGCTCAACGGCACCACAGCGTCTACCGCCGATATCAAGCAGGTTTTTGCCGAAACCGATACGCTGATGGGTATCAACGGAGTGCTTTTGTATCTCGATGAAATCCAGTATTTCAACAAGAAACAGCAGCAAACCCTGCTTGAGTACATCGAGAACGGCAAAATTACGCTCGTTGCGTCAACAACCGAGAATCCGTATTTCTATGTGTATAACGCTATACTTTCACGGAGCACGGTCTTTGAGTTCAAAAGCGTTGAGCCTCACGAAGTTGAAAAAGCTGTGCTCAGAGCAGTTGATTATCTGAGTGAGGAACAGAACTGCGAAATAGAAATCGATGATGAGTGCGTCAGCCATATTGCTTCAGCCTGCGGCGGAGATGTACGCAAAGCGATTAACGCTGTCGATCTGTCCGTGCTTGCGTCACCGCAGGAGAACGGCAGGCGTGTTGTCGAATATTCTACAGTTGACGAGCTCACCCAGAAATCCGCTATGAAATATGACCGTGACGGTGACGAGCACTATGATATTGTTTCGGCATATCAAAAGAGTATGAGAGGCTCGGACGCCAACGCGGCTATTCACTATCTGGCAAGGCTGCTTGAAGCGGGTGACCTGCCTTCCGCCTGCCGCAGACTTATGGTGTGCGCCGCTGAAGATGTGGGACTTGCCTATCCTCAGCTTCTGCCGATTGTCAACGCGTGTGTCGAGATGGCTATGAAGGTCGGGCTCCCTGAGGCTCGTATTCCGCTTGCGGACGCAGTTATTATGGTGTGCAACGCGCCTAAATCAATATCGGGCATTATGGCTATTGACAAGGCTATAGCCGATGTCAAGGCAGGTAAGGGCGGACCTGTTCCGCGACAGCTTCAGAACAAGCACTTTGACGGCGAGGATAATCAGAACAAAGGTCAGTTCTACCTTTATCCCCACAGCTATCCCAATCATTATGTTGAACAGCAGTACCTTCCCGACGCGCTAAAGGACGCGGTCTACTATGAGTTCGGCGACAACAAAAATGAGCAGTTATTCAAAGCATACTGGGATAAAATAAAAAAACGATAACTTCTGATTGTATCAGGAGTTTTTTGTTGTAAAAAAGTATCATTTTTTTCAGTAAAGCAATCTGAAATATCGTCATTATGACATCCGTTATAATTCTGAATCAGAAAAATAATTTGTCGCTGTTTTGATATAATTATTTCAATTATAAATCTTATATAATGGGAAGTTTTGGAATTGTTTCGAAATAAGATTTCAGAAGGAGGAAATTTCATGAAAACAAAAGCAATGAAATTTATCAGTTTAGTCCTCATAATGGCAATTATCGCGACGTGCTGTGTAATCGTGAGCATCTCCGCTTCGGCATCGGCAGGCGACGTGATATATTTTGATAACTCCGTTACGAAGTTTTCAACTGTATACTGCTATATGTGGCAGAAGGGCGGTCAGGGTTCATGGCCTGGACAGCCTATGACAAAATTATCAGGCGATATCTGGGCGTACACGGTGACCGATAACAGTCACAATATGGTTATTTTCCATAACAACAGCGGTACTCAGTCAAAGGATATTGATTGCGCAGGTAGCGGAAAGCTTGCTACGCCTACAAGCTCAGGCGGCAGCTTTGATGTTAACTGGACTGATTACACGGGCAGCGAGACACTCCCGACTCAGGCAACACAGGCAACACAGGCAACACAGGGTACAACGTCATCGAGTTCCGGCAGCGCAGGTACAATCTACTGCCAGAACGACGCTGAATGGTCTGAGGTATTCTGCTATATGTGGAACTCAAAAACCGATAACAACGGTTGGCCAGGCGAAAGAATGATTGACTTGGGAGATGGAGTATGGGAGTATAACTATCCCAAGAACTACGCTAACGTTATTTTCAGCCAGAACGGCTCTAATCAGACAATCGACCTCAATGACTGGGCAAACAACGGCAATCTTTATAACAATAAAACAGGTACATGGGATAATTACAAAAAAAGTCCTGTTAAGATTAAAGCGCTTAACACAAGCCTTGAGTCACCGTCATATACCAACTGCGGCATTACAATTTCCGCAGCGGCTTTTTCAAGCGAGTCGAGCTCTCTCAATTATAAGTTCACAGCGAACAACACTGTTCTGTCAAACGGCCCTTCGTCATCTGTGGCATGGATCCCGACTGCAGCAGGTACATACAAGCTCGATGTCGAGGTAACAGACGGCGCAGGCAACAGCAACAACCGTTCCGTGAATTTTGAAATCAGAAGCGCCGATAACCTCGCTGAAGCGTATATCACAGGCTTTGTGAATTCTCTCGGAACAAGCACGCAGATTAAGCGCGGATCGGCAATCACCTTTACAACAAACGCTATCGGCGGACAGACAGGCAACTACAAGCTGTTCTATAAGTTCCAGATTACAGACCCGAGCGGCAAGAATAACACAGCTTATTACACGACAAACAAAACTTATTCATATACACCGTCACAGCTTGGTACATACACTATCAAAGCGTCTGTACAGAACGCATATAACAACACGGTAACAAAAACCTACACATACACAAGTGTTGATAATATTACCGAGCATGAAACGACACAGCCCACACAGGCAACTCAGCAGACACAGCCCACACAGGCAACTCAGCAGACTGAGTCTACACAGACGACACAGGCGACTGAGTCTACACAGGCTACTCAGCCCACTCAGGCAACACAAGCGGGTCCGATGCGCGGAGACGCTAACAATGACAGCAAGGTTGATGTGAACGATGTAACATGGATTCAGCTTTATCTCGTAAATATAGAATATTACAGAACTAATCTCAACACTGCTTTGGCTGACGTAACAGGCGACAGTAAGGTTAAGATTCAGGATGCAAACAAGATTCAGCAGTATATAGTAGGTATAATCAACCAGCTTTAATCCGAGGGCAGATTTATGAAAAGAATTAACAGATTCGCGGCACTCGCTCTTTCTGTTATAATGATAATTTCAGTATGTGCCTTCGGCGCTAACGCGGCTACCGAAAACGCGAAACAACTCGCCGCGGGTTCACAGATTATCATTCATTATAAGAGCGAAACCGCTCCGTACATCTATTATTGGAATTCACTTCCCGAAAACATTGAGGTTGCTTATCCGGGCGAAGCAATGACCAAAGACGCTTCGCAGGGTGAAAATTGGTACACCTATACATTTAATGATGTTATAAAAATAAATATCCTCTTCACCGACAAAAACGGCAATCAGCTCTCCTCAGAGCTCAGCCGCAACACGGGTGAGTGGTGGTACAAGAACCGCATTTGGCGTTCCAAGAACCCCGAAAAAGAGGATTCACCTGAAGATATAGATTTTCGTGAGGAAACCATCTACTTTGTTATTCCCACACGTTTCTATGACGGTGACCCGTCTAACAACGTTCACTGCTGGAATGACGATAAATACAACAACCCCGACTCCGACCCCGCGTGGCACGGCGACTTCAAAGGTTTAGCCGAAAAGCTTGATTATATCAAGGCTCTGGGTTTCTCCGCAATCTGGATCACTCCAATTGTTGAGAACGCTTCGGGCTATGACTATCACGGCTATCACGCTATGAATTTCGAAAAGGTCGACGGCAGATACGAGAGCTCGGATTTTACATATACCGATTTAATCGAAGCTGTTCACGCCAAGGGTATGAAGATTATTCAGGACGTTGTATGGAACCATACGGGCAACTTCGGTGAGAACACGCTGTGTCACGAGTTTACCAAGGACTACACAAAGGATTTGTCCAGCATCAAAGACAGTATGATTCCTACACAGGAGCTGCTTGACGAGGCAGGCGTAAATACCGCTCAGGAATACTGGAACCTTTCTGACGACAAGCAGTACAATGCCCGAATCAATCTGATGAAGAATGATACCATCAGTCACAATAACACCACGCTTGCGCATCCTCAGGCTGATGACTATGAGATTTATAAGCTGTCGGATTCTCAGAAATACAATCCCGACAACTTTTGGCATACAGGTTATTTCCGAAGCCTTAACTGGGACGACTGGACATGTAAGTATTGCCAGATTGCGGGAGACTGCGTTGACCTGAATACAGAGAATCCCGCTGTAGCCGAGTATACAGTAAACGCTTATTCAAAGTATATGGATATGGGCGTTGACGCTTTCCGTGTTGATACAGTCCGCCATATGTCGAGACTTTCTCTCAATATGATGTACAACAAGCAGATGCTTGCGGCAGCTGCCGACGCGGGAAAACCCAATTTCTTTATGTTCGGCGAAATCTGCTGCCGTTACTCCCAGACATGGTACCGTGATCACGCTTGCGAGTCTGTGCCGTTCTATACATGGGCAGAGAGTGACAGCAAGTGGGGGAACTCATGGAGCTCGGGTACAGACGCTAAGTCTGTCAACGACAATATGAACCTTACATTCGACCATTACAAAGCGTACGACAGCACTTCAAGCCAGCCCACATCAACTAACGCTTTCCTAAACGGAATTACATACCGCAACACCGATTACAGTAAAGCGTCCGGAATGAACGCTATCGATTTCCTGATGCACTGGCAATTTGATAACGCGGGCAGCGCCTTCAGCGCTGCAAAGGGTGAGGATAAGTACTTCAACGATTCAACTTGGAACGTTGTATATGTACAGTCTCATGACTATTCTCCTGACGGCGGACAGTTCGAAGGTTACGCGGGCGGAACTCAGGCGTGGGCAGAGAATATGGATTTGATGTTCACATTCCGCGGAATTCCGTGTCTGTACTACGGCAACGAGGTTGAGTTCGGCAAGGGCAAACCGATTGATACAGGTGACCCAAACAAACACATTCCTTTGTCCGATTCATGCCGCGCTTATTACGGCGATTATCTTGAAGGCGACGTAAGCACGACCGATTTCAGCAAATACACAGCAACGGGTACGGTTGCCGATACACTGAATCAGCCGCTTTGTCAGCACGTCAGCAAGCTCAACGCTATCCGCAGAGCTATCCCCGCTCTCCAAAAAGGACAGTACACGGTTGACAGCAACTACGTAGACGGCAATATGGCTTTTATCCGCCGTTATACCGATAATAGTAAAAATCTCGATTCGCTGGCGCTTGTAAGCATTAGCGGAAGCGCTACATTCAAAAACATTCCTAACGGTAAATACATTGATGCCGTAACAGGAGATGTCAAGACCGTAACTAACGGTACGCTTTCTGTGAGCAGCCTTTCAAAGGCTAATATGAGAGTGTATGTATGCTGCGCTGACGGCTTCAAAGGCATCAGCAGCGCAATCGGTAAAGGACCAACGTCATATCTTAAGTAACTACTATTTTTAATATATCAACATTTTGAGCCGTTGCGAAAGCAGCGGCTCAGTTTTATGTTTTTTGCACAATTTTGCTTTTCTCGTTTGTATTATAGGTGAAAGGAGGTAAAAAGATGAGTTCCTTCGGTACCGAAAAAATAGAACAGATTGTAATAACCTACGCAGATATGATTTACCGCGTTGCTTTGCAAAACCTTAAAAACCGAGCCGACGCTGAGGATATATTTCAAGAGGTTTGTTTATCGCTGCTGACCGCTAACGCGCCGATTGAGGATGAGAAACATCTGAAAAACTGGTTGATCCGCATCACGATTAATAAGTGTAATAACTTTCATAAATCATTTTGGAACCGAAACCGTGAGCCGCTTTCCGATACTCTAGTGTCCCTGCCGAATGAGAGTCGGGAGCTGTTCAATGAAATCCTGAAGCTGCCCAAGACTTACCGTAATATTATCTATCTCCACTATTACGAGGGATATCAGATTAAGGAAATTGCGGAGATTCTGGGGATGAACAAAAACACCGTCGGCTCGTATTTAAGGAGAGCGCGGCAAAAACTAAAAGCAAACTTGACCGAAGGAGGTAATACCTATGGATATGAATCTATATAAACAAACCTTTGACAGTATCAGAATATCCGACGAGGCTATTGAAAAAGCGCTCGAAAACCTTCGTGAACAGGATACTGTCGGAAAGGTAGAAATGACAAAAATAACAAAGCACAGGATTACAAAAATCTCATTATTCGCCGCGAGCTTGGCTCTGGTTATCGCGCTTGGAGCAGTGTTAATTCCAAATGTTTTGCGCAGATCGAACCGCAGTTTTACAATCATGGCTAACGCCGCGGAGCTTAACGACAAAAGCTTCACAACCTTTGCAGGCTTTAAGCCTGACGGCGGTTCCTGTAGCAGCGAAAGCTATGAGCAGCAAATATCTGTTGACTTGCAGGTTAAGGGCGAGGATATAGATACAATTGAATACCATGTCAACAATGCTGTATTTGCGCTCGACAGCACAAAGGATGTATTTGTAAATAAATATGAGCCCGTCGATTGGTTTAACGAGTGGCACACATATATCAGCAATTTGTCCGAAAAGGAGTTGAAAGAACGCTACGGGGAGGGCGAGTACGGCAATGAACGCACAGAGTTCGAGGCGTACAGGGGTTATATGGTTACTTATGACAATCAACCTCAAACCGATAATAATTCAGAATTTAAAATTGATACAGTCGGATTATGCAGCGGTATTAAGGCTGATGAAAGCACAGAGATTGCCGATGCGCTCAAAACTATCGTTGATGAGGAAATTAAGCGTGATGATATTGAATTCAAGGGCTCTATGAAAGAATATTTGAAAAAATATCCGTATTCTCAGGAATACATTAACGCCTATAAAACCGTTTACTCTGAGCTTTATGATGATGTTACAATCACAGTAACTGTGCACTACAAGGATGGTTCAACAGGCACGCAAACAATCAAGCTGAAGGGCGATTATGATATTAACAGCGATACGCTTCCTGTCGGCGCGATAATAGTTTGATAAATAGTTGACAAACCATTATAAATGTATATAATAGTATCAGAAGTTGTCTTCGGGGCGGGGTGAAATTCCCCACCGGCGGTATAGCCCGCGACCGTGTTTATCACGCTGAGCCTGTGAAATTCAGGCGCCGACGGTATAGTCCGGATGGTAGAAGATGCAGATATTCTGTAACAACAGCCCCAAAGCGCGATGCTTTGGGGTTTTTCCGTTGACAACTCCTTATAAATATTTTTAAGGAGGTCATATTATGACAAACAAAACCACCGAGCGAATCAAAATGATTAGCTCAATGGCAATGCTGACAGCTATTGCCGTAGCCGCCAATATTTTTCTGCGCTTGCCCGATATCGGCGGGTTCTTAACCTATGAACCGAAGGACGTTATCCTCACAATCGGAGCTTTTATTTTCGGGCCGATTGCAGGACTGATAATGTCGCTCATCGTATGTACAATTGAGATGGTGACAGTCAGTACAACAGGGGTGATAGGACTTCTGATGAGTTTTCTCTCGTCGTCAGTATTTTTGGGAATTGCTTCGGTAATTTATTATCGCAAAAAAACACTTCCAAGGGCCATTATCGGGTTAATCGCGGGCTCACTCTCAATGATAGTTATAATGCTTTTATGGAATTATATTATAACGCCGATTTACATGGGTATACCGCGTGAGGCTGTGCTCTTGTTGTTCCTGCCTTTGCTTATTTCTTTTAACGCTATTAAATCTGGGCTTAACTCGGCGCTTGTTTTCCTGCTGTATAAGGGTGTTTTAACAGCG
>JAILPC010000135.1 GCA_024690465.1 Ruminococcus sp.
GGATTATCGCGTTTATTCTGGGCAGAAGATACAGGATAAAGCTTGAGGATATTCTTTTCGGCGAGCTGTTTATGCTTGTGGGCGCGTTTATCGGCGCGCATATCCTCTACGGCATAACAAATATTCCCGATATGTTTTATTATCTGGGGCTGTATTTTTCCGAAGGATGGGACACACATTATTTCTTTGATATAATATTTAAGTTTATGGACGGTATGGTATACTTCGGCGGTCTTATTCTCGGCATAGTTTTCGGGATTCTGTACTGCAAAATCCGTAAACTTGACCTCGGAAACTACAGCGATTGCTTTGCTGTCGGTATTCCGCTGTTCCACTCAATCGCCAGACTCGGCTGTTTCTTTGCGGGCTGCTGCTACGGTATAGAAAGCGACTTCGGATTTACCGCGCACAACGCAATTGTTGAGAGCGCTAACGATGTATGCCGCTTCCCTGTTCAGCTGCTCGAAAGCGGATTAAACGCTCTGATATTTGTCGCCCTGCTGTTAATATTCCGCAAAGGAATTATGAGAGGAAAGATTATTTACGCTTATCTCATAAGCTACAGCACAATCAGATTTTTCCTCGAGTTCCTTCGCGGCGACGAATACAGAGGATTCCTGCTGTTTTTGTCCACAAGCCAGTGGATAAGCCTTGTTCTGATAGGATTCAGCGTATTTAAGTTATTAAGGAGCAAAAAGAAGAAAGCAAAATTATGAACGTTTCACAAGTCTCCAAAATTTCACAGTAACAATGAGGTCAGGAGGATATGTATATTTGAGAGGAACGCTCATGACAGACGAGGAGAATTCAAAAAATGAAGAAATGTGATTACTGCGCAAAGGAAATCTCATACTATGACCAGTACTGCGACGAGGAATGTGAGAGAAAAGCGCTTAACTTTTATTCTTTAAGAGAAAAATACACGAAGGTTTTTTCGATACTGAACGTTATCGGAGTATTCGGAATTCCCGTCGGACTGTTCCTGTCGGCGATTGATACGGCAATCGGATTTTCGATTACAGCGTTTTCTCTTATGCTTGTGGGCATAACGGTGTTTTTCCTTCCCTTCCCTGTTGAGAATATGATAAGCTCGATGAAAATCAAAAAAGCAGTATTCGTGACAAGAATGATCGGCGTTGGATTTTTTTCGCTCGGTGTGGTAATGTTTATAATAAGAATTATATTTTTTAAATTTTAAATAAATGAATAAAAATCCTCTTTTCGGCAAGACTATGGTCGAAGGAGGATGTTTTATTATGATTGACAGAATAGCATTAATACTTTCTATTATCGGCGGACTCAACTGGGGTCTTGTCGGAATATTCCAGTTTGACCTTGTAGCCTGGATCGGCGGCGGTCAGAGCGGCGTTGTGAGCAGAATAATCTACATTATTGTAGGCTTGGCCGCAATCTGGTGTGTATCGCTGTTGTTCAGAGAAAGCGATATGATTGACGACCACCACGTTGAAAACCACGCGTAAAGAATAAAATGCCGGTTGCTTTTATCCGGTTGTCAGTGATCAGTAATCAGTGATCAGTTGTGGTCGGGGAGAAACCTTTGCTCTCCCGAGAAATTCGTATCCCGATTGGATAAATATTTCTATAAACTATTTCAAACTCGTAAGGGAGTCCGTCTCGGGCTCCCTTACTTGCGTTACGCTAAAACTTTAGGGGATACCAAGACGGTATCCCCCTAGAAAAAGTATTATAAAATTATAAATAGTTCGGGAACATAAAGCATGTATTAATTTGTGTTATGTTCTCGACATTCACCGACCGCTGAATACTAGCCACTGAACACTGAAAAATTATAACTTTTCTACAATCGCTTTTGTATCGCGGGCTATAACGAGCTCTTCGTTTGTCGCGATAAGCTCTACGCGGATTTTGGAATCGGCAGTTGTGAGTGTGCCCTCTTTGCCGCGGATGCACGCTTCGTTGGCTTCGTTGTCAATCTTAACGCCGAGAGGAGCAAGATAATCACATACAGCCTTTCTGAGAGCGGGCTGGTTCTCACCGAGACCTGCCGTAAATACAATAGCGTCACAGCCGCCGAGCGCTACATAGAACGAACCGACATACTTTGCAATCTGATAATAGAGCATTTCGTGAGTAAGCTCGGCGCGGTGATTGCCCTCAGCTTCAGCCGCGGCGATATCACGGTCGTCACTGGAGATACCCGAAATACCTAAAAGACCCGACTTCTTGTTGAGGATTGTATCCATCTCCTGAGCCGTCAAGTTCTCTTTTTCCATAATGAATGTAACTACGGAAGGATCGAGCGAGCCTGAACGTGTACCCATCATAAAGCCGTCGAGAGGAGTAAGTCCCATAGTTGTGTCGATAACCTTGCCGCCGTCAATTGCTGTGATTGAGGAGCCGTTACCGATATGACAAGTGATAATCTTTAAATCCTTGATATCCTTGCCCATACGCTTAGCCATCTCGGAGCTTACAAAACGGTGTGATGTGCCGTGGAAGCCGTAGCGGCGAACACCGTACTTCTCAAAATACTCATAAGGAACAGCATACATATATGCCTTCTCGGGCATTGTGCTGTGGAACGCCGTATCAAATACTACAACCTGAGGTGTATCCTTGCCGAATACCTTTTCGCTCGAAATAATGCCCTGTGCGTTCGCGGGATTATGAAGCGGAGCCAAAGGTGAAAGTGACTTGATGTCCTCGATAACCTTATCGTCAACAAGACAGCTTTCGTGGAAAATGCTGCCGCCCTGTACTATGCGGTGACCTACAGCGGTAACCTCGGAGAGGTCGCTGATTACGCCGACCTCGGGGTCGACGAGAAGATTCTTAACCTGCTCGAACGCTACCGCGTGATCGGGCATAGATACTTCCTTC
>JAILPC010000166.1 GCA_024690465.1 Ruminococcus sp.
ATCAAGCGAGAACTGCAGTTGATTGATGACGAGAGGCTGTCGGATATATTTTCTCAGTACCTCCAGCATCATTGTCGGAACGTTGCTTACGCCGAAAAATCTGACCTTTCCGTCCTTCTCCAGCTCATCAAAAGCCTCGGCAATCTGCTCAGGTTCATAAAGAAGATCAGGACGGTGGAGTAAAAGCGAGTCAAGGTAGTCGAGTTTCAGCCTTCTCAGGCTGTCGTTGACGCTTTCAATAATCGTCTCCTTCGACCAGTTGAATTCACCTTTTTCGGAAAGAATACCGCACTTGCTCTGGATATATACGTCCTCACGGCGGATACCTGCTTTGAGGAACGCGTCACCGAACCGTGTTTCCGCTTCACCGTCCCTGCCGTAGCAGGTGGCGTGATCAAAGAAGTTTATTCCCAGCTCATACGCTGTGCGTATAAGGTTCGCCGCGTCATCAGTGTTCAGCGTCGGCATCCGCATACATCCAAGGATAATCCGGGAAGCGCCTTGAGGTCCGTTGACAATATTGATCTGTTTCATAAGGTTTTTCCTTTCGATATTTGTGGAAATATGTTTAAATCATAACAGCCTCTCACGATATGCGAGAGGCTGTATTCACCCCGTGATTTTTTCGGTTAGGGTTGTTTTTAGGATGATCAATAGTTTTCTGCGTGTATCTCGAAAAAGCTCTGAGGATGATTGCAGGTCGGGCAAATTTCAGGGGCATTTGTTCCTACGATAATGTGACCGCAGTTGCGGCATTCCCAAACCTTGACCTCGCTTTTCTCGAATACCTTAGCTGTCTCTACATTTTTGAGTAAAGCGCGGTATCTTTCTTCGTGGTGTTTTTCTATAGCGGCTACGAGTCTGAACCTGAACGCAAGCTCGGGGAAGCCTTCTTCTTCGGCTGTTTTTGCGAAGCCCTCGTACATATCAGTCCACTCGTAGTTTTCGCCTTCCGCCGCCGCTTTGAGATTGTCCGCGGTAGAGCTGATTCCTTCCAGCTCCTTGAACCACATCTTGGCGTGTTCCTTTTCGTTGTCAGCAGTTTTCAGGAAAAGCGCTGCTATCTGCTCGTAGCCCTCTTTCTTTGCTACCGACGCGAAGTAAGTGTATTTATTTCTCGCCTGAGACTCGCCCGCAAAAGCTGCCTCAAGATTTTTTTCAGTTTGTGTTCCTGAGTATTTTGACATAGTGATCCTCCCTTTTAATTCTTCCATAGGCTGTGAAGATTGCAATAAGCGTAAACAGCTTCAACCTTTTCATCGTCACACAGCGCGAAGCAAGCCTTTGGCTCGTCACCGGGGTTTAGACACTTGCGCTGATTGCCCTTGTCTGTGGATAGTAAAATCCACTCAATGTAATGCTCCTGTACCATAGGATGAGCGACCTCACCAACGGTTACGTAAACCTTGGAGCCTTCAACCTTGACAACAGGCACATGCTTCTCAACAGCAGCGTCTGTAGTTCCCGCCTCAATTTCGGTCATCTTCTGACCGCAGCACATCACAGACACGCCGCTGTCCTTGATTTTCGCGACAATGTTGCCGCAGTTTTCACAAATGTAGAATTTCAATTCCATTTAAACAGCCTCCTTTATATTTTTATAGGTATAATTACCTTTTTATGACATTGATTATTTTTTCAACAGCAGGCTTTGCCTCATCGATAGGGAACAGCGGATAAACGTGACACATCTCTTCTCCTATGATATCGCCGTTGTTTTCCAGATACGCTGAAAACAGCTCGAGAATGTCCGACATTACTTTTGCGCTGAAACTTTTACTTATTTTGTTCCCCTCCAAATAAGTCATTTGTGTTGACACAGGTTACCGACAGTGGTACACTTGTGACATCATCTTAATCATACAAATATCGGTTTAAAAAGTCAATAAATGATAAGTCGGACTTAACGTTTTAGCCTGTTTTTGTGACGTCTTTCGGAGGGTAAAATGAGCAAATATACAAAAGATTCCGCGCTTCATAAAACAAACGCGGAATCCAATAAGCTTACAAAGCAATGTATTGAGACAGCGATGCTCAAGCTTTTAAAGAAAAAAAGCATAAATGATATCTCGATAACCGAGCTTGTTAAGGTTGCGGGCGTATCACGCAACGCTTATTACCGTAATTACGATTCCAAAGAGGAGATTGTATCGGAAATATGCCGAGGTATCACTCAACGTCTTTTGAACTCTGCCGAGGATTGGAAGGCAAGTGAAAATAAAGAAGAATGGATGATACAATTCTTCAGATATATCAGAAATAATAAAACACTATTCAGGATTATGATCGACGCCGGTCTCCCAATCACCGAGATAATTGAATCGAAGATTCTTTTGACCGTTGAAGAGCCCGAAGCGAGATACGCTGCCCTTGCGAAAAACGGAATGTTTGTCGCAGTGCTGAAAAACTGGTTCAACGGCGGAATGAAGGAATCACCCGAAATGATAGGCAGGATGTTCAACGAATTTATGATCGCAATCGGATAATTTAATGTATCTTTAAAGTCACTGTTGTATTTATATTGAAAAAAGGATGCATACTCGTCCGACTGCATCAAGATCGCCGGTTGCATTTCCGGTAGAGCGACTTTATCTCTGGCGGTTTCTTTAGCGAGTTTCTCGTATCTTCACTCGCGGTCGGTGCGTTTATATCAACAGGATACGCTGTTAATATTTGCTTTATCGCAGACGGAACTCGTTGTTTGCATTATCTCGTCCTAAGAGCCGATTCTTTTGGTCATCAAGTGTTTTCTGAATCGCTGTAAAGATTGTTTCAATCTGTTCCGGAGTATATTCATAATAGGAATGTTTCGAGATGTCGCCTAAATGAATAAGCCCATCAATTACGCGGTTAGTTCTCGCTTCAGCAACCCTTTTGAAATTTGCTTTATAGTCTTTATCCATTTATTCTCCTCTTTATGCGGTTAACAATTCAAATGGTTTTGCAGCTTGCGGTTTTCTTGCCCTGTGAAGCCCCACAAGCCCTTTATTCCATTTCGGCGCAAGTTTACTCGATTTCTGGTAATAACGCGACACAGGCGAAATGTGGGCAGATTTAAAAATCTATTTCTGCTTATCCTTTTCGCCTTTGAACTTACGGGCAACATTCAAGCCGGAACCTATGACAGCTCCGCGCTGAACTATACCGGAACCGAAGCGTCCGCGAATAGAATCGAGAGTTTTATCAAGAGCCTCGTCCCGTTCGTTATTTATGTTCTCAGCCTCTCCGAATAGCGACATTTGCACTCCCGCGGTTTTATCCTTTGTGAGGTTGGAGAGCGTTATGCTGATTAATCTCAGCGGACTATGATTTCTCCACATTTCAGCAAGAAGCTTTTTTGAAGTTTCATATACTGCGTTTGTGGTATCTATCGGAGCAGGAAGCTGACATTGATGTGATTTATTCTTGAAATCAAGAAAACGTATTGTAACGGTAACGCTATACGCCATAGAGCCGTCGCTTCTCATATGACGTGATACACTGTCGGAAAGCTCCAGCAGAATAGCGTGAGCGGCTTCGACCGTTTTGACATCATCCTCGAGAGTAACGGAATTGCTGTAGCTTTTTGCTTCCTCGCGCTCTGATTTGACAGGGGAGTTATCAATTCCGTTTGAATAATTAAAGCATTGTAGACTCATTTTCTCTCCCAAAAGACTGCGGAGAAGCTTTATATCGCAAGAAGCTAAATCGCCTATAGTATTAATGTGGGAGTCTGTAAGTTTCTTTGCGGTAGCGTTGCCTATAAATAATAAGTCGCCGACAGGAAGCGGCCACATCTTAGTCGGAATCTCATCTCTGAATAAGGTGTGAACTTTGTCGGGCTTCTCAAAATCACTCGCCATTTTTGCGCAGAGTTTATTTTCACCGATTCCGACATTGACTGTAAATCCGAGTTCGCTTTTGATTTTATCCTTTATTTCGTATGCGAGAGCAATAGGATCGGGATAAACACGTTCCGTTCCCGTGAAGTCAAGAAAGCACTCGTCAATTGAGAACTCTTCAACAACGGGAGCGTAGGAGCGGCAGACATCCTTAAACGCTTTCGAGCATTTTGAATACAACCGGAAATCAGGAGGAGCAATCACCAACGACGGGCATTTTCTCAGAGCCATTCCGATTGGTTCGCCTGTTTTGATATTAAATTTTTTCGCGGGAATAGACTTTGCCAGAACAACGCCTCGTCTGCTTTCGGGACTTCCGCCGATACATGAGGGGATTAGGCGTAAATCCTCCTCACCATTTTGTACCCGACGTGTTGCTTCCCACGAGAGAAAAGCGCTGTTAACGTCTATATGAAAAATCAATCTTTTCATATGATTATCAGAATTCAGAATCAGGTTTCTGCAGCTTCTTTCTGTCGTATATCTTTTTGCTTTTGACCACTCTCGTTGTCGGTTTCAGACCGTTCCAATCCTGACGTTTGCGAGCGTGGTATTTTTTCTGTTCTTTTTTGCTTTGTTTTTCAAGGGGAATCAGTTTCATATTCAATACCTTAATATCTATATTGATCTTATAAATCAGAATTTATAATAGAAACAGAGACGAAAGCTTCTTGCCTAAGAAAACACCTACTAAGCATAACCCTACACTGAGTAATACATACAAACCTCCAAGCACGAACATCTTCTTTTCAAATAAAGAAAAAGCTTCAAGTGAGAATGTGGAAAAAGTAGTAAAGCCTCCGCAAACTCCTGTTTTCCAAAACAAAAGAGTGTTGGGAGATTTGTCATCTGCTATTCCGATAACAAAGCCTATAGCTAATGTACCGATGAAATTTGTTATCAATGTCAGAACCGGGAAATCCGTTTTGCAAGGTATCAGACTGATTGTATATCTTAAAGCCGACCCTAGCGCGCCGCCAAGTGCTACAAATAAAAAACTCATATCGTTCTCCTGATTTTTTTATAAGAATTATTCCATCGCTAGTCGAGTAGACCTACACCTCACAATGTAAGCCCCTCAC
>JAILPC010000192.1 GCA_024690465.1 Ruminococcus sp.
TATCATGTATATTCCTTCTATATCTACGAACAGGAAGGCACAGCTTACGCGGTTGTATCGAGTCCGTTCGCTGAAGCAAAGGTGTTCTCGGTACCGCTGGGAGGTTGAAAATATGAAGACTTTTAAATCAGCTTTAGCATTTGCCGTTTCAGTCGCTCTTTTGCTTTCGCTGTGTACGGCGGTATCGGCGGCGACTGTAATCAACTACGGCGACTACGGCTATGCCGCGAACGGCGACGGTACATATATGCTGTATAAGTATAACGGAAGCGAAAAGAACCTTGCGCTTCCTTCCGAACTGCTTGAGCTGCCGGTAGTCGGAATCTATGACAACTGTTTCAAAAACTCAGACATCGAGTCGGTAACGATTCCGAATACATATTTATCAATCGGCAAATCAGCTTTTTACGGCTGTTCATCACTTTCGTCAATCACAATTCCCGACAGCGTAGGGGAGATAGGCGAGATGGCGTTCGCGGATTGCGGCGAGCTCGGTTCGGTTCTGTTTTCGGGAACACCGACTCTGAAATCCATTCCCTACGCCGCGTTCAAGGGCGACGCAAAGCTTTCGGCTGTAACAATTCCCGAGAGCGTGACTTCGGTTAATTCCTACGCGTTTTCTGAGACCGGGCTTCTGTCAATCACTGTTCCCGACAGTGTAAAATCTGTCGGCAGCTATGCTTTCAGCGGCTGCACTTCCTTAATGAGCGCTGTTCTTTCGTCGGCGCTCACCGAGGTTGAGGACTATACGTTCAGCAATTGTTCCGCGCTCGAAACAGTTTCTCTGCCGTCAGGCTTGATTACAATAGGGGACAGAGCTTTCAGCGGTTGTACATCTCTTACAGATGTTGATCTGCCCGCTGCGCTTCAGTCAATCGGCAAGTACGCGTTCTATAACGCGGCTGCGCTCAATGAACTGTTTATACCCGATTCGGTAACGTCAATAGGCGAAGAAGCACTCAGCCCGATGGGACATTCCAACACACTGACTGTTTCATACTACAAGGACAGTTACGCCCAGACTTATTGCTATGAAAACTATATTCAAAAAGTTTCGGCTTACACAAAGCTCATGGGCGACGTGAATCTGGACGGCAAGGTAAATATCAGAGACGCTACATACATACAGATGTATCTGGCGAAGCTTATTGAAAAATTAAGCTACCGCTCGCTTGAACTCGCGGATGTAACAGGCGAGGGTTCTGTCAGCATTCGTGACGCGACAATGATTCAGATGTTCCTTGTCGGGTTAATAAATGAACTTTAATTAAATGCGGGAAGCCGCCGACGCGGCGGTTTCCTGCGAACTCCTTTTGTTTTTGCTATAAAGCATTAAAAAATTAAAAAACCGCGGAATATCCGATGTGTTTTTTGTTTTTTTAAAACTTTATGATTCTATCAATATTCTGAAGGATTGTTGAGGTAAAAAATATGAAAAAAAGAGATTATTTATCGCCTGAGTTTGAATTTCTCGAGGTAATACTTCCGATGGATGTGCTTTTGACAAGCATAGATGACATCAACCACGACCATGTTGATGTGGATGATGATGACCTTAATGACGAAACAGATCCCGACGTTAACAGTGATTTTCACGATTACGGCGACGGTTCGGATTTGTTTAATTAGTCGTACTTTCATACAGTTAATACGGAGGTAATATCATGAAATATTTTAAAAGAAGTATCAGTATATTATTAATGCTTTCAATATTCCTGACCATGGCGGTCGGAACCGTAACGGTTAACGCTTCCGCTTCGGGCAATTCAGACGACTACCGCACATGGACTCACCGTGACAGCCGCTGGAGCTCTACACCTATGGGCTCAACAACACTCGGTGACGGCGGCGCGCCTACCACAGCCATAACAAAGCTCGCGATTCAGGCGGGACTGCGTGACGCTCATGACTTTGACATCGGCGATATGGCAGGTCTACTCAGCTATTCGGGCAAATCGGTTGTCTGGAATTCAGCGTGCACGGCGCCGAATCTGTTCTCGCAGAAGTATGTATTCTATAACAACGATACAGGTACGGCTTCATCAGGAAAAATAAGCGCTATTATTTCTGATGTTCAGCAGGGCTGGCATATTGTTATCGGAGTTAAAAATTCATCAGGCACAAACTTCGTAGCTGTTGACGAAAAACTCACACTCGCGAGCGGTTCTGCGGTTTATGTTATGGACTGTACCACCAACACATCAAATAATATCAATGTGTCGCTTACAAAGAGATACGGCACAATAACAAAGATTATCGGTTACAAGGGCGAGGCTTCACAGAATTCGTCAATCGACTCCGACTATCGCAAGTGGGAGCTTAACAATTCAAACTGGGCTGATACCGTACTTAACGGCACAAGCACAATGAACAACAGCAGAGTCGGCGGCGGCGACCTTGTGCTCGCTTCCGCTAAGCTTGCGATTCAGGCGGGAAGCTGGAGCGAAGATACGGAAGGCGGCGTCAACTCCGTCAACCGCGCCAAAAACGCTGTAAACGACTTTACAACAGGCGGAGTGATAAACGACTGGAACAGCATTAAGAACGCGCTGTTCGGTCTGACGTCTACTGTTTCCACCGCGCTGATCGGAGATGTGTCCAACACGACACAGTTATTCAGCACTTCTGATACGGACGCAAACAATAACAACATAAATGATATTATTGACAATCTGAATCTCGGTTATTACCTCGCGATAAGAATCAACAGCTCTGTCGGCTGGGTAGCGGTTGATACCGATAAAACTCTCGCGACAGGCGAAGTGTATGTTATGCGTTCGACTGCCGACGCTTCGAAGAACGCGGATATAAAACTCTCGGATTATTACGACAAAATGAATTGCGTTGCGGGATTCAAGCCCGCGGGTGTTCAGGTAAGTTTCAGCGGCAACGCGACCTTTACCGCTTCTTATACAAAGAGCGGCAACACCGTCAGCTTTTCGTCGGGCGCGTTCGTTCCCAACGAAGCGGACGTAACAGTCACTGCGGCGCCTGAGAGCGGTTACACAGCTGCCGATGACTGGACGATTTCGGGCGGCTACAGCGGCACACACACAGCGACAACTTATAGTTTTACTACAAACACCGAGACCTCCACAACGGCGAATATCACATACAATCCGACGCCGAAATCTTATGATATAAGCTATACATACGGCACAAACTCAACCAGCTTTACTTACACGACAGTTCCCTCCGCGGCTACCACAGGCGCGACGGTTAATATGACGATATCGCCCAAAACCGACGGTTCGTTCGTATATGAGCTCAAAGTTGACGCGCGCGATTCCGAAAACCATCAAATACCTGTGACTCACAGCGGCACAACCTACAGCTTCAAAATGCCCGCGTCTGATGTTACGGTAACCTTTACAGGTCAGAACGTTGACGACTGGCGCAGATGGGCGCGCGACGACGAGCGCTGGAGAGATTACGAGATGGTAACTCAGACAGATGTTAATCCTAACGTAGTTCATACAGTTCAGTCTGATGGAGCTGTTATGCTTTCGCTTGCAAAAATAGTTTTACAGGCAGGTTTGGAAACTCCCTCAACTACTGCTGAACACATATGGGATGTGCGAGACACTGTTGATTCTTTAGCAACGGCGACTTATGTCGATATGGGTGACGGTGCAAGAGGACTTCTGACTAAAACAGGAAAGTTAGTGTTTTCCAATAATACATATAAACCGCCTACATACGATAACTCGGCAACAGCTTTGGGCTTTGATTCTATAACTACTGTTACATCAGACAAAACGCTATTGGACAAAGCTTACTTAACAACAATGGTTAATAATTTGTTGAATAACGGTTTTCATCAGATTATCAGACTAGCACATTCTTCTGTTACAAATTCTGATGACCTTTCACCTGATAATTCCGAATGGTTTGTTATTGACGAAGAGAGTACTCTTGTAAAAGGTAATATTGCTGAAGTAATTGCGGATAGTAATTCAACTGCACAGGATATTATGGAAAGCATCTACATTTTCCGTGCAACTGCAGATACTTCAAAGAACGCTTATCATACATTACAGGAACTTTTTGAAGAAAAAAACAGTACATATAACTATGTGTGGCGCAATTATGCGTATACGGGCGGCACAACTCCCGCGCGTCAGGTTAATATCACTTTAAAGAACGGCGGCACAGCAGTTACAGACGCGCACAAGGGCACCGTAACAGGTACATATACAATCGCGGACGAGGACGCGCAGAGCTTTGTTTCGGGCGGTTATGTTCCCTCGCGTGCGACAATAAAAATCAAGTATAACGCAGACCCCGGCTATTTTGCTTTCGAGAATTGGACAACAGGAGACTCAGCGGTGATGACTTCATTCGCGGCGACAGAAACTTCCAATCCCAAGGACGGATTCAAAGTAAACGCGAGCGAGTTCAGACCTACAGGCGGAGGAATAACCCACAGCACAACAGCCAATATCGACTGCAACATCACTCCAGAGATATATCACATAGATTATGCTGAGAATTCAAACGTTACTTTCAGCAAAAAAATGAATGAGTGCGGATATAACGAGACTGCTTCGTTTACAGCAACACCTGCAAGCGGATTCAGAATCTCTGAAATTGTTGTTTCGGATGAAAGCGGCAACGAGCTTAAGACTTTGACGGGCGGAACTGTCAGTCCTTCCGGATTTGTATTTTCGTTCACAATGCCTGCAAAGGATGTAACCGTAACAGTTACGACCACTGAATCAGTCTATACCGACTATCGTATGTGGGGTGTAAACGACAGCAGGTGGAATACTGAAACCCTCGGCAGTACGGCAGTTTCAAGCGCAACAGACGCAAGCATTGTGTTCGCTATGGCAAAACTGATGATTCAGTGCGGATATACTCCCACAGGAACCACCGTATATAGCCCCACAACTTACAGCACGGAAGAAGCTAATATGGAAAGCGTTATCTCAAAATCCTCAGCTGGTTTTTCATCAGGCGCTCTGTCTAATGACACGACCGACGGCACATCATGTGGATGGGGTATAATGGCAAAAAACTTGGGAATTATTCCGGTAACATATTTAGGTTCAGACACGGGTAAGTATTATTGCACTAACGGAGCAACAGCAGGTGGTGATTCAAACCGAACTCAACAGTTTATGTTTAAACAGTTGTTAAAAGACGGAGATGGTAACGGAAAGGGAACATCTTCAAGATATGATGCGGATACTTTTACACAATTAATAAAAGACTATGTTTCAGGACAGTGTAATACATCTTTTACTAACGGTGGAACAGGAACGGGACATTACGATTTTATAAATAATACACAAGGATATCATTTGAATGTTCTGCTTCAGTTGGATATTACCGTAAATGATGTATATTACGGCTGGGTCGCTGTTGACGCTGTTCGTACACTAAATACAGGCAAAATCTGGGTATGGGCTTCTGTAGGTGATACAAGTGCTGCTAATGTATTCAGTCTGGAAAGTAAAAATATAACCACATTCAGACGCGCAGCAGGCTTCAAATTCAGTACATCAAATACTTCATATGATTACGGCTATTCACAGGCGAACTTTACACCGTATGTGAAAACAAACAACAACACAGGTAATTGGGATTATGCTGATATTGACGCGTGCTATTACTTTATTGACAGCAACAACGGCGTTTCCGAGATGACTGAGATTACAACAGGTCAGTATGTACCGAAGGGAGCGACAGTAAAACTTATCGGCACTCCGAAAACAGGATATATAGTTGCGGATTCAATGACTGTAACCGATACTTACAAACCATGGTATACAGACTATCCCGGAGGGGTGACGCCGTCATTAAGCACAAGCTCTGAAATAAGCTTTACTTTGCCGACATCAAGTTCCGCGTCTGTTCCGGTTTATAATACAAGATTCTATACTCAAGCCATCCCGCAAGTCCACGTCAAATACCTCGGCGACGCTAACGGCACCGTAAACGGCGCGGGCGCTACAGCGAGCGCGGCTGCGGATATATATCAGGGCGACACGGTTAGTCTTACTGTCACTCCCGCGGCGAACTATGAAATTGAAACACTGGTTATCAAAAAGGTATCCCAAGCCAATTTCACAGGCAACAATTTTGATACGGTAATATCCACCGAAGGTCTTGATCCCGACGAAACCTCAATCACCTTCGGCTCGGAGCTTACAGGCGGCGAGGAGAGCTGGTTTGTTGTTCAGGCAGCCTTTAAGGGAGTCGGACTGAGAATCACATATAACTTTAAGGAGTTTGACCCGTCGCTTGCGGGTACTCACGAGTATAAAGAAGGCGATGGATATCTTGTCAACAAAACCTATACAAAAGAAATCGACGCTTACGCGGGCACATTGGCAGACGCCGTAAGCAAAGTTGCCGCCAATGTTCCCGTGCTTCAGAACGTTTACTTTGACTATACCTGCACGCCCTCAGAAGAAAACGTCACATATAATAACGAAGGCTCTGTGCACACCGCTTCTGTCACGTTGACTCCTGTTGTGAAGGAATACACCGTCAGTGTAAACGGTACGCCGATAGACAGCGTGTACCACTATCAGGAGGAGCTCGCTCTAGACGCGTCCGACTTCAATGTGGATTCTGATAACGTCGTATGGACGCGCAACGCCGAAAGCGGCAAAACGGGTTCGGCTAAGGTATGCTACGACACTGTCTACTCGTTCAGAGTCACGAGCGAACTCAATCTTACGGTAGCTGAAAATCTCAGCAATAAGAGCTCTGTTGACGGCAGCTCGGTAATCACCCCGGGATATACCGAGATAGACAGAGTCAACAATGTTGAGAAGTGCATCCAGAACTTCTATATTCAGGACTTCTACGACAGATCTTCTCCGAAGGTTTATGACTCTGACGGTGACGTAATTGAAGGCGCTTCCGATATTACATTCCTCGGCGCGGGCGTAATGTTCTATGCCTTTGATACGAACACAAACAAGCCCGCCAAAACAAGTCTTGGCGAAACCGAACCCACACGCGAAGGAATATATTCTGTTCTGAATACAAACAAGAACGCGTTCCTCAGTGAGGCGACAGGCAGCGGAGGCAGCTTCAAGGGCAGCAATTTCAACTACAGCTACATCAAGGCTTCGACCGACAACAACAGCATACTGCGTTATTCTACGACAACGGATTCCTACAACTATTTCTTCTCCGCGTCAATCAATAACAACAGAACAGCTGAAAACCAGAAGTATGTTTACAGAGTGTATTCGTTCTATGTATGTTCCTACACGCTCAACGGCAATACGTACGTAGTACCTGTACTCAGCGACAGCTACGCTCAGGCTAAGCTGTACCCATTGTCCGAATAATATATAATACAGTCACTTCCCTTCAAACCGGGGAAGTGACTTTTCCTTGCGGCAATATATGAATGAAGTTTTGAAAAATTTTAAAAATATACTTTACAAAACGCTCATGTGGAGTTATAATACATCTTGTGACTCGGGCCATTAGCTCAGCTGGGAGCCCGACCGGGTAGCTTACGCACCCCGAAACAATTTACAATTTCATACAATTGACAAGGGCCATTAGCTCAGCTGGGAGCCCAACCGGCTGGCTTACGCACCCCATAAAATTTAATACGTTATCAAGGGCCATTAGCTCAGCTGGGAGAGCGCCAGGTTCGCAATCTGGAGGTCAGGGGTTCGATCCCCCTATGGTCCACCAAACAAGTATTGGATGAACACCTACTTTTTCAGCGGCGGTTTCGCCGTTAAGGTAATGCTCTGATACTCATTACAAAAGCACCGTTTCGAGAAATCGAAGCGGTGCTTTTGTTTTATGTTGGTTTTTAAATCGACACATTCGATTTATTGTTGTTATCCGTTTATAATGAAATCATCAAATTGAACGGAGGTAAACACCATGAGAAATCCAAAATACCACTTATACTTAACGCCAGATGAACGGTGCACAGTCATCCACAGTCTAGTTGATTTGAGAAACGACCTCATATCACAAGGCAGGTACACTGACATCATTGACGAGCTGTTAATCAAGCTCACAAAAGCCAAAGTCAAGAAAATCAAGGTTAAGGAGGTTTGAGTTATGGCTGCAAAGATTACATACACACAACAGGGAGATTATCTTATGCCGGATTTGAAGTTACCCGAACAGCCGAAGGTTCAAATTGGCATTTGGGGCAAGCGGCATTTGCGATACCTCAAAAACCATCACCCAATCATTTATACTAACCTTCTAACAAGTTGTAAACTTACTGCCCACCTTGCCGATATTGACAGAGAAGCAAATGAAATGTTTGATAGACTCGTTAAACAACTTTCCAAGCAGGAAGGCGTAACCGAACAGCTCAAAGCAGAGAATCAAATACTGTGGGTAAGGCGTATGAACAATATCCGTAATCGAGCGGAAGAATTTGTCAACAGCGAATTGATATATGAATAAACGTTATTGGACGAAGGTGATTGAATTCATCTTCGCCCATTTCCTTTTTTAATATATCACTGTTTTGATACTTATATTTAACCATTACAATAAAAAACAAATATGATTTTAGTTTTCGTAATCGTTGAAAAACTAAATAGTTATGATATAATTAATAAAAGGGAGAGGATTAAATGGTATTGCAAAACAGTTACATATTTCTCTATAAAGATAAGCCGGAAAAAGAAAAATATCCAAAGAAAGATGATAACAGTATTATTTTGAATATTCCTTGTTCAGTAAAATACTATATTAAAAAGACTTTTAATATAACTAAGACTACTGAAATATTACACTTTTATCAATATG
>JAILPC010000063.1 GCA_024690465.1 Ruminococcus sp.
TGACGGCGACGGCGGCAGCGAGATTATTACTCTCTCGCTTACCAGCGCCGAGTCCGAAGCGGCGGCAACTCTCATTGACTACGACAAAGAAAGCCTTTATACACTCTCACAATGTTCGATGGATCCGAGCGTTACAACATATGAAAATGTTGTCCCGACAAAGCTTAGCGACAAAAACACGGGCGTAATCATTGACGGAATCGTGGACGGCGGCTATAACACTCAAATCCTGTACTACGACTCTTCAAACCGCTCGCTTGTAAACTACCCGCGCGGTACAAGCAAATCGAGCAACCCGACTTTCCGCTCCTACAGCGTGCCCAGTCGTGACTTTGACGACGACGGTACAGTCGAGGTGCCCGTTATAAACTCCCAAGCGAACATAGCGGACACCGAGAACGCGGCTCCCGTTATAAGCTGGCGCAGCTTCAACAAAGACAAGAACAAGCTCATTGAGGACGCGCGCTGCATGAACAACTTCGACTACGGTTATTACTTCAAGATGCCCGACTACTTCTACGGCGCGGCAGTCGCCACGCTCTCCGAGGACAAAAAGACTATGGAAATTTACAGCGTAAGCGGCAACAAAAAAGGCGGTTTACTGCTTACGATAAAGGTTTTTGACGTGGGAAGCTCATCCGACAAAATGAAAGATTACTCCACGCTCGAAAGCTATAATCAGAATACATTTGCCTATAAAATAGGCGACAGTACGGTATTATATATCGACGACAATATTGTTAAGGAAAATTTTGCGCTGAACGATATCGGCGCGTGAATTTAAAACTTTGTTCGCTCAGTTTGCACTGAACAGCAATGTGCGACAACTGAAATTTCCATTTACGCCTATCCTGCCCACGGATAGCGTGTAAATGTTATCAACTCAAAATTTGTGGGCGGAAAGGCTATGGAAATTGATATGAAAAAAGTACTTGTGTGCGAAGACGAAGCCGCTATCCGCGATTTCGTCGTAATCAACCTGCAGCGCGCGGGCTACGAAGTTGTCGAGGCAGACAGCGGCGAGGCGGCGCTGAAAAAGTACGATGAGAACGGCGGCGACTTTGACGTTGCTATTCTCGACGTTATGCTCCCCGGCATTGACGGCTTTCAGGTCTGCAAGGAACTCAGAGGAAAAAACGGCGGCTTAGGCATTATTATGCTCTCCGCGAAAACTCAGGAAATGGATAAGGTTACAGGTCTTATGCTCGGCGCTGACGACTATGTTTCGAAGCCCTTCTCCCCTTCCGAGCTTCTCGCGCGCGTTGACTCGCTCCACAGAAGAGTTTCTCTCGCTCAGGCTAACGCGGAAAACAACTTTAAGGAAGAGCTCCATTCGGGAGATTTTATCCTTAATCTGCGCAACCGCGCTCTGCTCAAGAACGGTGAGACAATCGAGCTGACACAGGTTGAGTTCCAGATTATGGAATACTTCTTCTCCAATCCCGGCGAGACTCTCGACCGCACAGACATCCTCAGACACGTCTGGGGCGACGCGTATGTCGGCGAGGAAAAAATCGTTGATGTTAACATCCGCAGACTTCGTATGAAGGTTGAAGACGAGCCCTCTAACCCGAAGTATATCGTTACTGTTTGGGGACTCGGCTATAAGTGGGACACCAATAACTAATCTGTTTAGGCTGAATTGACGAAAGGGAGGACGCGGCTTGTTTAAGGGTATAACCAGGCGATGGGTTCTGAGCACAATGCTTGTAATATTTTTAATAATAAGTCTCATCGTTACGGGTCTTATCTTCGCTATTGTCCACCTTTTTTCCAGTGAGGTAGAACGCGAGCTTACGTCCGTATCGGCTGAGCTTTTGTCGGTATTTGATGACTACAAGACCGACAACTCCTCGGCGTTCACCACAGGCGCGAGAGATTATGTGGAGAACTTCCACCACAAAGAGAACATCGAGGTTATGGCGGTTAACTCCTCGGGACGCATTGTCCTCTCCTCGACAGGCTTTTCGTACAACGAGAGCGAGGATATCCCGGATTTTGACGAAGCAAAAAAAAGCGATGACGGCTCGGCTTTCTATCACGGAACGCTGAAATCGGGTGAATCGATAATCGCCCTGACTCAGACCATAACCAACCGAGACGGATATGTCGTGGGAGCGGTTCGGTATGTGGTATCGGTAGACCACGTTAACCGCACGGTAATCATCTACTCAGCGCTGATTATCTTTACGGGACTTATCTTCCTTTTCCTCACAGCGCTGACAGGCTCCTACTTTGTGCGCTCAATCGTAACGCCTGTCCGTGAGCTCAGTGAAACGGCAAATAAAATCGCTCACGGCGACTTCAGCACAAAAATTGAGAAGCGCTATAACGATGAAATCGGTGATTTGTGCGACGCGTTTACCGATATGGCAAACGACCTCGAGGCAACCGAACAGATGAAAAACGACTTCATCTCGCGCGTATCTCACGAGTTGAGAACACCGCTGACGGCTATCAAGGGCTGGGCGGAAACTATGCAGCTATCGAGTAAACGCAAGCTAGACCGCAAGACGTTCGACAAGGGTATGAGCGTAATTATCAACGAAAGTACGCGTCTGACGGGTATAGTTGAGGAGCTTCTGGACTTCTCGCGTATCCAAACGGGACGTATGGTTCTGCTAAACGAAAAGCTCGATATTCTCGCCGAGCTCGACGAGGTAATATATATGCTTCGTGACCGCGCGGTAAGCGAGAACAAACACCTGCTCTATGATGAACCCGACGTGGTTTATCCCGCGGTATTCGGTGACCGCAACAGGCTCAAACAGGTATTTATCAATATTATAGACAACGCTCTCAAATACACTCCCGAGGACGGAGTTGTAGCTATTGAGGTTAAGTATAATGCCGACACAGACCCTGATAACATCGCGGTGATTGTTACCGACACGGGCTGCGGCATTCCTGCCGAAGATTTGCCCAAGGTCAAGGAGAAATTCTACAAGGCAAATCAGAAGGTTAACGGCTCGGGTATCGGACTCGCCGTTGCCGACGAAATTGTAGGTCTCCACAAGGGTACTCTCGAGATTGAGTCGGGCGTAGGCGTAGGTACAACGGTTACAATTACTCTGCCCGTACTTACATCGTCCTCATCATCTGACAGCAATAACACTTAAGAAGGTATATTTAGGTAATTATATGAGTAAAACGGAAACAAAAAAAATAACATCTATCGGCGGCAGCGCCCTTATTGAGGGTATTATGATGCGAGGTCCGAAAAAGACAACCGTTGCAGTGCGCACGGGTGAGGACAGCATCTATACCGAAGATATAGAAATGACGTTTTTATCGTCAAAGGCAAAAATCTGGAAGGTGCCATTCTTCCGCGGCGTGGCGGGAATGATTGACTCGATGCGCCTGAGCTACAAGAGCCTTATGCTCTCGGCTGACAAGGCTATGGAAGCAGGCGAAATTGAAGAAGAACCCAGCAAGTTCGAAAAGTGGATTGACGAAAAACTCGGCGACAAGTTTATGAAAGTTCTTATGGTTTTCTCCACATTAATCGGTGTAGCTGTCGCGGTTCTGCTGTTCTTTTTCCTGCCAACCTGGATATTCAACCTGTTCGGAATCTGGATTCCTGCTATCAACAAAGGCGGCGAGGCGGTAAGGTTCTGGCAGTCGGTTATCGAGGGGCTTTTGAAGATTGTTATCTTCATAAGCTACATATTAATAGTTTCCCAGATGCCCGATATGAAGCGCGTATTTCAGTATCACGGAGCGGAGCACAAGGCGATTTTCTGCTACGAAAACGAGCTTCCGCTCACTGTTGAGAATGTTAAAAAGCAACGCCGTTTTCACCCCCGCTGCGGCACAAGCTTCATCCTCCTGAGCCTACTGGTCGGCATTATTATCGGTCTGTTTATCCCTCACGCTCCGTTCGGTGTGGCGGCTCTCAGACCTGTGTTCAAGATTCTGCTTCTCCCATTAACAATCGCACTCGGCTATGAGCTGATTAAGTTCTGCGGCAAGCACGACAACGCGTTCACACGAATTATCGCGGCACCCGGTCTATGGGCGCAGAGAATCACTACGAAAGAACCCGCGGAGGATATGTGCGAGGTCGCTATCACGGCAATCGAGGCAGTTATCCCCGATGACGGTTCGGATATTATACAAAATGGCTGTTGTAATTAAAGATTTACTGAGCAAAACTAAAGACAAATTTGATAAGGCAGGAATTGAAAATCCTGCCTTTAATTCATTGTGCCTTGTTGAAAAGGCTTTCGATATCACGCAAAATGATTTGATTATCAACCCTGAAATATCAGTTGAAGACGATACACTCCGCAATTTTGAAAAGCTCGTTGAGCGCAGACTGAGCGGCGAACCTCTCCAGTATATCATCGGCGAGTGGGATTTTTTCTCCTACCGCTTCAAGGTCGGCGAGGGCGTGCTTATTCCGCGCGACGACACTGAGGTTCTGCTCAGAGCTTGCCTCGATATCATCAAGTGCAAGCCGCGCGCAAGGGTGCTCGACCTCTGCTCGGGCAGCGGAGCTCTGGCGGTTGTTATCGCTAAGGAATGTGACGCCGAAGTTTACGCTGTTGAGAAGTCAGAAAATGCGCTCCCCTATCTGTACGAAAACATAAGGCTAAACGACGCTGATGTAAAGGTGAGAGAGGGCGATATTTTTGAATGCGCAAAAAAGTTTGAGGACGGATTTTTTGACCTAATTCTCTCAAATCCGCCGTACATCAAAACGGGCGAAATCAGCACGCTGCAAAGAGAGGTCGGTTTTGAGCCCAGAATGGCGCTTGACGGCGGAGAGGACGGACTTGACTTCTATCGCTTCATCATAAAGGAATGGAGCCGAACGCTGAAACGGGGCGGCACTCTCGCGTTTGAACTCGGCGAGGAACAGTACGACATCGTCAGCTCGCTTATGAGCGGCGCGGGATACTCTGACATCACGGCTAAACTCGATTTCGGAGGTGTTCACAGGGCTGTTTATGGGACACTGAAACAGAAATAGAAAATTTGTTCGATTTTTTTATCCCGATTATATTGATTTTTTTATCATAATATATTAAAATAATCAAGTAAGATTTTATTAGTTTTTTATGTTTAAGAATCGGAGGTATATAAAATGGCAGTAGATAAAAACAAAGCGCTGGAAACCGCGCTCGGACAGATTGAAAAGCAGTTCGGAAAGGGCGCTGTTATGCGTCTCGGACAGAACCAGCATATGAACGTTGACCACATTTCGACAGGCTCGCTCTCGCTTGATATCGCGCTCGGTATCGGCGGTCTGCCCAAGGGCAGAATCGTTGAGATTTACGGACCTGAGAGCTCGGGCAAAACTACCCTCTCGCTCCATTGCATCGCCGAAGGTCAAAAGGCAGGCGGCAACGTCGCGTTCATCGACGTTGAACATGCTCTCGACCCGACATACGCCTCTGCTCTCGGCGTTGACGTTGACAGTCTGCTCGTTTCTCAGCCTGACACAGGTGAGGACGCACTCGAAATTGCCGAGGCGCTTATCCGCTCGGGCGCTATTGACGTTATCGTAATCGACTCCGTTGCGGCTCTCGTTCCCAAGGCGGAAATCGAGGGTGAAATGGGCGACAGCCACGTTGGTCTGCACGCCCGCCTTATGTCGCAGGCGTTGAGAAAACTCGCAGGCGCTATCAACAAGAGCAACTGCGTGGCTATCTTCATCAACCAGCTGCGTGAGAAGGTCGGCGTAATCTACGGCAACCCTGAGGTTACAACAGGCGGACGCGCGCTCAAGTTCTATTCTTCCGTAAGAATTGACGTAAGAAGAGTTGAGACGCTGAAGCAGGGCGGCGAAATGATAGGCAACCGCACACGCGCTAAGGTCGTTAAAAATAAAATCGCTCCGCCTTTTAAAGAGGCTGAGTTTGACATCATGTACGGTCAGGGCATCAGCCGTGTAGGCGAGCTTGTTGACCTTGCCGTAAAGGCTGACGTTATCCAGAAAGCGGGAGCTTGGTTCAGCTATAACGGCGAACGTCTCGGGCAGGGACGTGAGAACGTCAAGGAAATGCTCCTTAACAACGAGGAACTCTACAAAGAGATTGAAGAAAAACTCTGGGAGAACGTTGACAAGCTCTCGCCCAAAAAGAAAGTTCCCAAGGTAAAGCCCGTCGCGGCAAAGCCCGAGGCTGAAACAAATACGAAAACAAAAAGCGCTAACATCGACATTCTTGTAGAAGACTGATGATTATCACCGATATAGTTCCTAAACGAAAAAGGCTGTCGGCACTCTATATCGACGGCGAATTTGCCATGAAGCTCGATACGGAGACGATTATCGCAAGTCCCTATTCTGTCGGCTCTGAAATCACCGACGAGGAGCTCAAGGAGTTGCTGGACGCCTCAAACGAAAAGCGCGCCAAGGAAAAAGCGCTGTGGCTTATCTCCTACCGCGACCACTCAAAGCGTGAGCTGGAGACAAAAATCTCGAGAACATCCGATAGGGAGTCCGCAAAAAAAGCGGTTGAGCGCATGGAAGAGCTCGGGCTTTTGAACGACGAGAAATTCGCTCGCCGCTACACAGAGGAGCTCTTAAACGCCAAACACCTTTCTGTCCGCGCGGCTGAATATAAGCTGACGGAAAAGGGCATTGAAAAGGAGCTCGCCAGACAGATTCTCGATGAGCTCGACCCCGACCCGAGGGAGCATATCGGAATATTAATAGAAACCAAGTACAGAACCGCATTAATCGACGAAAAAGGCAAACGCCGCGCTGTAGCCGCTCTTCAAAGAATGGGCTACTCGTGGAGCGACATCAACGCTGTACTCGAAGAATACACTGAGGAATACGAATGAAATACAAAGTAGGTATAATTTCGCTCGGCTGCGCCAAGAACCGCGTGGACGCTGAAATGCTTCTCGCGAAACTGAATAAAAAGGATTATGAAATCGTTGAGGACGTTGCAATGTCGGACGCGGCGATAATAAATACCTGCGCTTTCATTGAACCCGCAAAGCAGGAGAGCATTGAGGAAATCCTTGAGCTCGCCAAGCTTAAAAAGGAAGGCCGAATCAAGTGCCTTATCGTGACGGGCTGTCTCGCAGAGAGGTATCAGCGCGAGGTTATGGAACAGCTCCCCGAGGTTGACGCGTGCGTTGGTCTTGGCTCAAACGACAAAATTGCCGAAATCATCAAGGAAGCGCTCAAGGGCAAAAAGGTGGAGATCTTTCCTCCCAAGGAACAGCTCGCGCTCGAGGGCAAGCGTATCCAGAGCACGCCCACATACTACGCCTACCTCAAAATTGCCGAAGGCTGCGACAATCACTGCACCTACTGCGCTATCCCAATGATTCGCGGAAAATACCGCAGCCGAACAATTGAAAACCTCGTCAAAGAGGCCCAGTGGCTCGCTGACGGCGGTGTAAGGGAGCTTATCCTTATTGCTCAGGACACCTCATATTACGGCAACGATATCTACGGCAAGCCTATGCTCCCGAAACTTCTGAGAGAGCTGTGCAAAATTGAAAAAATCAGGTGGATACGTGTGCTCTACTGCTACCCCGAGAGGATAACCGACGAGCTCATCGAAGTTATCGCCGACGAGGACAAAATTGTAAAATATCTTGATTTACCGCTGCAGCACTGCAGCGCCGAGGTTTTGAAGCGTATGAATCGCAAGGGAAGTACGGAATATCTGACCTCGCTTTTACATAAAATCAGAGAGAGAATTCCGAACATAACTCTGCGCTCAACATTTATCACGGGCTTCCCGGGTGAGAGCGAGGAGCAGTTTGAGGAGCTCTCGCAGTTCGTTAAGGATATGAAGTTCCAGAGGATGGGCTGTTTTCCCTATTCGCAGGAGGAAAACACTCCCGCCGCGAAGCTCCCCGACCAGATTGACGAGGACACCAAGCTCAAGCGCGCCGAGATTATCTCCGAACAGCAGCAGCTTATTATGGAAAACTACGCCGAGCAGATGATTGGCAAAGAAGTTGAGGTTCTTGTTGAGGGCTTTGACCGCTACGCCGAGTGCTGGTTCGGCAGAACAGCAGGCGACTGCCCCGAGGTTGACGGCAACATTTTCTTCACTGCGTTCGGAGAAAAACCGCGGGAAGGAACCTTTGTAAAAGTAAAAATTACCGACTCACTAGGTATAGACCCTGTGGGTGAGGTAATAAAAAACTGACCACTGCCTGAAAGGCTGATGATATGAATTTACCAAACAAACTCACGCTTTTGAGAATAATACTTGTTCCGTTCTTTGTCGCGGCAATGCTTATTCCGTTCCCGCTTCACTACCTCGCGGCCCTGGCAATATTCGGCGCGGCAAGCATAACGGACTTGTTTGACGGAAAAATCGCGCGTAAAAGAGGACTTGTCACCAACTTCGGCAAATTCTCCGACCCGCTTGCAGACAAGATACTTGTTATATCGGCGCTTTTGTGTATGGTGCAACTGGGATTATGCGACTGTATAATCGTTATTGTTGTACTGTTCAGAGAGTTCGCGATCACGTCCGTCAGACTGCTCGCGGCGAGCGAGGGCAAGGTTGTTGCCGCCAATATCTGGGGCAAGGTCAAGACAGTAACCCAGATTGTCGCAATTATCGCAATTTTGGCGCTTCAGATTGCGCTTGAAATTATAAATATAGCGTTCCCGAGTGTACCGACTGAATATAGTATCGGGCTTATAGCCGCTTATAACCTTGACTTTATCTTCTACATAATCGGAGAGGTGCTTCTCTGGATTTCAACCTTGTTCTGTATTATCTCAGGCGTGATCTACCTTAAGGACAACAAAGAATTTATATTTATGGAGTAAGTGAAATGCAAATTTACAATACATTAGGACAAAAGAAAATGGACTTTGTGCCGCACACTGAGGGCGAGGTCAATATGTACACCTGCGGACCTACCGTGTACCACTTCGCGCACATCGGTAATCTGCGCACATATATTATGGAGGACGTACTCGAAAAGTACCTGCGCTACGCCGGATATAATGTAAAGCGCGTTATGAACATCACAGACGTCGGTCACCTAACCTCTGACGCCGACACCGGCGACGATAAGATGGTTGAGGGAGCCAAGCGTGAGCATAAAACGGTTATGGAAATCGCAAAGTTCTACACCGACGCGTTCTTTGACGACTGTAAAAAGCTAAACATCAAAACTCCCGACGTTGTTGAACCTGCCACTAACTGCATCGACGAGTTTATCGGAATGGTAAGCGAGCTGATGGACAAGGGCTACGCGTATTTTGCGGGCGGCAACGTGTATTTTGATACATCAAAACTCGATGAATACTATGTTTTCGGCAATATGAACGCCGACGACCTCGACGTTGGCGTACGCGAGGACGTCACCGAGGACGAAAACAAGCGAAACAAAACAGATTTTGTTCTTTGGTTTACAAAATCCAAATTTGAAGACCAGGCGCTCAAGTGGGACAGCCCTTGGGGAGTAGGTTACCCGGGCTGGCATATCGAGTGCTCAGCAATCAGCATCAAGCACAACGGCGAGTATCTCGACATTCACTGCGGCGGCGTAGACAACGCGTTCCCCCACCACACAAACGAGATTGCACAGAGCGAGGCTTTCCTCGGTCACAAATGGTGCGGCTACTGGTTCCATGTGCTTCACCTCAACGACGCGAGGGGAAAGATGAGCAAATCAAAGGGCGAGTTCCTCACGGTTTCTCTGCTTGAGGAGAAGGGCTACAATCCACTTGTTTATCGCCTTTTCTGCCTGCAGAGCCACTACCGCAAACCGCTGACGTTCTCCTATGACAGTCTCGATAACGCGGCAAAGGCTTATGATAAGCTGATTAAGCGAATTTCATCGCTCAAGGCTGACGGCGAGGTTGACAAGGCAAAAGCCGAAGAGCTAGACAAAAACTTCAGAGAAGCGCTCGACAACGATTTGAATACTTCTCTTGCGGTTACGGCGCTGTATGACGCGCTCAAGGCAGACACAAACGACGCGACAAAACGCTTTGTGATCGAGAAGTTCGACGAGGTTCTGAGCCTCGGACTGCTTGACGGCAAAACTGAGGACGAGAACGACCTCGACAGCGAGATTGAGGCTTTAATCGCGAAACGTCAGGAAGCTCGCAAAAACAAGGATTGGGCTACAGCTGACAAGATTCGTGACGAGCTTGCCGCAAGAAATATCAAGCTCATTGACACTCCCGAAGGAATTAAGTGGGAAAAAATTTAGGTAATAGGTAACAGGTAATACGTAAAAGGGTACAGCGAAACAACTTTCAGAAGTTGTTTCGCTGATTTTTTAAACACCTATTACCTACAAACTTTTACCTATTACCTATATTCTTTTACCTATTACCTTTTTTTATCATACTTTTTCCGCTTTTTTCATACCATTTAACTGGTGATAGTATGCGTTTTATAATTCTTACAAAGAAAAATATTCTGATTATACTAGTGTGTCTGCTGTTTGCGGCGGGCACCGCGGCAATCGGTCTGGATACGGCGACAAAGGCGGTTCAGACAGCATCAACCGACAGGAAAATTCCGATCTATTGTGTGGACACAAAGAAAAAGGTCTGCTCAATTTCATTTGACGCGGCGTGGGGAAATGAACAGACCGACACCCTGCTCGATATTCTCGACGAGAACGATGTGAAAACAACGTTTTTTCTGGTCGGCGACTGGGTAAAAAAATACCCGGATTCGGTAAAGAAAATATACGAAAAGGGACACGATGTGGGCAACCACAGCTCCACCCACGCGTATATGACGCAGCTGCCAAGGGACAAAATGACGAAGGAACTCAACGACTGCAGCTCAGAGATCAAAAAGCTCACGGGCAAGTCTCCTACCCTGTTCCGTCCGCCCTACGGCGACTATAACAACGATGTTGTCGAGACTGTGAACACACTCGGAATGTACTGTGTACAGTGGAACATCGACAGCCTCGACTGGAAAGACCCGAGCGCGGACAGAATTGTGCAGAACTGCGTATCAAAGCTTGATCGCGGCTCAATCATACTGCTTCACAACGGAGCTAAAAACACGCCCGAAGCTCTGCCGAAGATTATTGAGGCTATAAAGACAAAAGGCTATAAGATAGTACCAATATCAAAGCTGCTGCCGAAAGGCAAATACACAACAGACATTCAGGGACGTATGATAATTACAAATTAAAAAGGTCGGCTCATATCATTGAGCCGACCTTTAAATGTCTTATTAATATACGATTACCGGCATACCTACGAATGCTTTGGAGAATACCTTGCCCATCTTATCATAAGGTGTGTTTACACAACCGTGTGAACCGTTACCCTTATAGATGTCGCCGCCGTAAGCTGAGCGCCAGGGAGCGTCGTGGATACCCTGTCCGTCATAGGTGAATCCGAGCCAGTAGTTAACGAATGTATTCCAAGAATAACCGCCCGAAGAACCTCTAAGCATTGTGTTTGCGCTCTTGCTCATTACATGGTGATAACCGGGTGTTGTCTCAAGACCGCCGGGGTTGCCCGTTACAACAGGAGTTGAGAGATAAAGCTTGTTCTTAACGTACATATACAGTGTCTGAGTTTCGGTGCAAACCTCTACCCATGTGCCGCTGGGCTTGTTGCCGTAAGCTGTCGCGGAAATCTTAACCTTAACATACTTTGTAGCACCGTATACCTTTTCGCCGCCAACGTTCTTGTAAGCCTTGATTGCGAAGCTGTATACTCTGCCTGCCTTGAGCTTACCTGAGAGATATCTCGGATAAGTTGTTGTAGCTTTCTTCTTGTAAGTATCGCCCGACTGCATATATACATCGTAGCCTGCAGCGCTGCTTACGCCGTTCCATGTCATTAGCGCGCGTCTGAGATAAGACTTTGTCTTAACCCCGCTTACGCTTGAAACTGCTGTTGAGGAAGAAAGTGATACATACTTACTGAAGTATGTCTTGCCGCCTGCCTTGCGCAGAGCACGAAGTCTGTATGTGTAGTTCGCGCCGCTTGAAACGGAAGTGTCTTTATATGATCTCTTGGAAGTAGTTGTAATCTTCTTGTAGTCGCCGCCTTCAGCAGGCTTTCTGTAGAGCTGATACTTGGAAGCTCTTGTAACCTTCGACCACGCTAATGTGATTGAATTTGTTGTAGCCTTCTTGTTGCGGAAGTCCTTGGGAGCGGAGAGGTCTGTCATAACCTTGAGTGTTACGGCGTCGCTCTTCTTACTGATACCTGCCTTTGTGCGTCTTACGATAATCTGGTATTTGTAGAATCTGCCACTGCTGAGCTTGGTATCCTTGTAAGAACGGATCGACTCGTCCGTAATCTTCTTTATGAATTTATAATCACTGTAAGAACCATCGGCGAGCTGACCTGATCTGTAGAGCAGATAATCGCTGACCGAAGCGGCCGCTGACCACTTGAGTGTAACAGTGCTGTCGGAAGAAGCCTTTTCTGTAAACTCCTCAACAGCTGCGGGAATTGTCATAACAACAATTGAAGCGGGCTCGCTGTTTGTTGTAACGCCGTTCTTGACACGATAGGCGTAAACTTTATATTTATATACTCTGCCTGCTTTGAGATTTGTATCAATGAATTTTGTATTGGATTTTCCCGAAACAGAGGCAACCTTCTTATAATCGCCGAATGTTCCGTTGTTATACTCGGAAGAGCGATATACCAGATACTTTGTTGCGTACTCGCTTTCATTCCAATTTAAGCCGAGTGAATCTGTCTTGACATCAGAAGCAGCCAATCCCGTTACATCAGCGGGTGTGTACACAGTCTGTTCTGTCGGCTGTGTAGCATCGCCTTCGCCCTCGGTCGCGAATACCGTGAAACCGACAGTAACCGCGGTCGCGAGAATAAGCACGGCGACAATCACCGAAATAAGTTTTTTCATATAAACTGTTCCCTACTTTCCATAAAACTATCTCAAAATTGAAATTAAAAGTACAGTTAGTATTCTACTACTATTCATGCGGTTTTACAAGTGTTTTTTTCCAAATTTCAAAAATTTATCAATGTGTACAAAAACTAAATGTTTCAATCGTGAAATATTCTATTTTTTTCGTAAATTTTCTATTCAAAATGTCAATATTCATAAAAAACCGCGGCGGATTTCTCCGTCGCGGTCATATTGCACTAAATACCGAGCAGATACGAAATACAATCCGGGAAAATTATTCTCCAACAAGCCTCGTTATGCTTGAAATCATCCTCAATAACGTAGTTCATTTTCTTATATCCTGCATTTTTGAGCCTGTTGTACATCTCATCGCAGAATATTTTCAGATTCTGTTCAAGCGAATCACTCGCGTTGTTGCCGTTAAACAGGTAGAGCTTGGGCATATCGTCACCCGCAAGATTGAATTTTGAGAGGTATGAGTTCCAGACATCGTCGCCGAAGAGCAGGAACGCTGGTGAAAGAGAGCCTATCATACCGAACTTATCGTTGTACTCCATACCTATGTAGAACGACTCAATGCCACCAGAGCTTGAACCTACAACCATATTGTCTTGTTTTGCCTTTGAGCTGTTGTAATGCTCCTGAACATACGGCATTAATGTGTTGGCAACGAAATCGGCAAACATAATACCCTTGCCGTTCTTGAAGCTTTGAGCTTCAGACGCGGGAAGCAGCGGATTAAGCTCACCGATATTGGGTGTGAGCTCAGTGTCACGGCGTGAGCCTGTGCTCTCAACACCTACTATGATAACACCTCTGCCGCCGTTTGACATCATAGACTCGACAGCGTCGGTAACCTCCCAGCCGCCGTAGTCATCCTCATGGTCTTCGTCAAACAGGTTCTGTCCATCGGTCATATAGATAGTGCGGAACTTGTCGCCTGTCGCCTTGTAATCGGCGGGAGTCCAGATCCATACTCTCTTTTTGTAGCCGTCGGGATAATCAAAGTTGAGCTTTGTCATTGTCCCCTTGTCAGCGCCTGTGTAAGCGTATGTGCCGACGAGCATAGCCTTAGTGTTTGTATCATTGGAGATATAGAAGCCCGAGCTCGCCTTGCTGACGGCAACATTCACAGTCTGGCTGTTACCGTTGTTGAAGATAACGCGATCGTACACTGATGTGTCTATATTCATGCTGTAAATCTTTTCGCCCATAGCGTTTGTAGTATAGTTTGTGATTTTTGTTCCGGGCCATTCTTTCTGCGGTGTTCCGCTTGAAGAATTGTATACATAGAAATTAACTGTAGACCAGTTTTTGTTGTTTGTAAAATATATTTTCACTGTAGAATTCACCATTGGATTGGGCGCTGTGGCCTCTTGTGTAGCAGGCTGTGTAGCCGGTTCGCTTGTGGGCTGTGTCGGCTGAGTGACTGTTTCGCTTGTTGGTTGAGTTTCGGCCGTTGCTTCGGTAGCTGAAGTTGTCGGTTCCACGGGAGCGGATTTAGCCTCAACAAGAACAAGCTGAATTTCTGTTACGTCATTTATATTTACACTTTCATCAAGATTATAATCAGCAAGGGCCATCTGTTCGCTGTCAAAAGTTATCATTCCCGCCATCTGACGCTGAATAAGGTTTGCGTCCTGAATTTTGGTTTTGCCGTCGCGGTCAACGTCGCCGTTTTTAAAGTTACCGCTCGAAAACGCCGACACGCAAAAAGTCGATAATGCGATTAAAGCCGCCAGAATAATTGCTGTAAAAATATTTCATAATGTCACCTACTTAGTATTTTCTACGGTCAGTCTTACAGCTGCCTTAAGTCTGTCAAGATGTGAGGTGTTCGGCGGGAACGTTCTCAGCTCCATACGCTTTGGCGCGACGTTGCTCGCGCTCGGGAGCGTATGCATACGCATATTGATATCCTGTTCCTTAACGAGCTTAAACAGGTCCGCGATACTTTTAGCCTTGTCAACAGCTCTCAAAAGCTGCTGTTTGTTCATTTTCTTTTTCTTGGCCAAAGTACCACCTCCTGTTCCTCCGAAATTGGAAAAAGCAAAACTTCTTCACATAACATTATAATTGATAACTGATTATTTATCAAGCTAAATCAGATACTTTTTAACGGAGAAGCAAAAATATTGCGATACCAAGCAAAACAGGGAGCCCGCCGAGCTCCCTGTAATTATGCGAATTATTTATTTTACGGTAACTTTGAGATTAAGAACTACGCCGTTAACTTTAACCTTTAATGTTGTCGTGCCTTTCTTTAAGCCCTTTACAACTATTGTTGTCGCGGTGTTCTTTGAAGTAATTTTAGCAATTTTTGTATTTGTGTACACATTATTGACTGTCGGCGCCTTACCGGTAATACTTACGTTTACGGTCTTTTTAACCTTTACGTTTACGCTTGATTTCGACAGTTTGGGATTGGTCTTTACGGTAACCTTGCAGGTGAGCTTACCACCTGTCGCGAGAGTCGCTGTAATTGTCACCGTACCCTTTTTAAGAGCCGTTACCTTGCCGTTTGTGACCGTAGCTACCGTCTTACCCGAGGTTGTCCACTTTGTCACGGAAGCGCCCGTCACACTAAGGGTTTTTGTCGCGCCCGCGTTCAGAGCGGCTGTTTTGGCGCTGATTGAGGGTGTGCCGAAGTTCACGGTGAGAGAGCTATACTCATAATTTGAAATTTTAAATGTATACTTGCCCTTGAGATTACAGGTAGAGGCGCGCTTAACAAAGGGACCGCCTGCTTCTGCCGCCGAGAGAACCACGTCGGCTTTTCCGTTTTTGTCGAGGTCGTAGGAGCTGCCGACCATATTGATATCGCCGTACATATCCGCGTAGCGGAAGCAGTTGCGTACATCGCTGAACTCAGAATCGCTGAGCTTGAGCTTGCCGCTTGTGAGATTCAGAGTCTTGGGATAAGGAACAGGTGAAATTTGAGGTTCCAGTTCGTATCTAACTTTAATTACAGCATATTTTTCGGGATTCATACCTTCTATCGGACCGATGCTCCAATCTGCAACATTACTGTTTCCGTTAACCGAGAATAATTCCAATACCGTTTCGCTTTTTTCGTTAAGCTTAAAGGTATTGCCGCTCTTAGCCTTAACATAGATTTCGGCGACATAAAGCGTTTCTTCCTCGAACGTGTCGGTTGAAGACATAGTCTCGATTGCATTATCGTTAAACCATATGAAGCTTTCAACCTCAATTTCATCGGAAGCTGTGATTGCAGTCGATGGAGTTTCGCCAACTTGGGGCTCCGTATAATTCAGATTAATGCCTTCTATGGGCTCGCTGCTGCCCGCCTGAGTAAATTTGAATCCGTTTGATTGAGCGTAGGTGTAAGCGACAGTGTCGCCGTAGCCCTCGATTTCAAAATCCTCAGTCTTGGTTGAGGCGTTTTTGTAGCCGAGGCTTTTATTGCCGATATTCGCGATTGTATCGGGCAAATAAACAGATTGCAGAGCCGTATTCATAAACGCCGCCTCGCCGATTGAAATAAGCTTATCAGGGAACGAAACCAAGCTCAGAGATGTACATCCGTAGAAAGCATTTGTACCGATTTCGGTCACCGCGCTCATACCCATACCAACCGATTCAAGATTGGTGCAGTTCATAAAAGCCTGAGCTGAAACCGAGGTTACACCATCGGCGATAATCACGGATTTAATCTTGGTTCTGTAATCCTTGCGGAAAGCGGAATATGTATCCGCCATTTCGCCGTCGCCGTAGATATACAGCTCACCCTCGTCCTCGTAGAACTTCCATGAGCCGTTCTCGCCGAGCAGACCCGCAGCGTCGGGTTCTTTCATAGCACGCTCGCTCGGAGAAGTTTTGACATCAGCCGCGAACGCGGTGACAGAAAGTATCGACGCGAGCATTAAAGCCGCGAGTATAATACTGATTGTTTTCTTTAACATAGGGATTCCTCCTCTTGCTTGATAAAAACATTATATCATAAACAGCACAAAAATATTGCACAATTTTTTATGTAAAGATTTATGCAAACAGCACAACAAAAAAGAAGGCTCTGATTAAGAACCTCCTTTTATAATTGAGTGCGGGCGGAGCCTGCCATTCACTGACCACTGATTACTGACCGCTATTTAAACATATACTGCGCTGTGTCGATAATCTGCCCGAAAGTGTTCATAGCTTTGTTAGCCTTCTTTTTCAGCTTGGGTTTGTTGTCAATCATGGTTTTGCCGATTGCACCGACAGCCATTCCCGCAATCATTCCGCCCGCGATGCCTTTGACAACGTTCATAGCTCCTTTTGCCATTTTTTCACCTCCCAAAATTCGCTCTTGCAAATTTATTATTTCCGATTAAAATATAAATAGAGGTGATAAGTTTTGGCAACACTTAATCTGGTACTGGTTGAGCCCGAAATTCCCGCTAACACAGGCAACGTGGCGAGAACGTGCGCCGCGACAGGCGCAAGGCTGCATCTTGTAAAACCGTTTGGTTTTTCGCTTGACGACAAACATCTGAAGCGCGCGGGACTCGATTACTGGCATTTGCTTGATATCAGCTATTATGAAAATCTCGACGAGTTTTTTGAGAAAAACAAAGGCGGTAAATTTTTCTATTTTTCAACAAAAGCGCTCAACCGACACACTGACGCGAAGTACGAGGACGGATGCTTTCTTATATTCGGCAAAGAGACGCGGGGACTTCCCGAGAGTCTGCTGATTAAAAACCGCGACAACACCGTGCGTATCCCAATGATAAAAGAAGCGCGCAGCCTGAACCTCTCGAACTCGGTCGCGATTGCCGCGTATGAGGTGCTCAGACAGTGGGGCTATCCCGAACTCCTGACGCACGGTGAGCTTCACAGACACCGTTGGAGTGAATAATTCAGGATTGAGGATTAAGGATTGAGGATTGAGGGAACACATTATCATCCCTTTATCCTATATCCTGAATCCTCAATCCTTTTTTTATTATTTTTGCCCAAAATCTATTGCTTTTTATCTGCCAAATGTTGTATAATTATTATGAATATAGAGGCAAATATTGTCTCGGCTTTTCAGAAAGGATGTACCATTATGAAACTAAACAAAGTTACCGTTGATGATATCAACGTAAAAGGCAAAAAAGTATTAGTAAGAGTTGACTTCAACGTACCGCTCAAGGACGGCGTTATCACTAACGACAACCGTATCACAGCTGCTCTGCCCACAATCAAGAAGCTTATCGCTGACGGCGGAAAAGTTATTCTCTGCTCACACCTGGGCAAGCCGAAGAACGGTCCCGAGGAGAAGTTCTCACTCGCTCCCGTAGCGGTAAGACTCTCTGAGCTCTTAGGTCAGGACGTTGTTTTCGCCAATGATGACGAGGTTGTAGGCGCTAACGCCAAGGCAGCCGTAGCCGCTATGAAGGACGGCGACGTTGTACTGCTGCAGAACACAAGATTCAGAAAAGAAGAGACAAAGAACCTCGAGCCCTTCGCGGGCGAGCTTGCTTCTCTGGCTGAAGTATTCGTTATGGACGCTTTCGGCTCAGCTCACCGCGCTCACTGCTCCACAGCGGGCGTTACAAACCACATTAAAGACACAGCCGTTGGCTACCTTATGCAGAAGGAAATCGACTACCTCGGCAACGCGGTAGAAAACCCCGTGAGACCTTTCGTTGCAATTCTCGGCGGCGCCAAGGTTGCGGACAAGCTCAACGTTATCTCCAACCTGCTCGAGAAGTGCGACACTCTCATCATCGGCGGCGGTATGGCTTATACATTCCTTAAGGCTCAGGGTATGGAAATCGGCAAGTCGCTCGTTGACGACACAAAGCTTGATTACTGCAAAGAGATGATTGCGAAAGCTGAGAAACTCGGCAAAAAGCTCCTTCTCCCCATCGACACAGTTGTAGCCGCAGGTTTCCCCGATCCCATCGACGGACCTATCGACGTAACCACGGTTGACGCTAACGCTATCCCTGCTGATATGGAAGGCCTCGATATCGGCGAAAAGACACAGGCTCTCTTCGGCGACGCTGTTAAGTCCGCCAAGACAGTTGTTTGGAACGGACCTATGGGCGTATTCGAGAACCCGACTCTCGCAAAGGGTACAATCGCTGTAGCTCAGGCTCTCGCTGACACAGACGCTACAACAATCATCGGCGGCGGCGACAGCGCGGCTGCTGTTATTCAGCTCGGCTACTCCGACAAGATGAGCCACATCTCAACAGGCGGCGGCGCTTCGCTCGAGTATCTCGAGGGCAAGGTGCTCCCCGGTATTGATGTAATTGCCGACAAATAACTCGGGAGCCCCGAGTGCCATTTCCGCCTATAAAACAGTTTACAATATATAAAAGTTCATAAACGGCGGTTATTAACAAATATTTTAACGACGCAGAGCCTATACTCTCTATCCAAAATATCACAGAAAACTTATCGTAAGTTGGATAGGAATTTAAGATAGGAACTGCACAGTATGACGAGGAGAATAAAAAATATGAATAAAAATCTTAGAAAAGCCGTTATCGCGGGAAACTGGAAAATGAACAAAACTCCATCGGAGGCTAAGGCTCTCTTACAGGAGATTATCCCCGTAGCAAAGGGCGCTGACTGCGAAGTTATCGCGTGCGTTCCTTATGTTGATTTAGCTGTTGCTATAGAGACAGTAACGGGCACAAACGTAAAAATCGGCGCTGAGAACTGCCACTGGGCGGAGAGCGGCGCTTTCACTGGCGAAATCTCAACAGGTATGCTTAAGGAAATGGGCGTTGAATATGTAGTAATCGGTCACAGCGAGCGCCGTCAGTATTTCGGCGAGACAGACGAGACCGTTAACAAGAGAACAAAGGCTGCTTTGGCGGCAGGTCTCAAGCCTATCGTATGCGTAGGCGAGCTCCTTTGGGAGCGTGAGTGCGATATCACCGAGGAGGTTATCGCACGTCAGATTAAGCTCGACCTTTATGATGTAAGTGCTGAAGACGCCAAGAAAACTATCATCGCTTACGAGCCTGTATGGGCAATCGGCACAGGCAAGACTGCCACAGCCGACCAGGCTGAGGAGGTTTGCGCTTTCATCAGAAAAGAGCTCGCAAAGA
>JAILPC010000073.1 GCA_024690465.1 Ruminococcus sp.
CAACCTTCCAAAGTTGTTTATTTTTCTATTTTAGAATTGTTTATAACCGTATTTTATATATAATATATTAGTAAAAATATTTATAGTATATTTTGGAGGCATATTATGCAGAAGAAAGAGCAAATGTACGAAGGCAAGGCTAAGAAGGTTTTTTCTACCGATAACGACGATTATTGCATCGTCTCCTACAAGGACGACGCTACAGCGTTCAACGGCGAGAAGAAAGGCACAATCGTAGGCAAGGGCGTAGTTAATAACCGCATGTCCAACTTTATGTTTAAGCTTCTTGAAGCTAAGGGCGTTCCAACTGATTTTGTTGAGGAGCTCAATGACCGCGAAACAGTTCTCAAAAAGGTCGAGATTGTTCCTCTGGAGGTTATCATCCGAAACAAGGCGGCAGGCTCTTTCTCAAAGCGCTTCGGCGTTCCCGAGGGTACGGAGTTAAAGTGCCCGACGCTCGAGTTCTGTCTCAAGGACGACGACCTCGGAGACCCGATGATTAACGAAAGCCAGATTTACGCTATCGGTGCCGCTACAAAGGAAGAAATCGCAAAGATTTCCGAGTATGCCTACAAGGTAAACGACGTTATGGTTGAGTTCTTCAAGTCCGTAAACGTTGATTTGATTGACTTCAAGATTGAGTTCGGTCGTTTCCACGGCGAGATTTTACTTGCCGACGAGATTTCTCCCGACACATGCCGTTTCTGGGATGTGGATACACAGGAGAAGCTCGACAAAGACCGTTTCCGCAGAGATATGGGCGGTGTCGAGGACGCTTACGCTGAGATGATGAAGCGTGTAGGTCTGGCGTAATCTCGATAATTACATTTTTTACTTTTTGGATTATAGGTTTATGAATTATTCTTTTGACAACCTTCCTAAGGAAGGGCTCCACGAGGAATGTGGAGTTTTCGGTATATATAGCGACGGCTCGGTCAATCCTGCCTACGCGTGCTACAACGGACTTCTTGCTCTGCAGCACCGCGGACAGGAGAGTTGCGGCATAGCTGTATCCGACCGCGGTGTTATGAATTACCACAAGGATATGGGTCTGGTTACCGAAGTTTTCAACAATTCCATACTTGAATCACTTAACGGACAAACAGCTGTATCGCATGTCCGTTATTCAACGGCAGGCGGCTCTGTGCTTGAAAACGCGCAGCCGCTTGTTATGCGTTATGTAAAGGGTACTCTGGCAGTCGCTCACAACGGAAATCTGACCAACGCAATCGAAATCAGACGTGAGCTCGAAAAGCGCGGAGCGATTTTCCAGACAACTATCGACTCAGAGGTTATCTGCTATGTTATCGCCCGTGAAAGACTCAATTGCAATTCAGCTGAAGAGGCTGTTATTCGGGCTGTAAAAAAGCTTGAGGGCGCGTATTCGCTGCTCGTTATGAGTCCGACAAAGCTCATTGCGGCGCGTGACCCTCATGGCTTCAGACCGCTGTGTATGGGCAGAATCAACGAGTCGATTGTTTTCGCCAGTGAATCCGCGGCTCTTGACGCCTGCGGTGCGGAGTTTATCCGTGATATTGAGCCCGGGGAAATTATTGTTGTTGACAAAAACGGCGTACGCAGCAACAAACCTGAGAAAAAATGCAACAAAAGCCTTTGTGTGTTTGAGTATATTTATTTTGCACGTACCGACAGCTGTATCGACGGTCTCAGTGTTTATGAAACCCGCAAGCAGGCAGGACGAATCCTTGCCCGTGAGTTTCCTGTTGACGCCGATTTGGTTATAGGCGTTCCCGAGTCGGGAATCGATGCCGCCATAGGCTACAGCGAGGAGTCGGGCATTCCGTATGAAAAAGCTATTGTAAAGAACGGATATATCGGCAGAACATTTATCAAGCCGACTCAGAAGGACAGAATGAATTCCGTCAGAATCAAGCTCAATCCGATTCTTGACACTATCAAAGGCAAGCGTGTTGTCGTAATTGATGATAGTATTGTCCGCGGCACGACGGTTGACCGCATAACAAATATGCTCAGAAACGCGGGAGCAAAAGAGGTTCATATGCGAATCAGTTCGCCGCCGTTCCTGTGGCCGTGCTACTACGGTACGGATGTTCCTTCGCGCGAAGAGCTCATCGCCGTAAATCATACGGTTGATGAAATATGCAAGCTTAGCGGCGCCGACACGCTCGGATATCTGCCCGCGCGCTGTCTTGACGAAATGCTCGGCGGAAACTTCAAGGGTTACTGTGACGCCTGCTTTACTGGATTATATCCCGCTCCGATTACAAAGCTTACATTCAAGGGTAAGGAACGCGGCGGAATGAATTTTGAAAACAAAGAAAAATGTGCCTCAAAGGAGAAAGTTTAATGAGTAAAAACGCTTATGAAAGTCCGTTATCCGCAAGATATTCGGGCAAAGAAATGAAATACATATTTTCGCCCGACAAGAAGTTCAGAACATGGCGAAAGCTGTGGATAGCTCTCGCAGAGTCCGAAATGGAGCTCGGTCTCCCGATTACACAGGAGCAGATTGACGAGCTCAAGGCTAATAGGGATGATATCAACTACGAGGTTGCTCAGGAGCGCGAAAAGCTCGTTCGCCACGACGTTATGAGCCATGTTTACGCCTACGGACAGCAGTGTCCGAACGCGAAGGGAATTATCCACCTCGGCGCTACATCCTGCTATGTCGGCGACAATACCGATTTGATTATTATGCGCGAGGGGCTCGAGCTTGTCAGAAACAAGCTGATAACCGTTATCCGCAATCTGTCAAAATTCGCGGATGAATACAAGGCTCTCCCGACATTGGCGTTTACTCACTTTCAGCCAGCTCAGCCCACAACAGTCGGCAAGCGAGCGACACTGTGGATTCAGGACTTGCTCCTTGACTTAGAGGACGTTGAATATATGCTTTCCAAGGCAAAGCTCCTTGGTTCAAAGGGTACAACAGGCACCCAGGCGAGCTTCCTCGAGCTCTTTGAGGGAGATCACGAAAAGTGCAAGGCTATCGACAAAAAGATTGCCGAGAAAATGGGCTTTGGCGGCTGCTATGCCGTTTCAGGTCAGACATATTCAAGAAAGATTGATTCTCAGTATCTCAACGTGCTCGCGGGAATCGCGCAGTCAGCGTCGAAGTTCTCGAATGATATCAGACTTCTTCAGCATCTCAAAGAGGTTGAAGAGCCTTTCGAGAAGAATCAGATAGGTTCATCAGCTATGGCTTATAAGCGCAATCCGATGCGCAGCGAGAGAATCGGCTCGCTCAGCCGTTATGTAATGGTTGACGTTCTCAACGGTTATTTTACATCTGCGACACAGTGGTTTGAGCGTACACTCGACGACAGCGCGAACAAGCGCCTCAGTGTGCCTGAGGCATTCCTCGCGATTGACGGAATCCTTAACCTTTACGCAAATGTTGCCGACGGACTTGTTGTTTATCCCAAGGTTATCGAGAGCCGTCTGAGAAAGGAACTTCCTTTTATGGCTACCGAGAACATTATGATGGATGCCGTTAAGAACCGCGGCGCCGACCGCCAGGCTCTCCACGAGAAAATCCGACAGCACTCTATGGCGGCTTCTAAAGTAATAAAAGAAGAGGGCGGCGAAAATGACCTGCTTGAGCGTATAGCGGCGGATGACGCTTTCGGTGTAAGCATTGACGAATTGGAGAATATTCTTCAGCCTGAAAAATACACAGGCAGAGCCAAGGAACAGACTACCGATTTCCTCAATGAGGAAGTCAGACCGATACTTGATAAATACAGTTCAATTGAGGACGAAAAGCCTGAAATTAACGTTTAAAGAAAGGTAATGAAAACTATGGTTAAAGCTATTGTAGGCGCCAACTGGGGCGACGAGGGCAAGGGGAAAATCACCGATGTTCTCGCAAATGACAGCGATGTCGTAATCCGCTTTCAGGGCGGTGCCAACGCGGGACACACCATTATCAATAACTACGGAAAATTCGCGCTTCATCAGTTGCCCTCGGGTGTGTTCCATCAGAATATTACCAACATCATCGGCAACGGCGTTGCGTTCAGCGTAGAGAATTTCGTCAAGGAAATCAAGGAGCTTGAGGACAGAGGCGTTCCGAAACCCAACATTCTTATCTCTGACAGAGCTCAGATTGTAATGCCTTATCACGTTGCTTTTGACTGCTATGAGGAAGAGCGTCTCGGCAAGAATTCCTTCGGCTCGACAAAGAGCGGTATCGCTCCGTTCTATTCCGATAAATACAGCAAAATCGGTTTTCAGATTAATGAGCTTTACGACCATGTAGACAGCTTAAAGGCTAAAATCGCTCACGCTGTTGAGATTAAAAACGCTACTCTAAAAAATCTCTACAACAAAGAGGAAATTACTGTTAATGAGATTTTTGGCAAGCTGATGGAGTATAAGGATATCCTCGCTCCGTATGTCGGCGATAGCTTCCGATTTGTAAGAAAAGCTATTTCAGAGGGCAAGAACATTCTCCTCGAGGGACAGCTTGGCTCTCTAAAGGATACCGACTTCGGCATTTATCCGATGGTAACTTCCTCAAACACGATCGCGGGTTACGGCGCAGTCGGCGCGGGTATTCCGCCTTATGAGATTAAAGAGGTTATCACTGTTGTTAAGGCTTATTCGAGCGCGGTCGGCGCGGGTGAGTTTGTATCCGAAATTTTCGGCGAGGAAGCCGACAAGCTCCGCAACTGCGGCGGTGACGGCGGCGAGTACGGCGCTACAACAGGCAGACCGCGCCGTATGGGATGGCTCGACTTGGTCGCGAGCCGTTACGGATGTCAGGTTCAGGGAGCTACAAGCGTAGCGTTTACCGTAATAGACGCTCTCGGATATCTCGACGAAATCCCCGTGTGCGTTGCTTATGAGCTCGACGGAAAGGTGATTGATTACTTCCCGAGCACTACAAAGCTTAAAAGATGCAAGCCTGTGCTCAAAACCCTCAAGGGTTGGAAATGTGACGTTACAGGCATCAAAAAGTATGAAGATTTACCCAGGGAGTGCCGCGACTATATCGAGTTCGCCGAAAAGGAGATCGGCGTACATATCGGCATTGTCAGCAACGGTCCTTCCCGTGATGATATTATTTACAGATAAAATATGACTAAGATTAAAGAAAAAATTCTTGTGCTCGACTTCGGCGGTCAGTATAATCAGCTTATAGCCCGCCGTGTACGCGATCATAATGTTTACGCTGAGATAAAACCGTATACAGCGTCTCTTGACGAGATCAAAGCTGAGAATTATAAAGGTATTATTTTTACGGGCGGACCTAATTCCGTCTACGATATGAGTTCTCCGCATTATGACAAGGAGATTCTTAATCTCGGTATCCCTGTTCTCGGTATCTGTTACGGATGTCAGCTTATATGCTGGATGCGCGGCGGTAAGGTTGAAACATCCGATACACGCGAGTACGGCAAAATCGATATAAAAGTTGATAAAAAAGACAGTCTGCTGTTCAGTGATATTCCCGACAGTGTTGTTTGGATGAGCCATACAGACAGGATTGTCAATGTTCCTGACGGCTTTGAAATAACCGCTCACAGCGATAGCTGTCCCGTTGCCGCTATGGAGAACGTAAGCGAAAACATTTACGCTGTTCAGTTCCACCCCGAGGTTACTCATTCCGAGTACGGCAACGAGTTGCTGAAAAATTTCATTTTCAATATCTGCAAATGCAGCGGCGACTGGAAAATGGAAGGTTTTATCGATGCTACCGTCAAGGCTCTGCGTGAACAGATAGGCGATAAAAAGGTTGTTTTGGGACTTTCGGGCGGCGTAGACTCGTCCGTAGCCGCGGCGCTTCTGAGTAAGGCTGTCGGCAGTCAGCTGACTTGCGTTTTTGTTGACCAGGGACTAATGCGCAAAGATGAAGGCGACTTTGTTGAAAACACTTTTACCTCTCTTTTTGATATGAAGTTTGTCCGCGTAAACTGCGGCGCCGAGTTTATCAAAAAGCTCAAAGGAGCTGTTGATCCCGAGGACAAGCGCAACATCATCGGCACAGAGTTTTATAACGTTTTCTGGAATAAAATCAGAGAAGAAGCAAGCGGCGGTTTCTTTGCCCAGGGTACAATCTACCCCGACTGTATCGAGAGCGGCAAAGGCGACGCCGACAAGATAAAAACACATCATAATAAAGTTAAAATGCCCGAGGACATTAAGTTTGACGACGTTATCGAACCGCTCAAGGACCTGTTTAAGGACGAAGTACGCAGGGTAGGGGAGCTTCTTGGAATTCCCAAGGAGCTCGTTTGGCGTCAGCCGTTCCCGGGACCGGGACTCGGTGTTCGTATCATTGGTGAGATTACAGAGGAGAAGATAAAAGTTCTTCAGGAAGCTGACGCGGTTCTTCGTGATGAAATCGCGAAGAGCGGCTTAGATAGTGAGCTCAGCCAGTATTTTGTAGTTCTTCCCGATGTCAGAACCGTAGGCGTTATGGGCGACCACCGTACCTATGACCACCTTGTGGCTATACGCGCGGTTACCACCGACGACTTTATGACAGCTGATTTTGCCCGTATCCCGTACGATGTGCTCGCGAGAGTTTCAAACCGCATTGTTAACGAGTGTCCCAACGTAAACCGTGTTGTTTATGACATTACTTCTAAACCGCCCGGTACTGTTGAATGGGAATGAAAAATTATTGAGGCAACAGATGAAAACAGAGAAAAATTTCAAATATATTACTTTGCGGGAAAATCCCGAGATAAAAGACGAAGCCGCTCAGTGGTTCCACAGTAAATGGGGAGTACCGAGCGAGGCGTATCTTGAGTGTATGAACGACTACCTCAGCGGCAAAACTGAATACGGCTGGTATTTGTGCCTTAACGGCGGCCAAATCGTCGGCGGTCTGGGAGTAATCGAAAATGACTTTCACGATAGAAAAGACCTTTCTCCCAATGTCTGCGCAGTTTATACCGAGGAGAGCTTCCGCAAGCTGGGTATAGCGGGCAGATTGCTGAATTTTGCTGTTGAGAATTTAAGAGAAAAGGGAGTTTCTCCCGTCTATCTCGTAACCGACCATGAAGGCTTTTATGAGCGTTACGGATGGGAATTATATTGTATGGCTCAGGGTGACGGCGAGCCCGAAATGACAAGGCTGTATATTCCCAGATAACAGAT
>JAILPC010000075.1 GCA_024690465.1 Ruminococcus sp.
TATAGCCTCAGCGTCAAGCTTGTTGTCTTTGACATCGTTTGATATAGACTTTACAGCTCTTACAATCTCATCACGGCTGCCGTAATTCATGGCGATATTAAGAACCATACCGTCACGGTCTTTGGAACCCTCTTCGTTTTCAACCATCAGAGCTCTTAATTCGTCATCAAAAGGAGATTTGTCGCCGATAAAACGTACAACAATACTGTCGTCCTTAAAATCTCTCAGAGCTTCTTCAAGATAATCCTTAAAGAGCTTCATAAGGGCTTTAATCTCCTCTTCGGGACGCTTCCAGTTCTCGGTTGAAAAAGCGTATACGGTGAGATATTTTATTCCTATATCCGAGCAATAACGCGCAATCGTGCGGAAAACCTTACCACCCGCGTTATGACCTGCCGAACGCGGAAGCCTGCGCTTTTTTGCCCAGCGTCCGTTTCCGTCCATAATAATGCCGATATGCTCAGGCAAAACCAGATCGTCGGATAAATTTTGATGTTTTTTCTTTTTGAATAATGCCATTGACTAGATTTCCATTATTTCTTTCTGTTTGTCTTTACAGATTTTGTCAGCTTCTTTAATATACTTATCGGTAAGCTTCTGTGCTTCTTCCTCGCCGTCCTTTAAATCATCTTCTGTCAGATCGCCGTTTTTCTTGAGCTTTTTGAGGTCGTCCATAGCGTCGCGGCGCACGTTTCTTATCTGAACCTTTGTACCCTCGGCGATTTTAGCTACGTCTTTAACGATTTCCTTACGTCTGTCCTCGGTAAGCGGTGGGAAAATGAGACGAATAACCTTGCCGTCGTTCTGGGGATTAATACCGATTTCCGAAGCCTGAATAGCTTTGTTGACGGCTTTTAAGATTGAGCCGTCCCAAGGCTGAATAACGATTGTTCTCGCTTCGGGAACGGAAACAGACGCAACCTGGTTAATCGGAGTGGGTGTTCCGTAATAGTCGACCTTGATTTTGTCAAGGATTGCGGGATTAGCGCGACCGGCTCTGATGGATTTATACTCATCAAGTAGATGGTCTATTCTTCTGCCCATTCTTTCTTCTGCTCTTTTAAGTGTATCTTTCATGATTATTCCTCCTAAATCATTTATCAATCAACAAGAGTGCCTATAGGCTCTCCCTTAACTGCCTTATAAATATTGTCGGGTTCGTCAATGCTGAAAACGATAAGTCCGATATCGTTATCCTTGCAGAGTGAAGCCGCTGTGCTGTCCATAACGCCTAAGTCCTTATTGAGCACATCAAAGAATGAAATATGGTCAAATTTCTTGGCGTCGGGGTTTGTTTTGGGGTCGCTGTCATAAACACCGTCAACAAGTGTTGCCTTCAAGATGATGTCAGCTTCAATCTCGGCAGCTCTCAAAGCCGCTGCTGTGTCTGTGCTGAAGAACGGATTACCTGTTCCGCAGCCGAAAACAACAACCCTGCCCTTTTCAAGGTGTCTGATCGCCTTGCCTCTGATATACGGTTCAGCGACCTGACGCATTGAGATGGCTGTCTGAACTCTGACGTCAGCGCCGAGCGCCTCAAGTGAATCCGCCACACCGAGTGCGTTAATAGCCGTAGCGAGCATACCTATATGGTCAGCGCGCGTACGGTCCATTGAGCCCGAGCTTCTTCCGCGCCAGAAGTTACCGCCACCGACTACGATTGCAATTTCCGCGCCTTCTTGATTAAGACGTTTGATAGGCTCGCAAATCTTGGCTACGGTATCAAAATCAATACCCTGTTTTTTGTCCCCGGCAAGGGATTCGCCGGATAGTTTGAGCAAAACTCTTTTGTATTTCATACTTCCCATTTTTAACATCTCCGATAGCATATATATAGTTATAATAATTTTACTCTACCATACCATTTTTATAACGCTATAAAGGAATTAAAACCCAGTTTTTGGATACAGTTTTGTAATATAACAAAAGAGGATGTTCTTATTTGGAACATCCTCTTAAAAACTAATAATTATTTTGTCATTGAAGCAACTTCAGCAGCGAAGTCGTCCTGACGTTTCTCGATTCCCTCGCCCTTTTCATAGCGTGTGAATTCTTTGATTGTAATTGTGCCGCCGATTGACTTAGCAACGGAATCAACATACTGCTTTACTGTCTGTTTATTGTCCTTAACAAACTCCTGGTCAACAAGGCAGTTCTCTTTGTAGTACTTGTTAATTTTACCCATAACAATCTTGTCAGCGATAGCCTCAGGCTTACCGGAATTGATAACCTCAGCTTTCATGATTTCTTTTTCGTGCTCAATTACCTCAGCAGGAACATCGTCGCGTGAAAGATACTGTGTACCTAAAGCGGCAATCTGCATAGCAACGTCCTTACCTGCCGTAATAAACTCGGGTTTATCGGCAACGTCAGTGTCAAAGTTTACGAGAACGCCGATTTTGCCGCCCATGTGTACATAAGATACACAATTGCCTTCGTAACGAACGAAACGACGAATTTTGATGTTCTCGCCGATAACCTGAATCTTCTCTGTGAGGAGCTCGTCAACCGTCATCTCTGTGCAGCAAGCCTTGCAAGCCATAAGAGCGTCGATATCGGCGGGAGCTTCTTTGATAATTGTCTTTGCTACTGTATCTACGAATGACATAAAGTCAGCGTTCTTGGCAACAAAGTCTGTCTCAGCGTTAACCTCAACAACAACGCCTGTTTTGTTGTCATCAGAAGTTGCAGCGAAAGCTACACCCTCAGCGGCAATTCTCGAAGCCTTCTTGGCAACCTTAGCGAGACCCTGCTCGCGAAGAATGTCGACGGCCTTATCCATATCGCCGTCAGCCTCAACGAGTGCCTTTTTGCAGTCCATCATACCGCAGCCTGTCTTTTCTCTTAACGCTTTAACGTCCTGAGCTGTGAAATTCATTATATTTCAATCCTTTCGATGTATTATTAGATTATTCTTCAGAAGCTTCCTCTGCTTCTTCAGCCTCTGTCTCAACAGCGGCAGCGCCCATCTGGCCTTCACGACCTTCGATGATAGCATCAGCCATTGCGCCTGCAATAAGCTTAACGGCACGGATAGCGTCATCGTTTCCGGGAATTACGAAATCAACCTCGTCGGGATCGCAGTTTGTATCTACGATAGCAACAACGGGGATGCCGAGCTTCTTAGCTTCAGCTACGGCTATTTTTTCTTTTCTGGGGTCTACTACAAAGAGAGCGCCGGGCATCTCGGACATATCCTTGATACCACCCATAAATTTCTCAAGTCTATCGATTTCGAGGTTGAGCTTGATAACTTCCTTCTTGGGAAGAAGATCAAATGTACCGTCTTCCTGCATAGCTCTGAGCTGTTTGAGACGAGCGATTCTCTTGCGGATTGTTGAAAAGTTTGTCAGCATACCGCCAAGCCATCTTGCGTTAACAAAATAAGCGCCTGCTCTCTCAGCTTCTTCCTTAATGGAATCCTGAGCCTGTTTCTTTGTACCAACAAAAAGAACGTTCTTGCCGTCCATTGCAAGCTCTTTAATGAAGTTATAAGCTTCATCAAGCTTCTTAACGGTCTTCTGAAGATCGATGATATAGATACCGTTACGTTCGGTGAAGATATACTCCGCCATTTTAGGGTTCCAGCGTCTTGTCTGATGTCCGAAATGAACGCCTGCTTCAAGAAGCTGTTTCATTGATACTGTTGACATAATTATTCCTCCTTAGGTTTTAACCTCCGTTCAGCCGTTATTTTATCGGTTAAAACGCGGGCGTATCAGTCCCGCGGCACCTCACCGATAGGCGTGAACGTGCGAAATGCCTGTATATTATACCACAAATCCTGAAAAAATCAAGCTTTTCTTTTAAAAAACAAAGAAAAAAGCTTCCGTTTCGGAAGCCTTTTTATCTTACCATTTATCAAAGAATCTCATACTTCCGCAGGAAGTGATAAAATTCTGGCTTTCGTGCCAATCACTTGTCACGATATCGGACGCATAGAAATAAAGAATTCTGTGGTCTACGGCACGTCCGTCGCTGTCAAAGATGAAAGATACAGCATCCTTAACAGCTGAAGAAGGTTCGTTACACATTGAAGCGTCATACTGATACATAGAAGCGATGCTTTCTACGGAAGTAGTGCCCGACTCAATCATGCTGTCATGAATAGCCTGAGCTACGAGAGCTGAACCCTCATAACCATATCCGCCTGCTTCGCCCATTACAAGACCCTCAAGGAGAGTTCTGTCGTAATCACTGAGCTCAATATGCTGTCCTGAAGTATAGCTTTCAGGCTCGGCTTCTGTCTCTGCTACTGTTTCTTCTTCTGTTGGAGCCTCTGTCTTCGGTTCGGTCTCAGGCTCGGTTTCGGGCTCTGTTTCCTTTTCGACAGCGGGCTCTGTAGCTTTAGTTGCTTTCTCAGTTTCAGCTACGATTGCATTATTAATAATGTCTGCGTCGCCTACGTTGAGAGCTGATTTCTGTTCATCAGATACCGCGGCAACGTTCTGTACAAGGCTGATGCTTGGAATTACTACAGCTGATAGAACGATGAAAGCGGTTACTACTAACGAACCGATTTTTGAAAACTTCTTGACCTTGTTGACAGGTTCAGCGTGTTTCACTTTTGAATCATTGTTTTTTAAATGCTTATAATTTGAACTTCTCAAAATCTTTTCCTCCTATCGAGTACGCTCTAAATCACTACGCAATCTTTAGTAAGCAAGTGTATTTGATTGGTTCACACAATTTTCATTGGCGCTATTAAAACACATCTTTTTTAAAAAATCAAGTCGTCATGCGGGTTTGAACGGTTAAATTCGGTTACAACGGTAACATTCTGTAATTTTATTTCTTTAAAAGGAATATAAACTTATACACAATTAACAAAAAGAACTACCCTTGTACAAAAGTTTTTTGAACAAGGCAGAAATGGCGATTTTTTAAAATTTCTTGAAAAAACCGCGTTTTTTGCGACCTGAATGGCGGAATTCGCCCTCTGAGCTTACAAGTATCGTATCCTCTCCAATAAGTTCAATTCTGTCCCAGGAAATAACACAATCGTCCTTTCTACCGAGCAATCCGAACAACTTAAGTCTGCCGTAAATAATGAGCGCGCATACTCTAGCGTCGCGTGTGTTAACCTCAAGATCGTCAACATAGCCAATGCGGCAGCCGTTACGGCTGTTTATTACCTCTTTGTTTCTGAGCTGTGACAGACTGCAATTCATAAATATCGCATCCTTTTATTGACAATTAAAAGCGTATTTATTATAATTTATATGCAGTATACAATTTATATATTACTTGGAGGTAATTATGAGTAAATACGGCGATTATGTTCTGTTTACTGACTCAACCTGCGATTTACCTGATGATATCGCGAAAAAATATGATATAAATATTCTCCCTATGGGTTTTCTTATGGAGGAAAAAGCATATAATCATTTTCTTGACGCGCGCGAAATGAGCCTTGATGAATTCTACAGCAAGCTCAAATCCGGCATTCAGTCACAGACTACTCAGATTGCTTTTAACACCTATTCCGATTATTGGGAACCGTTTTTAAAGGACGGCAAAGATATTGTGTATATTGCGTTCTCCTCCGCTCTGAGCGGCACATACAACACAAGTAAGATTGCCGCGAGAGATTTGCTCGAAAAGTATCCCGACAGAAACATAACAATCATTGACTCCGCAAGCGCAAGCGCGGGACAGGGAGCTTTGATGTATTATGTCGGCAAAAAGTATAAAAACGACAACCCTGACAGCGATACAATTGCCGCGTACGCGGAGAACCTCAAGCTTAAGATTTGTCATTGGTTTGTTGTTGACGACATTGACCAGCTTAAGCGCGGAGGCAGAATCTCATCTGTTACAGCTACATTTGCGAAGGCTCTTCAGATTAAGCCTGTTTTAAGTATTGACAACGACGGAAAGCTTATTAATGTAGGCAAAATAAGAGGCGCAAACAATATTAACGACCTTCTCATCAAAAAGATGGAACGTGACGCCGTAAGATTT
>JAILPC010000154.1 GCA_024690465.1 Ruminococcus sp.
CCGTAGATAACCATTTCGTGTGTCTCGTGGTTGTGGAAGTACTTGATCGAGGGATCTTCTTCCATAATCTTCTTAACAGCCTGAGCAACCTTGTCCTCGTCGCCCTTTGTCTTCGGTTTAATAGCCTGAGCGTAGGAAGCTACGGGATAGTCAATACCCTTTAATGTAACTTTTCTCAGGGGTGAACAGAGAGTATCGCCTGTCTTAACGTCGTTGAGCTTCGGGATAGCGCCGATATCGCCCGCGCCGATGTACTGAGCGTCTTCCTGTTTTTTACCGCGAACTGTAAGAACCTTTGTGATTCTTACGTTCTCGCCTGTGCGCATATTTATAACGGGAACATCTGATGAGATTTTGCCCGAAATAGCCTTGATATATGAGAGCTTACCGACAAACGGGTCGGATACTGTCTTGAACACGATGCCTGCGGCAGCGCCGTCAGCGCTTACGGATACCTCTACGGGGTCGCCGTTTACGTCAGCGCCTGTCTCCGAATGACTGTCAGCCTTGGGAGCAAGCCAGATAAGAGAGTTGAGGAACATATCGATAGCAGCCATATTCTGAGCGTCGCCGCAGAATACGGGACAGATTGAACCGTCCTTAACGCCCTGTGAAAGACCTGTGATAATCTCTTCGGGTGTGAACTCTTCGCCCTCGAGGAACTTGTCGAGCATCTCCTCGCTTGTTTCGGCTACAGCCTCTTTGATAGCTTCTCTGAGTCCCTCTAAGCGGTCGCCCAGAGCAGGCATATCTGTGGGAGTGGCAACGCCCTTGGCGTACTTGTAAGCGCGGAACTCAAAGAGGTTAACATAGACGTCAGCCTTGCCGTTTTCGATGTAGGGAACAACAACGGGACATACGGAAGGACCGAATGTTGACTTGAGGTTCTCGAAAACATCATAGAAACGAGCGTTTTCGTCACATACGCCGTTTACGAAGAATATTTTAGCTAAATCCTGCTTCTTTGCAGCTTTAACAGCCTTTTCGGTACCAACATCGATGCCGTCCTTTCCTGATACAACGATGATAGCCGAGTCAGCCGCGCGCATACCCTCTGCTACGCCGCCCTCAAAGTCAAAGAGACCTGGAGTATCGATGATGTTGATTTTTGTGTTCTTCCACTCAAGAGGAGCAACCGCTGTCATCAGCGATACCTGACGCTTGATTTCTTCAGCGTCAAAGTCGAGAACGGTGTTGCCGTCTGTTACACTGCCCAGACGGTCGGAAGCCTTTGCGAGGAAAAGCATAGACTCGGCGACCGAGGTCTTACCGCAGCCGGCGTGACCTGCGAAAGCAAGATTAAGAATGTTGTTTGCGTTATACTGTTTCAAAACAATACAGCCCTTTCATTTGAAAATTTTGTAATTACATTGAATTACAGACAAATTACCTAAAAATTATAACATTTTTGTAAAATCTGCACAATAGAAAAACTGAAAATTATCGTCGGTAACCCATACAAAATAAAAGCTCATAATTTGTGCACAATGACGAAAAGGCTGCCTTGTTGTCGGCAGCCTTTTCGGTTAGTGAATTGGTATTATGTAATTATTTGAGCACTCTGTCTTTAAATTTCATTCCGTCCAGTCCGAATCCCAGTGCCGTAAAGATAATCGCGGCGGCGAGAACCTGGAAGAGCTCGTTGGGAATCGCGGCAACGGCGTAAGCCCAGTCTTTCATAAACAGATGGGCAATAAAATATCCCAGTATTGTGATGATTGAGGAGGGAACAAGAGCTGTAAGTGAAAGAGGATTTATAATACGGTTGCTCTTTCCTCTTTTTTTCTGGATATAAAACGCCAAAATAAAGGGTACTGCGTTGAGTCCTTTGATGATTGCCGAGGGTATAATCCAGTGAGGATAACCCGAGAGCAGGTCAGCGAGTCCTCCGCCGATTGCGCCCGCGATGATTCCGTACGGTCCGGGAAGAATGCTCGCGCCCAGATATATCATACTGTCGCCGGGGTGAACATATCCCGTGATTGTCGGAATTTTTATTGTCATTGTAAGAACTGTTGTAAGCGCGGCGAACAGTGCAGTCAGCACAAGTATACGCGCGTTTGTATTATGGGTTGATTTTGTATCTACGTATTGCATATCGTGCCTCCGTGAAAAATTTTTTCTCATAAATTACCTCGCGATTTAATTTATGCTAATATGATAGCACAAAACTGTCATTAATAAATAGACAGTTTTTAACAAAAATTAAAGGACAGTTTATTTTTTGTGTTAGATGTTTTCACCAAAAACAATATTTAATTTATGTATAAATAGCATATTGAAAACATCTGTTGATTTTTTATATAATATAAATGTATAATCCGTGTTCGGTTCTCGGACACTCAGAGAGGGGAAAAATTATGATTAAACAGGCTATAAGCAAAAAGTCCGTGCGTATAGCGCTGACTTTCGCATTCTGCGCTTTCGCGGTTATTTTGTTTATGATGTTCTCGGGCGTAAAGGCTGAGGCAAAAACATTCGTAATCAAAACGCCGAAACAGATGCGCAATATCAACTGGAAGAACAAAGGCTTTGGCCCTGGAACATACAAGCTCGGCAACGATATGACGCTGACCGATGATTTGGGCAGCGATGAACATCCAACGGTACTGTTAACCAAAGGTAAGTTTGTTATTGACTTTAACGGTCATACGCTTCAGAACTCAGGAGAGCAGTATCCGGTTTTTTCGCTTAGGGGAGCTAATGTAACCTTTAAGGATTCCAAACCAAAGAACAATATCAGTGTAAGGTCTTACGGCGCGGGAGCGATTGATATGACTAAAGGAAGCGTATTAATCAAGAACGGCTATTATATGGGCAGAAGCGACGGCACAAACAACCCTGTCGGACTTTACGTCGGAGGCGGAAAATGTGTAGTTAACGGCGGTACGTTTGACGGCGAATTTGTCGGCGCGTCAACCGCGGGAGGCAAATTATATATCAACAACGGTACTTTCACAACTCCGTATTTCTTCGCGCTTATGCGTTTCGGCGGAGGAACCATTAAAATATCCAAAGGAACGTTTATTAACTCCAAGTCAAGTTACTCAAGCCCGAGTATGGCTCTGGGTTCGTACAACAATACGGGAAACACCTATAGCTTCTCAAGCTGGCTTGCCGCGGGAGCGTCATTCAGCCCGAGCGTGCAGACAATATACTGGAACGGAACCAATACCGCTCCGTCATATTACCCGACAAACAATGTGGGAACAAATAATATAGGATATTATTCCCAGCCTTATCTTTACGCGGGTTCCTACACGGGAGGTAACGTTTACGGACCAACTTCGGTTAAAGTAACCGGCTCTCCCAATCCGCCTAAAACCAAGATTACCAAACTTTCCGCGCGCTCAAAGGCTCTGGCTGTCAAGTGGAAGAAAAAATCCTCAAAAACCACAGGTTATCAGATTCAGTACAGCACGAGTTCCAAGTTCAAAAAAGCTAAAATTCTTACCGTAAAGGGCAAGAAAAAGAGCTCAGCGAGAATAAGCAAGCTCAAGGGCGGCAAAAAATACTACTTAAGAGTGAGAACATACCGCAAGTTCAACGGCACAAAGTTCTATTCGAAATGGAGCAAGAAAAAGAGCAAAAAGACAAACTAATAATTTACAGCAAAAAGGGCAGCCGAAACGGCTGCCCTATAGTTATGTTCAGTAGGTCATTGCCATTGTTCCGTTGGCTTTCCATACTTTCATAAACGTTTTATAATCGACTTTGTTTTTCTGCCCTGTGAACGGGTCGTTATAATAAAATCCCTTGTTGTCATATCCTGTCAGCGCTACGGTGTGCGACCAGCTGACGATAAGTCCCTGCACCCATGCCATAACGAGCTTGTGACTTTCGAGCTGCTGTTTGATTGTTGAGAGTTTGCACCCGGTCAGGTTTTTGTAACCGTGAAGATGTTTCTGCGTCATATTCTGTAACCCGTTCGGGAAAACCACAAGCCCGTCGCCTGTCGCCATATACGGGCTGCCCATAAAGCCCTTGTTCGGGTTTTTGCTTTTCGGCATAATTTTGGCGACTTTTATTTTGTCGATTTTCACTCCCGCGTAGTTTGCCATCATTGTCCACGACACAACCTCACAGCCCGACGGCATCTCGGGGAACTGGCACAGCGCTTTTGCAAGGTTGCGGCAGGAATAGATTCTGCCGTACTTTTTTTCAGCTTTGAACTCAACTTTGCCGACTGTGAACCTGCCCTTTTTCAGCCTGCCTTTTTTGTCAAAATAAACGCGGTATGTTTTGCCTTTGCGTGTGACTGTCGAAAAGCCCTTGTACGCCGCGCCTGTCTTTTTGTCGAAATGATAGGTGTGTTTTCCGATTTGATAAAAGCCCTTCAGCATTTTGCCTGTTGCTTTTGAATAGTAAAAAATCTTTCCCTTTTTGTACAGAAAACCCTTTTTCATTCTGCCGTTTCTGAGGAAGTAATATCGGCTTTTGCCGATTTTTCGGCTACCCGTGAGCATATGTCCCTTTGAGTTGAAACAGTATTTGTGTTTTCCGATTTTCTTAAAGCCCTTTGACATCCAGCCGTTTACTCCGAAGTGATATCGGTATCTGCCGATTTTTCTGAAGCCTGTTATCATATGACCGTTTCGGGCGAAATAAAAGCGGTGTCTGCCGATTTTGCGGAAGCCTTTCGCCATATATCCGTGCCTGTCAAAGTAGCAGTAATGACGCTTTATTCTGACAAAACCCTTCTGCATTTTTCCGTTGATATAGTAACGCGTTTTGCCCTTGTGTTTTACAAATCCGTTGAGCTTTGGAACGGCTGAAACAGGCGTTGTATCAAAAGTTCCCTCTGTTGTGTTTTCTGTCGGTTCGGTTTTCTCGGTGTTGTCCGAATAATTTATTATTTCGCTGACTTCGGATTTGTCGGTATTGACCGTCGATGCGGTTACGGGAAGAGCGAAAATAAACGCCAGTAATATCGCTGTAAGCGCTTTAATGCTCCGCATATCGGAAATCAGCTCCTTTTCTTTTATGAAATGTGCAAGGTGTATTATACCATATGTATTATCAAAAAAGCAATTATTTACAAAAAAGGCCTCAAAACCGCATTATTTCTGGATTTCTATTGAAATTTTAATTCTAATATGATAAAATAAAAAAGATGTGTGAAAAAATCCGAGAAGTTTTGAGCTGTATTTTATAGCTTTTTGATTTAGGAGATTAAGGATTATGAAACCGTTACTATCGATTCTTGTCGCGGTTCTGATGACTCTTTCGGGCATGACAATCGCGTTTGCCGAGGAGTCTGACGACGACGTACAGACAGTGCTTCAGACAGTCGTCGGCGACGCGCGGAACGTGACAGGAGACAATGCGGAGGGCGCAAACGAAGACGTTTCGCATGAGACGGAGCCCGATGAAACTCAGCCTTCCGAGCTGTCAGAGGAGAGCAGCACCGTAATAAGCGGCAAGTTCAAAAGCTCCGACGGCAACTATCTGCTCTATATTTTCGACGACGGCGAACTTGCCTACGCTGATATCATCAAGTATATCGGCAAGGACAAGCTCCCCAAAAACTACACAATCAGTGAAATCGACGGATATAAAATCAGACAAATCCGTTCCAAGGCATTTTTTAAGCTCAAGAGCCTTATCAGGGTGAAGTTTACGGGCACGTATTTTTCGTCAAAGGTCAGAAGCAGTGTTGAGAAAAACGCTTTTTACAACTGCAAAAAGATGACGTCATTCACAACAGATTCATTTGTCACGCTCAAGTCAAAGTGTGTGGGATATGTGAACGGCAAGAGAAGCAAAAAGTTTACAACGCTCACATTCAGCGATGTGACAAAGGCTCAGAGCGACGTAAGCTCCAAGCTCAGTTTTGCAAAGAAAAATGACTTCAATCCTGTTTATAATGTCAGCGGTGACAACAGGAACAACCGCAAGGCAAAACTCGTTGACTTTCTTAACGGCGAGGTTTTCCGGGTGAAGGTCGCGGGCAAGACAGTCAATGGCTGGAAGTCCTCAAATCCCGAGGCTGTTTCGATTACGGCAAAGGGCAAAGCTACCGTTCTCGCCAAGGGCAAAACCACCCTCAGTGTAAAGGTGGACAAGCTCAGAATCAAGCGTGAGTTCGCGGTAACGACCAATCCGTATCTGACACTCAAGGGCAAAAAGGTCACTTCGGTTACTGTCAAGAACGGCAAACATATTACGGTCGGAATCAAAGGTAAAGCCGCCGACGTTGACAACGTTTACGACAACACAGGCTACGCCGAGGTTACAAGCGAAGCGGACGCGGAGAAAATCAAAGTCAAAGGAACACGCCGAGGCGGCACAAGCGTAAAGGTTTATGTAAACGGCGCAAAGCTCAAGCTCAAGGTTGATGTTGAGAAAAATCCGATAACCGATGAAAAGATGGCAAAAATCGCTTCAAAGGTCGGTCATCAGTCGCAGTATGTTTACGACGATTCAAAAGTAATGTGCAGCGCGTACTCGTTCTGTTACGCTTACTATCAGGTTACAGGCAACAGGATAACTCCGGGCAGTGTATGGTGTCCCGGCGGCTGTATGTGGCTAGGCGGTACATATACGCACTTCTCGTCAGCACCGCGTATGCTCAAGGCGATTAAAAAGTCGGTTGACAAAAACCAGGCTTGCGTAGGACTTCTCAGTATCGGCAATTCCGCCACACATTACGTCACATTCTATGACTACGAGGGAGAGGGCAAGAACCTCAGCGATTTCAAAATCCTTGACCCGTGGGACGGCAACCTCACCACAGGCTTGTATTACGGCTACAGCTACGGCTACCACGTAGTAACAATTGACACATAAAAACAAGGGGCTGTCGCAAAATGAAGCGGCAGCCTCTCAGTATAAGTAACAGGTAAAGACTTGTAAAATATCATCACATTTCAACAGCAAGAAAACGACACTAATCAGAGGGTGGGGAAAATTCCATCCTCTCTTTGATTTTTGTGGAAAACTTTTAAGTTTACGCGGCTTGTTGATTGAATAACGACAGACCTAAACGTCCGTCAATTGTGCGGTTCCATAACTTCTTGATATTGAAAGCGAAAGCCGCGACGGTTATGGAGTTTGTTTTCGGTATTTACTTCATTTTCCTGGCTTTCAGATTTAACTATTTTAATGCCTTGGGAATCGCGCTGATTATCGCCGTTTGTGTTTTCCTGTTCTTCAAGCTGTTGTTCTTGATTGTAAATATAATGTACAAGGTAGAATACGGCTCCGATGACGTTGAGCGCGGCGAAAGCGGACGCAGAGTAAAAAAATCCGACAGCGATTTTTATTTTGGATAAACTCAAAAGTAAAAACGAAGCCTTTTAACCTCTAATCAGGCTTCTGAATACTAACTATCCAGGCAGAAAGAAAAGCGATTTTTAAGCTTTTTTACAATTTTGCCATATTTGTAAATTTTTAAACAAATCCCCCCCGAAGTGTTAATTTCTGAACATTTCGGGTTTTATTTATTATTGTGTTTTTAAGTATGATTTAACATAATAACATTTTTTACATATTAATAATATTAACCAAAATTTATACTTTAAAGAATGCAATCTTTTTTATTCAAACTTCGTTTTTGTTGTTCATTTGTTGTTGTTTTTATGTTATAATAAAAAAATTAGTGAAACAAATCATAACCCCGACAACAAGGAGGTAAAAGTATGAGATTATTAAAGCGAACCGTGAGCGTAGTGCTGGCGCTTATTATGGTAGTCAGTCTGTTCACAATCGTACCTTTCACGGCGAATGCCGCGGACGGAGTGGAGTATATCTGTCGTTCGTGGAATTCCGACACGAAACAGGTAACTGAGGAAACAAAAACCTGCGCAGACTATACCGAGCTGAGCGCGAGGTCGTCCGACGAGCTTGCCGAGGGCTGGTATGTAGTAAGCGAAAGAACAATATTGGAAAACCGCTTGTTTGTCAGGTACGGAAAAACAGTAAACCTTATTCTGAAGGATGGCACTTACCTGAACCTTCACAGGGGTATCGGCGTGGACTCGGGCGCGACTCTGAACATTTACGGTCAATCGCGGGACACAGGCACGTTGGAAGTGGTTTTTGACCCTGAGGATAAATACAACAAAGACAACGCCGTAATAGGCGGCACAGGCGAAAACGGAAACGCAGGCAACATCAGCATTCACGGCGGAGAGCTTAAACTGTCTTCGTTTGAATCCTACGGTGCGGGCATTGGCGGCGGCTCCAAAGGTTCACCGAATATCGTTTCAATTTACGGTGGAAAAATTTCAACCGCCACAGATAGCGGCGGCGCGGGTATCGGCGGTGGTTACAAGGCGTCTGCCAGCAGCTATGGCGGTGAGGGAATACGTATTTACGGCGGCACTATTGAAGCGACAAGCTACAGCGGCGCGGGTATCGGAAACGGTTATTATGAAGACAGTTCCTACGGTTCTATCGCCATATATGGCGGTTCTGTAAACGCAAGGTCCACAAGCGGCGGCGCGGGCATTGGCGGTGGCTTAATGGGCGCAAACGGAAAAATCTATATTTACGGCGGCGATATTACCGCTTTAGCTGAAAATAGCGACGGACATACGGGCGCGGGTATCGGAAGCGGCGCGAACCGTCCGCTGCTCAATTGGGAAGATGATCGCGACATCAACATCAGCGGCGGTACCGTTACGGCGGTAAGCGAGACAGGCGCGGGCATCGGCGCGGGTTATCTGCGTAACGGCGGCAAAATCAACATCACAGGCGGAACGGTATTTGCTAGTTCTTCGGGCGGTGCCGCGGGCATCGGCGGCGGCTATGAAAAAAGCGGTGGCGAAATCAACATCCAAGACGCGATCGTATTGGCGTATTCCACCGGAGATGTCGACCAAAGCCTTTTTCAAACGGTAAGCTCAAATATGATCTCGGCGGCACAAAATGGGCTGCGCACCATTAGCAGTTCCCTTGACGGCTCAGGTTTAAGTCTCATTTCTGGCGCTTTCAGCGGCTTGGGCGCATTGTTTAACGCTAACAGCGGCAGAGGTTACGGCGCGGGAATCGGCGGCGGTGACAAAGGTAAGTCAGGCACGATCAATATCAAAGACAGCATCATTATCGCCCGAGGCGGAGATCTGGGTTCCGGTATCGGTTGCGGCAAGCAACGCAAGTACGGAAATATCACCATTGAAGACAGTTATGTGGAAGCTGTCGGCGGCAAAGACGGCGCGGGCATCGGCGGAGGCAACGAAGCAGGTTTTGATGACAATACTAAAATCAGAATCGTCGGATCTACCGTAAAAGTTGCGGGCGGCAGCGAGGGCGCGGGTATCGGCAGCGGCAACGAGTATGAAAAATACGGCACGATCGAAATCGACAGTTCTACCGTTGAAGCCCACGGAGGCGCGTATGCCGCGGGTATCGGCGGCGGCGACGGCGGCGGCGACGGTACTATCGTGATTGAGGATTCCGCTGTCAAGGCTTACGGCGGAACAGATGCGGCCGGCATCGGCGGCGGCGAAGGTGGTGGCGGCGGAACAATTAAAATATATGATTCCAACGTTTATGCCGAAGGAAAGTCCTGCGGCGCAGGTATCGGTAACGGCGAGGACGGATATGAAACGAACGTCAGAATATATGGTGACAGCCGTGTGGAAGCTTACGGCGGCAACAGCGATACCTCGGCAATCGGACACGGAGATAACGGAATATTTTATGATTATAATGTAAAAACATATATAGATGACGAGCTAAAGGTTAAAGCCGGTTCATCACGAGACAGTACTTCCTTGTATTACGGTAATACCCGTTACGACGCGGTATGGAGTAATCAATACGCTTTGGTTTATTCTTGCGAACATGAGAACACGGAATGGTGGGGCCAGAACAGCGACAGACACGCGCTGCACTGCTCTGATTGCGGAAAGTGGTTGACCTCATGGGAAGGACATACATGGGACTCAGACGGTGTTTGTACCGTATGCGGCAGCAAAAGAATAACACTTACATTAACCATAATTGAGAAGGACAAGGACGGGCAGGAGGTCAGAACGGTCAAGTCAATAGACGGCTACAGCTCCTATACGCTGCCCGAGTGTGAGAATGTTCCCGACGGATACGGGTTCCTGTACTGGAAGGTTATCGATCCGGGCGACAGAACCTATTATTATCCTCCGAAAGAGAGGCTTACCGCGTCATGGGCAAGCCCTGTTGTAGAAGCAGTATATCTGCCCCTCAAGGAGACAAAATACATTGATAAAAACGGCGTTGAAAAAACAGTTATGGCTAAGCAGGTCAGCGCTTTGGAGAGTATGGAGTATCTGCTTCTGGTCACGGACGGATGGTATGTAATAGACAAAAATTTGGATATCATAGGTGTGACAAGGTGTTGCGGAGATGTCAAATTTATTGTTGAGGACGGTTGCACATGGTCTGCCGAAAAGTATCATTATAATCAGGATTTCCTTACGGAATACGGACGGGGACACTCAACATTTTCTCTTTACGGACAAAAGGATCAAACAGGCTTTATTGACGGAGGCTATGAGCGCGGCGTGTCCCTCTCATCGTTCAATCAGTACGGCGCGAAGCTTCGTTGTTATACGGCAGTATTCGAGGAATCATGCAGGATTTTCAGAGGCAGTTTTAATTCGTACGACGTTACGGCAGTATATAACGGCGAACTGATTATTGACGGCGGAAATCATTATTTTACAGGTCTCTCAGGTGGAAATGCGGTTTCCCAAATAGGTTGGACAAAGCCGACCGACAGGATTAAGTTCTCGGTTCTCAGCTGTGAAACTCCCATAAAAATTAAGGACGGTCAGGCGTTCAGAGATGATAACGGCAATATCTACAAGGGCGAGATCACTCTCGAGCAGCAGGCGGCTCTGAGCGTGGGTTACAATGACAAAACACTCACGCCTTATCTCCAGCATAACTACGGCGAGCCTCAGTGGGAGTGGATGAATGATTATAAAGACGCTTCGGCATTGTTCAAATGCGTTGATGACGGTTGTGATGATGAGAGGCTTGTCGATGCTAAGGTTACCTATGAGGATAATGATAATATCAGGACATCTACCGCCACCTGTGAGCTTAACGGTGAGACATACACAACGACTCACAGCGGCAGAATACGTTGGAATGTCAATGTAGGAAACTGTGCCCACGGCACTGTTACAGTTGATGAGTCAACGGCAAAGGCAGGCGAGGTCATCAGACTCAGCGTTACGCCCGACGAGGGATATGTGCTGAAATCATGGTCGGTAACTCCCGATGATGATAGCCAAAGCGTTGAAACCGAGGACTTGGAGTTCACAATGCCCGAGAGCGATGTAACGGTAAGTGCCGAGTTTATAAAGCCTGTGGAAAAAGTTGAGCCGTACATTGACGAAAACGGCGAATATCACCTCGGTACTGTTGAGCACTTTGAGCTTGACGGCAAGAATTACGCCGTTGCCGAGGATGGTTCTATAGGCGAAGAGCTTGATTCGCTCGATTTGAGCTACTTCGATTTTGTGCTCAACGGCGATAAATACCAGATTAAATACTACACAGGTCCTTACGATAACCTCACCGAGCTTGTGATCCCCAAGACTTACAATAGCAAGCCGATTACCTCGCTCGGTACGGATAACGATGACAGGTTTATGCAGGGCGACGGTTCAAAGCCGCAGTTCAGCCTCGTGCTTAACGAGAATATCACCGAGATTAAAAAGTACTCGTTCTATACACAGGACGTAAAAGAGGTTAAGGGCAACACATCAGGCCTTAAAACATTAGGCAGTTACGCGTTCTCGTGGGGTAACTCGCCCGACAACTTTAATATTGATGTAAAGCTCGATTACGAGGGCACGATTACCTGCGGCATGTACGTATTCAACCACAGGAACGCTGCGCTCCGACTGAAGCACTCGACACGTTTAAATAAAACTTCATTATATGATCTCGGCGCTCAAAGCGTAAAATACATTTTCACCGACGCACATCTCTACGGCGAGCCCGAATGGAAATGGGCTGATGACTACAGCTCGGCAAAGGCGACTTTCACCTGTACCGACTCACGCTGTAAGCACACAGAGAAGGTTGACGCGACAGTTACAAAAACCGATGAGCTCACAAAAACAACCTACACCGCTTCAGCTGAGATTAACGGCGTGACACACACAGCTACAAAGACTGTGAATAAAAACCAGTCCGACATTACTGTACAAAGCGCGACCAACGGCACAGTAACCGCCGACAAGAGCCGTGCGTATGAGGGCGAGGAAATCACTCTCACCGTCACACCCGATATGGGCTATAAGCTTAGCACGCTTAATGTTAAGGACGATAGTAATAAGGATATCGAAGTCAGCGACAACAAGTTTGTTATGCCCGATTCTGATGTTACTGTATCCGCGACCTTTGGAGAAAAAAGCTACGATATAACCTATGAGGAAGCGGACAGCGGCTGGGTAAGAGGCGCTTATTCCGCGAACTACGGCGAAGAAGTCGAGCTCAATGTGATTCCCTGTGCGGGATATGAGGTAAACACCGTTACCGTAAAGGACGATAACGAGAACATAATTCCTGTAGAGAATAATAAATTCACTATGCCCGCTTCCAACGTAAGCGTATCGGCAACGTTCAAAAAGCTTAATCTCAACATTACATATGTTACCGACGGCAACGGAACGATAACGGGCGCCGCAACGGCTCAGTTAAACGATAGGGTTCCTCTCACGGTAACTCCCGACGAGGGCTATATACTGAACAGCCTCTACGCCGAGGACGACTTATGGGGAGACCCAGCCTTTATCGTTGATAACGACGGTGTGCCAGAGCTGGTAATGGCAGATACCGACATCACGGTATATGCTGAGTTTATCCCTTATACTCCCGAGAGAGCTCCGTACATTGACGAGGATGGAGAATATCACCTCGGCAACGTCGCGTATTATGACGCGGGCGAAGGAACCTATTTTGCTGTTGAGAACGGTACGCTCGGCGACGAGCTTGATTCCGTAGAGCTCAGCTACTTTGACTTTACCGACAATGGCAGCGAGTATCAGATAAATTATTACACAGGCCCCACCGAGAACCTCTCGGAGCTTGTTATTCCCAAAACCTTCAACGGAAAGCCTGTCACAGTGCTCGGTACCGACAACAGAAGCGCGTTTGTTCCCAACTGCAATCCCAAGCCGCAGTTTACCCTTACTCTCAACGAGAATATCAGGGAGATTAAGGGCTACGCCTTCTACACAATGTGGGTAAAGAAGGTTCAGGGTGACACCTCAAGCTTGAGAACAATAGGCGATTATGCTTTCTCGTGGGCGAACAGTCCCGACGATTTCAAACTCGACATTAAGCTCGATTACGAGGGCAACGTTAACGTTGGACGTGAAATATTCAACCATATGAACGTCACTGCCCGTATAAAGCACGCTACAAGCTTCAGCAAAGGCAGCTTCTCACAGCGGAGCATTAACTACATTTTCACCGACAATCACGTCTACAGCGAGCCCGAGTGGAACTGGGCTGACGACAACAGCTCGGCGACCGCGAAGTTTACCTGCTCCGACAATCGCTGCAAGCACTCTGAGACCATTGACGCGACAGTAACAAGCGCTATTGAAAACGACAGGGCAGTTGCCCGCACCGCAGCTGAATTCGACGGCGTAACTTACAGCGACACAAAGAGTTTTGATAAGCTAAACCTCGTCTATAATTATAACGTCTATGACGAGGCTTCGGGCAACTCCGTAAGCAAATCAGTCACAAAGCAGGCGAATGTTGAGAATTATACTCTCAGTCAGCTTGTGGGACTTAAACAGCCCTATATTCAGAGCGCTTATTACAAGTACGGAACTCCATCATATACGCTCGAGGACAATACTCTGAACGTAACTATCCCGAATACCGATAAGAAATACACGGTTACTCTGGACGGTAACAAAGTCGGTGAGTACGACTATCTTCAGACCGCTACAATCAATCTGGACGAGGAAAAATCGTTTATCGTTGACGGCAAGGTTGTTTATGTAGGCAAGAGCTACAGCTTCTATGTGGGCTCGGATATTGATATAATAACCGATGAACCGACTGAGAAGACAGAGTACGCCTATATTAACCTTAACAATGTTTCCGTAACCGATGAAAAGGTTGAGCTCGATATGCTCGCTACCGCCAATGTTAACGGTAAGTTTGAGCGTATGGGCGTAGCATTTGCTCTCAGCGAAAAGACCGAGGACGAAATAGCCGCGGCGGTTCAGGATGTTAAAACAGGTACAGGCACATCCAACAAGATTGCCGTTCATAATTCAACCGTGGATTGGTACAACCAGTCGGGACAGTATCAGTTCCGTTACGCTCCGTACTTTGCCAGAAACAAAGCAAAAGACAGAACAATCTATTTCTATACCTATGTTGTAGATAATAACGGCAATGTAAAAGTGAGCGACGTGGCTCAGTACAATATGAGTAATCTGCTGGCTTAAAACTAAATAATTATCTTTTATATGTATTGAGATAAAACTTCGCAAGCGCGACTCCGAATTTGATATGCTCCCTTCATAGTTAACAGTGATTTTTTATTTCACTGTCTTCCATAAAGGGAGCATATCACTTCGGTCGCGGCCTTGCCCTTTTCTTTTTGGTGTTGTGTTGTTGTGTTTTAGGGATAAAACCCATAGAATCGAATAGAAATTGTTCCATCGAGCCGTAGCCCGTTAAAGATAAATCAAACGGCTACAGAGGCAAATCAGGGGGAATTCCCACTTTACGCTGCTCTAAAAACCGCATTAAATAGCGGTTTTAGGAGGGCGATTTTATTCCTGTTTCGAGTCTCTATTTTCAGAGTTTATTTATAAGTGTAATCAAAGCTTTGTAATTCTTAGAAATGATAATTAAAGTGTCCTATAGATGGATAAAAAGCCCGCGAGAATTTTTACGCGCGGGCAAAATGTTTTACAGATGTTTTTGTAATATGTATTTCAAATAGTTTTTTCTGAAATCTCTGATGGAATAGAAAAACTCAGTTTCAGATTTGCTGAAAGTTTTTAATTTGGCTTTTTCTTTCAGAAGTTCCATTGTGCAAATCAGATCGGCAACTTGGAACAGTTTGTACTGAACAGGTCCCACCTTGCGGAATTCAACATCTGAAAAGAAAGTGTTGAATACGGAAGAGAGAATTTTAGTAAGTTCAACTTGCCCGTTATCGTAATATACGATTACCCTGTCAAAGATGTTCCAGTATTCCTCATGCTCCGATAGGCTGCTGCGAATTGCTTTTGACAGCTTACCTGTCA
>JAILPC010000159.1 GCA_024690465.1 Ruminococcus sp.
CCGAAAGCAGTTTTTGCGGGATTTCGCCCGCGACACAAGCCGACAGGCAAATAAGCCCGTCGCGGTGTTTTTCGAGCAGTTCATCGTCAATTCTCGGCTTATTATAAAAGCCTTCGGTAAAGCCGAGCGAGACAATTTTAATAAGGTTCTGATATCCCGTGTTGTTCTCGCAAAGAAGAATCATATGGTAGTAGTTCTTATCGAGGTCAAAGGTTTTGTCAAAGCGGGTGCGAGGCGCTACATAGACCTCGCAGCCTATAATCGGCTTTATCCCCTCTTTTTTACACGCGCGCCAGAAATCCACCGCGCCGTACATAGCGCCGTGGTCTGTAATCGCAAGAGCGGTCTGTCCTAGCTCTTTGGCGGCTTTAGGCAGCTTGCTGATTCTGCACGCGCCGTCGAGCAGACTGTACTCGCTGTGAACATGTAAATGAGTGAATGACATATCAATTATCCTTAATTTCTTTTATCTGAGCGACGGCTTGTCCGTCAGCGAATGTAATCTTCAATAAATCGCCCTGATTTAATTCTTTTACAGAACTAACAATTTTTCTGTTCTTCTCCGCGATTGAATATCCACGGTTCAGAACAGCCAGAGGATTTAGCGCCTCGAGCTTCGCTCCCGCGGCTTTTGTGCTATCGGACAGAGTGATAAAACGCGTGTTGACAATGTTCTTAGCCTCTTTGCCGATAGTTCTCAGCCTGTGTTCACAGTCGCGGAGCGTTTTTTCGGGACCGCGTGAGCGAAGAAGCGAAAGATATCTGTCGTATCTTGATTTCATTTTTATTAAATTTGTGTCAAAAAGCGAGCGGATATACTGTGCCTGAGAGCGGTAATACGCTCTGAGCTCCGCAACGTCGGGAACAGCGAGTTCAGCCGCCGCCGAAGGCGTGGGAGCACGCAAATCGGAGACAAAATCGCAGATTGTAAAATCAGTCTCGTGACCTACAGCGGAAATCACGGGTATGTTTGAAGCGTAAATAGCGTATGCTAGATTCTTGTCGTTGAATGCCCACAAATCCTCGATTGAGCCGCCGCCTCTGCCGATAATAATAACATCGGCGAGGTCGTATTCGTTGAACAGATTAACGGCGTTTATAAGCTGAGGCGCAGCGTTTTCACCCTGCACCAATACTGGACAGAGCAGAATCTCAGCCATAGGATAACGGCGCGAGATAACGTTTTGAATATCCCTTATAACAGCTCCTGTCGGCGAGGTTATTACACCGACAGTCCTCGGGAATTCGGGCACCTTCTTTTTGTGCTCGCTGCTGAAAAGCCCTTTTTCCTCAAGCTTCTTTTTCAGCTGTTCATACGCGAGTGTCAGCGCGCCTATGCCGTCGGGCTGCATAGCCATAACATTGAGCTGATATTCGCCTGTCTTCTCATACAAAGTCACTCTTCCCGCGGCGATAACCTTCATACCCTCCTCAGGCTTAAACCTGAGACTTCGGGCATATCCGGCGAACATAACACAGCGGATTACAGCCTTGTCGTCCTTGAGGCTGAAATAAATATGACCTGTGCGGTAGTGGTCGGTAAGGTTGCTTATTTCACCCGTAACCATAACACTGTTAAGTATGCGGTCGTCCTCAAGCAAAGATTTTACATAGAAATTGAGCTGAGAAACGGATCTGATTTTTATCTTGTTAAAGGTCGGATCAGTCATTTTGCACCTATATATTTTCTGAGCGCGAGATAAGCCGTTCCCGAGGCATTGTCGGATGAAAATTCGGGCTCGGCAAAATACGCGCCGTATTCGTTCTCTAATGTTTTTCGTATAATTGAGTTTGACATAACACCGCCCGCGTAGAGCAGCGGAAGCCTGCCGTACTCAGCGAGCAGCTTGTCCGTCATAGCCTTAAAAGTCGCTTCAATATATTTTAAGCAGAAGTAGGCTATATTTTCTTTAGAAGAATTATTATCGTACATCTTAGCACAAAGGTTCTCAAGACCGCTCAGACAGCAGTCGCAGCCCTTCAGCGTCGGTCTCGGTTTTACCTCACCGTCAAAATCAAGAGCCAGCTTTTCGAGTTCTCTGCCGCACGGAAAGCCTAGTCCCAGCATAACGCCCACACGGTCAATTGCCTGTCCCGCGTTAAGGTCGAGCGTTGAAGCAACCTTGTTGAGCGCAAAGCCGCAGCCGTATGGTTCAGCAATGACAGCCTCGGTTGTACCGCCGCTTATGTGAAACGCGATAAACTTCTTTGTGAAAAGCTCGTCGTGTCCCGAGCTGAGTATCGCAGCCGCAATATGTCCCTCCTGATGCGAGAATTCATAGAGCGGCACCTTAAGCGTAGAAGCTATAACCGACGCCGCGTTTATGCCTACCGTAAAGCACGGCATATATGAACCGTCAACGGGACGCGGACGAGAGGACACGCCAACCGCCTTAATCTCTGTCGCGTCAATATCGCTGACAAGGCTTTCATAGAGCTTGTGAAGCTGCTGTGTGTGGTGAAAGACGGCGTCACTCTGACGCAAGCCGACTTCTCCCTTTTTTACAGGAAGAAGTTTCTTTCTTTGTATTACATTTTTATTCTCGTCAATAAGCGCGAGAGAAGTCGTGTAGTTGCTGGTGTCTGTTCCGAGAATAAACATTACGCTTTTGAAACAGAACCGAGCACGCCGTTGATGAAACCGCGCTCGTCAACGGTGTATTTTTTTGCGAGCTCAACAGCCTCGTTTATCGCGACGCTGTCGGGAACGTTATCGACATACTTCATCTCAAAAACAGCGAGCCTGAGAATTGCTAGACTGGTTTTTGAAATGCGCTTTACAGTCCAGCCCTTTTTGAGGTTACTGTCAATTATCGCGTCTATGTCTGAGAGATTGGCATAAACGCCGTTCACAAGTGTGAGAGCGTAGCTGTCAACAACCAAATCTCTGCTCTCCTCGGCGTTGGAAATTATCTCCTCTATCGGTTCTGAGTGAAAAATCTTCTCAAACACCAGAATAAACCCTTGTTCTCTTGCTTTAAATCGTGAAATACTGTTATCCATATCAACCCAACTTTACACATAAATATACAGATAAAGTATAACACAACCACG
>JAILPC010000175.1 GCA_024690465.1 Ruminococcus sp.
TAGGCTCAAAAGGTTTGCTACTCCGCTTCCTCCCCCGTTTGCGTTACCACAAACGGCTTGCGGTTCACTACACTTGGCGGTAAATACCCGTGACTGGACTTTCACCAGCAAGATTAGTGTCGTGCCCGACACACAAGCAAACAGCACCCATTACGGGTGCTGTTCTTCTTTAACCTTGCGCGGCGAATTTGTTTTTCACCGTGTTGAGCTTGCTCTGGTCGACCTGTTCTGTCGGGTACCAGCCTTTAGCCTGCATTTTGCAGTAGATTTCATCCTGGAGTCTTAGCGACTCGTTGAGCGAGTTGTTGAAGGTCTGGTGTACGTTTTGGGTTGAGCTCTCGATTGTGCCGTGCATAAACAGGTCGCACGCGCCTTTTTCTAGCAAAAGCATATTTTCCATTAAGTTTCTGTCGTCCATATTATTTCTCCTTATAACAAGTTGTAGAAATTCTTAAAAATTTCCTGGTGTTTCTGCTGCATCTGCTGAGCGAGATTTTTGAGTTCTCCGTCCGTAATCTGCTGTGCTGTCTGAGCGCACTGAGTCTGAAAATACTGCTCATGACCGAGCGCGTCCTCAACATACAAAAGTTCTTTGTTTGTCATTATTTTTCCTCCTTACTTTTGTTAATAATAGTATGGAAAAATTTCCGGAAAATATACTGACAATAAAAGAAAACCGCCCGCTTACTCAGCGGACGGCTTGTTAAGGAAAGGAAAATTACAAAAAATCCTCGCGTTATCTTATTTTGTCTCGACAGAATCGGTCTTGTAAATGAAGTTGACCTTTCCGTCCATATCATCGGCAATACCGCTGAACGAGTTGTAGTGCTTGCTGACTTTGGAAATCGCTTTGAGACGGTTGATTAGAGTTTCTGCCTTTCCGTCGATAGCGTCCACAAGAACGTCAATGCCTTCTTGTTTATACTTTTTGATACCGTCTCTGAGCGTAAGCGCGCCTTCGTCAAGAAGCTTTACACCGTCAACAAGAGCGCCTGTGCCGTTGTTGAGCTGATTTACGCCGTTGTAAAGAGTACGGCTGCCGCTCGCGAGCTGTGACGTGCCGTTCTTGAGGTCGGAAGCGCCTTTTCTGAGCTGCTTTGTGCCATTCTTCAGCTCTTTTGTACCGCCCGTGAGCTTTTCGGAACCCTCGGAAAGCTGATTTGCTCCGCCGCTCGCGCTGTCAACACCTGATGTATAGGTGATGATGCCCTGATAGAACTCATTGAATGAATCTAGCTGCTTCTTGAGAGCGGATATCGAAGCGGCTCCCGCCTTGGCTGTCTGAACAGCCTGCTCAATCTGAGTCTGTACAGCCTCGCTCTTCATATTTGTATCAATAAGATTCTGAATCTGCTGTTCTGTCTGTGTGTTTATTGTTGACTCAATTTCGTCTGTTTTCATTTTCTGTTCAACAGCGCCGTTAATCTGAGCCTGTGTCTCAGCGGGAATACTGCCGTTCTGAACAGCCTCAGAATACTGCTCGGGTGTCATATTCAGACCCGCTGCTTTGAGGACGCCCTCAAGCACCTGTTCTTTTACCGCCGCCGCGACGCCCGCTTTGATGAGCTCCTCCTGTGAGCGCACTGTCTGTTCAACGCTTTCGCGCGCTGCCTTCTCGGCAAGTTTTCTGACATCATCCTCATTGAGAGATTTAACAATATCCGAGAGCACCTTGGAATAGTTTTCTATTGTCAGTTTGTCCGCCTTTAATCCCGCGGCGGCAATCTGTTTGTCCGCTGTCGAAAGAAGTGTATTGAACACTTCCTTTGCTCCGCCTGTGAGCGCTGAACTGTTTGAGGAAAGCTGTCCGAGACCGTTGGCGAGTTCCGATAAGCCCGACTGCATTTTAGCGGCTCCCGTCTTAAGTGAAGCGGCGCCTTTGTCAAGTTTTTTCGCGCCCTTTTGGAGCTTGCCCGCGCCCTTGTCGAGTTCCGACGCGCCTTTCGAGAGCTTTTCGGCTCCGTCAGCCAATGCCTGAACGCCTGAAATGAGAGAGCCCGACTTGTTAAGTAATGTTGAAATTCCGTCATAGAGCTTTGATGAACCGTCTACAAGCTTATTTGTCGCGTCGGTCAGGGAATCGAGCTTTTCGTTCAAATCGTCAACAGTTTTGTCAACGTCCGTGAAATCTATATCGCTGAACATATCGCTTGTGGCAACAGTCAGAGTCGTTGAAAGCTCAAAGTCCTTTACGTCGGCTGTGATCTCGACATAGTCGGGAATTCTGAGCTTATCAAGGTCAAGATCGAGGTTATCCTCCATGCCCGGCATCGCAAAACCCGCGACGATTGTGTGGTTGCCGTCGTTGATAACCTTGCCGCTGCTGACGCTTACGTTTGAGAACTTCTCGTTATCAAGCATCATACCCGTAAGCATTACGAACGGCACATAGATTCTTTCTTCCCTGCCGTCGATTTTAACGGTTTCGTACTGCTTGTTCTTATAGTCAAAGCGGATTGTGACTTTGCCGCTCTTGCCCGCAATCTCCTTGGGCGACATCGCTCTGCCGTCCATAATATAGCTAACTCTGAGGTCAACAGGCAAATCAGCGTCGGAAGTGCCCTGATAATAAATATCGTTGCCTTCAGCGTTCCATACGCACATATTGTCGGGATTAAGTTTATAAGTCTCGTCACCCTTAACGTTCTTTATATCGCTGAGATTTGATTTATCGCTGATTGTATTGAGCTTATCGGGGTTCTTAATCCAATCGCTTACGATAATTTTATCGGGATTACCCTCGGCGTCGGAGATTACATAAACGCTCTCTTCCTTGAACAGGTCACCCTTGCTCTTTTCGCTTGCGTTTGTATCTGAATTCGCTGAAGAATTCTCCGCGCCCGCTGTGTACGCTGTTGTTGCTACAATACTGAGCACCAGCATTAAGGAAAGCGCGGCTGAAACTATTTTCGGAGCATATTTTTTCATCATACTCATTTTATTTATCCTCCTTCGGCAGAAAACCTATTGTCGTTTTGCTAATGAATTTATCGAACAGCATAAACATAGCGGGTAAAATCAGAATTACACAAATCATACTGATTATCGCGCCTCGCGCCATAAGCGCGCACAGCGAGCCGATCATATCTACGTCGGAATAAATCGAAACGCCGACTGTGGCGGCAAACAGCCCCATTGCGCTGACGACTATAGACGGGATTGACGTTCGCAGCGCGGTGACTATTGAAGTATGTTTGTCGTTTCCGATTGAACGTTCCTTCTTGTATCGTGTAGTCATCAATATCGCGTAGTCTACCGTCGCGCCGAGCTGAATTGTACTTATACAAATAGGCGCGATAAACGGCAGCGAATCGCCGATATAATGAGGAATACCGAGGTTTACAAATATCGCGAACTCAATTACCACAACGAGGATTATCGGGAGCGAAATGCTCTTTTCGACAATCGCTATAATGATAAAGATTGCGATAATTGAAATCATATTTACTACTCGGAAGTCGATGCCCGTTACTTCAATCATATCATTTACACAGCTTGACTCGCCGATTAACATTCCGCCTTTGTCGTATTTCTTGATGATGCTGTTAAGTGATTCAATCTGTGCCGATACGTTGTCGGTGGCGGGACGGTACTCTGAGTTAATTAACATCAGCTCCCACTTGTCGCTTTTCA
>JAILPC010000179.1 GCA_024690465.1 Ruminococcus sp.
AATGGTAAAATTTCGAGGCTCCATCACCCTGTAACCCCACTTCCTCGCTGTCTACGCTTTACTGTAAACATTACTGTTTACAGCACAAGACTCGCTAACGGTGGTTGGCTAAACCTTTCCGTGCAGGCTTCTCACCTGCTAGACTATCCGCCCTTCGTCTGGGCGCACAATCCCGATTTATCTGACTCTATAATAACAGAAAAGAAGGCAATTGTCTATCAACTTTTGCAGATGTTTTAGTGATTGAATTGATATTCCCAATGGCTCTGCTTTTTCGGACGTGCTGAAGGCGGCATTGATTGTACGGCAGCATCTCTGTTTGCGAACAGTCGGCTTTGTCTTACCCTTATGCCGCCGTGAGTGTCTTTATATCGGATCACGCAGAAATCTCTTGTTACCCGTACAATGGTAACCTCGCGTAAAAAACGAACACTTTCGACGATATAAGCTTTGTCGCCCGGATGAAATGTGTCAGCCATATCAGTGCCTCCTCTATATTATAATTATAGCACAAATGTTCTATTTGTAAAGAGGCATAATTCTTATATTTAAAGGTTCTCTATGAGCCAGTCAGGATTATTGAGGCAGTTTTCGATTTTATTCATAGCCTCTTCATTGGGATTGAATATTTCCTTTATTTGTTGCTCGGTCAGTACATTTGAATGAAGCAGCCTGCATTGAGCTATTATTAAGCCCTGTTTAATGCCTTCACTTTCGCCGACAGAATATCCATGCTCCAAGCCGATGTCACGTTGTTCTTGGAGCTCCTTTTTCATCATTTCTTTGATTTCTGACAGTTCCATAGTTTAACTCCTTTTAGAAACAGACTCGCAAATTAATCAATTGAAAAAAGCAGAATTTCGTAAATATGATTGAACCAGATGAAGCGAAAAAAATGTTTTCAATAGCAGATAATATACAATGGGATTATTGAGGTAATTAATTATGAAAACTGACGAGCTAATCTTGCTGATTTTTCCCGTTTTTCTTCACATTTACTTTTTCAATTTAGGAAAAAGCAAAAATGATGCTCGTTTTGAGCATCAATTGCTATCCATTTGACCGTACTCCGCGGACAAAAAACAAGAAAAACGGCTTAAACTCACTGTTTAAGCCGTTTTTATGTGGCAGGGGCAGAAGGACTTGAACCCTCGGCACGCGGTTTTGGAGGTGTAGAACATTTGTTTGACCTTTTCCGTTTTGCCCAGAGTTTAAGCCATTTTTGGCTTTTTCCTTTGCCCGAAATTCTTTTTCCGGTGTACTTTTGATGCTATTGGTTTTTCTCCGTTTTTTGAGGAGATACAAGGACCAAGAGCATTTCATTTTTTTCAATATTATTTTACCTTACCCATATAAAAAAGTCAAATGAACTTGTGCAAGTTTTGCACAAGTTCAAATTACATATTATTCAATATTATAAGGAAACGATTTTCTCATTAATATACTTTTCTATTCTGTTTACAAACATAGCGGCGTTTTCATATTGCTCAATTACTTCCTTCTTTGAAGCAACATAAAAATCAGTGTAATCATTATCTTTTCGTATATCAAAAGCAATACTAGCTATTTTGCCGTACTCTTTTTCTATGATTGAAGTTTTGATATAGTTAAGATTGAAATTTGATAATACACCTGAATGTTTTTTGAATCCAACATTGTCAAGAGCATTAATTGCATTTATCGAGTGAAAAATTGCATAGTAAGAACGATTAGCACTATCAGAATAACATTCATCATCTAAAAGAATCTTTGACGCTTTTAAACAAGTCTTTGCTTTTTCAATTCTGTAATTTGCAAGCGCGATATTTTCTTTTTTAAGCAACTAAATCAACACCTTCCCGTTCAATATTTTTGAAGAAAGGATAACTGTTTTTATACTTTTCATAAGTATTCTTATCTTGAATAAAAACTGAAATCAAAACGTTGTATTGTAAGTTAAGCTCATAAGTAAAATCGAAAAGCTTTTCTCTAAGTTCAGCTCTTTCATCAGGTGAAATGTTGGCTATGATCATAATATCGATATCTGATTCATCATCAAAATCGCCGCGGGCATAAGAACCATATAGTTTTATTGCATACAGTTTGTTACCAAGAATTATTTTTGAATGTTTACAAACGCTATCTAAAACAATTCTTAAAGTGTTTTGACTACACATAATCTCACGTCCTTGTCAGTTCTATTTGTATTATAAACTAAAACTTAATAAAATACAACTGTGAAGATAAAAGTAAATATCAATTTAATAGAGTTGTAATGATCTCACATATTTGTTAATAATTCTCATCGGAGTAAAACTCTTTCATATCATCTAACCGTAGACACGCAAGTCGTCCGTAGCAAAAACTTCGGATAGAAGTTGGAACTTCGGCTGTTCCTGCTCCACAGTCTATACAAATAGTGTTATCTCTATAGAATATCTTAAGAGGGTAAACTTCCTGAAAATGTTTAGTAGGAGTATGACCGTAAATCAAAGTATACTCTTTTGGGACGATATCATATTTTTTCAATCTATGCCAGACGGCAAATTCTTTACTGTTTTTGTACCACATACTGTAATAATCTGAAAACATCTCCTCTGGCGCTGCGTGAACGAGTTTGAATCTTTTACCATTAACAGTAATATCTATACTGAGAGGCAGCGAATTCAGGTAATCGAATATCTCGACGCGTACTTCTTTTCTAATATGCTTCAGATAGTTGTGTGTAACTGCACCACCGTTATTATACCAAAGGTATAGTCGTGAATCATGCTGATGTTGTTTTCGAGGATCTAAACCAATCCCTGTAGAATATATGGCAGTGAGCATCATATGTTCATGGTTGCCAAGAATCATTTTTGCGTTGTCCATTGCCATCAGTTTACGCAGGATTTTTATGCCATCAGGATAGCGATCAATCACATCACCTAGAATATAAAGAGTATCATTTTCAGTAAGATTAATTTGTTTCATTATTGAATTGAAACGTCGAAGATTTCCATGAATATCAGACATAACATAAATCATTTCAAATGAATCTCCTTATTTGATTATTGAAAAATGTAAGCATCAATAAGCTGAGCATTAACGTTGTTTGAACCACATTTCTAGTTGCAAAAGTGGAAAGAGATACCATGCTGTAAACAAAGAATAGGGTTTTCTCCAGAATCGGAAAATGTCTCAACAAAAATACCCGAAAATTCCAAAAATCTTTGTATTAATTAAAGTTAAAGTTATATTATTAAATACTTGTGTTTAATAATATAAATATCATATATACCAAACAGGAATTTGAAAAACATTTTCCCGTAACATTCCCGGCTGGGGACACATGCAAATCAGTCCGCCTGTTCCGCGTCTTTTTTCTACAACCTTATCGAGAACTGTAAATGCACTTGTTTCATCGGCTGTAACTTTTGCGCTTTGCTTAATTTCAATTGGATATAAGATACCATTTTCTTCTATAATTAAATCGATTTCGCTATCAACTTCTTTTTCTACACCGTTTTTACGAATTTTCTTTTTGTCTTTTCCTCTGTAATACGAAACGAAGTACTTATAGTCAATTCCTCTATTGGCGTATGACTTCAGTATTTCGGTTATAACATAGGTTTCAAACATGTGACCGCTCATTGCGCCGTTTGCGAGAGTTTCAGGTGTAAGCCATCTGGTAAGGTATGCAGCCAAGCCGGTATCTCTAAAATATATTTTAGGTGTTTTTATTGCTCTCTTCAGTACAGAAGGAGTATAAGGCTCTAAAATATAAATAATTCCGGATGCTTCTAATATGGAAATCCAGTTACGGATTGTTCCTGCATCTTTGCCTATTTCATCAGCAATGTTTGCGTAATTGAGCATCTGTCCTGTTCTTGCTGCTACAGCGACCATAAAACGTCTGAAATCATTTAAATCTTGTACAGCAGATAAGCTGCGTACATCACGCTCAAGATATGTTTTGATATAGCTTGAATAAAAAATTGACCAGCTTATGCTTTTGTCCTGTATTTCCGGGTAACTGCCTCGATGAATGATTTCCCAAATGTTTTCAGGTTGTTTGGCTGATTCATTGCGCTTTTGTATATACTCTAAAGTTGGCAGAAAAGGATCTGTAAAAGTGCTTGATTGTATTTCACGTAATGACAGACCGGATAGTTCCAAGATACTGACACGTCCTGCCAGTGATTCGGATGCCTTTTCCATTAGTTCAAGAGGTTGTGAACCCGAAAGGCAGAACAGTCCCTTTTCATTCGTTTCATCACATTTAATCTTTATAAATCTAAACAAGTCGGGAGCTCGCTGAACCTCATCATAAAAAGCCGGCGGCGGATTCAGCATCATAAATAGGTTTGGGTTTTCATTAGCCTGTTGTTCAATAAAAGTATCGTCTATAGGCACATACTTTTTTTCAGGGAACAGTTTTTTAAGCAATGTAGATTTGCCGTTTTGACGTGCGCCTGTAAGTAATACGCATTTGAATGTTTTTTCAGAGTCTCTAACTATATCTTCAATATGTCGATGCAAATACTCCATAACAGCCTCCTTTTGCGACTAATCAGGAATTTGATTCCGTATCTGTCGTAATTATATAATAAGCGAGATTTATTTGTCAAGAAAAGAATATAAATATTTCAAGACATAATATAACTATCTACAAGTATTATGCTATTTTTTGTTGCATAATAGCTTACAAAAACATTAATTGCAACAGGTTTTGAAAAAATAATTATTCTTTCTCTTTTGATCTGGCTATTCGGGAAAAGATGAGATACGGACTTATTTTTTAAATGATTGACAGATGTAATAATGCGTGATAATATGTATTTGTATCAGATACAACTACATAGAAGGCGCGATATGAGTAATTCTATTAAAGACACGATGGAGTTTATTCAATTTTTCAGCAAAGAAGAATCCGCAGAAGACAGGCACAGAATATGTAAGCTATGATACTGAAGATACAAAAGCATTCATGAAGTCGATGCTAAAATAGGAGATTCATAATTATACGGAAATAAGAAAGATTTCTGATCTAATAGCAAATACAAAATTGCCCACGACACAAGCCTGTGTCGTGGGCGGATTTTTTGCACGTTGAAATGCCAAAAAATGATGCTATTTTGATGCTATTCAATATGTCTTTTATGTCTGATATGGCACAAAAACGACTGTTTTGAACTCCAAATAAGCCCTCCAAACACCAAATTCTGACCTCAAAACAAGCAAAAAATGGCAAAGAAAAACGGCTTAAACGCAGTGTTTAAGCCATTTCTTACTGTATCATTTTTGTTTCAAAGCGCCGATGATGCTTTTTTGATGCTATTGGTTTTTCTCGTTTTTAAGGAAACACAAGAACCAAGAGCATTTCTTTTTTTACAATATTTTTTTACCTTAACCATATAAAAAGTCAAATAGTATGGGAGGAAGAATTAAAGAGTAAAGGATCGAAAGAACTATACAAAAGCAATCAAATAAACATTACCATATAATGCGGTAGAGTTGCTTTTGAATCAACAATTCCGTTGCGTCCGCCTATAAGTTTAAAAGCGGTACTTGGTTTAAAAGTTTCTATAAAACTATTAAGAGAAGGGGTGACGTTGTTTCCGGCTTTAACTTCAACGGGAAGAACTTCTCCGTTCTTTTCAATTAAGAATTCAATTTCATGCTGATGGTCAGGTTTGTAGTAGTATAGTTTATAACCGCGTTTGATAAGGCACTCAGATATGATATTTTCGTATATACCTCCACGCGCGTTCCCTTTAATTGTATTATTAAGAATTGCGAGTTTGGTTTCATAACCATACATACATGAAAGCAATCCTGTATCATTGACATAGAGCTTGAACTGATCTTCATTAGAATTTGCCATCAGAGGTAAATAAGGCTCATGAATGTTATAACAGGCATTAACCATTTCAGAGTCTTTTAACCACTGTATACTGCCGCCGAATTTACGACGCGTCTGACCTCTTTCGACTGTAGAATACTGAAATTTCTTTTGTTCTTTTGCAAGCTGCTTCGGAACTGCGTCATAACACATTCTGACTAACTGTTTTTCTTTTCCTTTGGCGTGTTTAGATATGTCATCCTTATATTCGTTCAAAATATCATTTTGAATTTTGTTAACCCTGTTATAATCTTTATGTTTGGCAAAATCAGCAACCGCTTCGGGCATACCGCCAACAACCATATATTCACGGAATAAAGACTCGTACTTTTCGTGCAGAGCTTCCGGTATCTGTTCTTCTGAGAGATAATATGATCGGATATAATCTATTGCGCTATCATCATATCCGTAAGCCCACAGAAATTCTTCAAAATCGAGAGAGTATAAGGTTAATTGAGTTTCATATCCGACAGGAACGGATTCAGGCTGTTCTGTACCCTCGTCATCGTCTTCTCCATAAGATAAACCTAATAGAGAGCCAGATGAAATGATATCATAACGCATATCCTGAGCAAGAAATTTTATTGCAGTACGAGCGTTACCGCACCTCTGAATTTCGTCAAGAAAAATCAATGTTCTTCCTGGAATTAGTTTTATATTCGGTATATAAGCGGTTAAGCGTTTATATACTTCGTCAGGATTAAGATCTCCGTTGAATATTCCTTTAAGTTCAGGCTGTTTAAAAAAATCTATGGGAATATAGGATTCATATTCCTTTTTTCCGAATTTTTCAATTATATATGATTTGCCAACCTGGCGCGCACCTTTTAGGAGCAGGCACTTTTTGAGATTCTCCTCTTTACGCATTCTTTTCCATTCAAGTAAATCGTTATAAATCTTTCGCTTAAGCATAATCAGACCTCCAAAATGTCGTCTGATATCATTTTACATAAAAATTAAGTTAAAGTCAATCGGATTTTACATATAAATAAAGTTGTATTTTGTCGAAATTTGCATAAAATAAAAGTATCAAATTTACGAGTTTTGCATCTTTTCGTGCATCAGAAGTTTTATCTTATACCCGTTATACCACCGTTATACCACTGGTCAAGTGGTATAACAAAAAGATTGAACAGGATAGAAAAGGAAGAAAGAAAGTGACCTCTTTTCAAGATTGCAAAAAGCTAAAAAATTGCAATCTTAGGAAATCGGAGAAATGGCTTAATGACTATATTTTTGAGAAGCCAATTTCATAATATGAGTTATAAATCGTCAACATTGCACACATCCAGAACATTGCAATGTTGCAACCTTAGAAGAAAGGTTTCATTATTTATATAAAAAAAGTGCGGCTAAAGAATAACTGGCTAAAATGCAAAGTAACAACTTGCACTGAAAAGTGGAACGAAATACCATGCTGTAAACAAAGAATAGGACTTTTCCTGAAAAGACATTAATTTTCTGACAGGTGATAGTAAGAATCATCATCACCTGTCATGTGAAAATATTAATCCGTAATGTCGATTCCTAATTTTTTCATCATTCGTTCAAATTCATTGCGATCCAGGTCACCGTTTTCAAACATTGTTCTCATATTTGGACCGATTGAAATGCTTGTTGGTTTTCCGCGACCGAATTGACGTGACATATCAAACGGACGCCAGCCGCAGTTAAGCCAAAGATGACTGTTGTTATTCAGAGAGGTATGCAGATTGATAAAATTCTTCAGTTGCTCCAAAGTTAACTCAACGCCCAATTCCCTGTCCATATATTCCGTGAGGAACTGTATAGTCTCGACTGGACTTGAACTAAAATAGCCCCCAGTCTGAATCTCAAGACGTATTCGCTCCATAATTTTTTCTAAAGCAGAGGTTTTGTATTCTTGGCGCAGTCTTTCTTTTTGTGCTTCGCTTTTATGGTAATCTATATCAAACTGCTCATCCTGCGTATAGAATACGAAGTCAGACAGATGTTTCCCCTTAACATGATTGCCGTTTATATCTAGAATTTCCCCTTTTATCTCACCATGATAGTTTTTGAACTTTCCATTGGATTTCAGTTTATTTAGAAACTGAACCATTCTTTTGCCGAAGGCTGAGAGATAGAATTGATCTTCTTTAAAGGATAGAAACTCGCGTTTATCGTCAGGCAGGTAATATGGCTTATCGCTTTGGCCTTCTACAGTGTTATATAACAATGAATACTTACCATACCCGTGACCAATCAAATCATTATGAACGATGAGACGAAAAGCAGGATCATCTGTTGTTTCATCGGAGTAAACATCTTTTAACTCCAAGACGGAATACAAATGACCGGCTTCTCTTTGGACTATTCCCGAGAACGCAACAAAATCCTTTTTACGAACGAGTCCTACACCTTCATAATGTCTGAAAATATCCCATGCTTCGCGTATCATGATAACACCGTACAGGTTGGCAAAGCAGTTATAATAGTCATGTAACAGAGAAAGTTTTTCTTTTGAAAGACCAAGCTCTGCATACTTTTTTTCCAATGTTTTTGATGATAACGGTTTCATAAATTTTGTTCCTTCCGTTCTTCATAGTATTTAAATCCGTTTGATTCACACCATTCGACAGCGATTTTGCGGTACGCTTCAGCAAGGTAGTCGTACCAATCCTGTTCGATCCTGTAATAACGGATGGAGGCTTTGAATCTGCGAAAAGCGCTGTTTCCGCGTATAGCTCTTTCTAAATCGTCTTGGACGCTGCCGCTCGGCAAGCTGTATATGAAACGCTCCATAATGCGGTACTCGTGGATATCATATTTATCCGGCAATTCGAAATAACGTTTATTATAAGCGCCTTCTATTTGCTCTGTAAGCTCTGCATACTCTTCATATAAGCCATCGTCAAATTGAGGTATGCTGACAATATTCATCGTCTCAATATCGAGATATTGATTCCATTCATTACTTGCCATTTCAACTGCGTCTACAATTAATTTGAGTGGGACTTTTATTGTTTTATCGTTCATGATTGTATTTCCTCCAAAGGAATTGTTGCAATCCTGCAGAATCACCTCTAATAATTGTCTGCTGGATTGATACTGAGTTAATGATACTTCTGTTCTATAATGGATTT
>JAILPC010000200.1 GCA_024690465.1 Ruminococcus sp.
TGAATTTATGGGCAGACAAGCGCTGGAGCTGGGCGGAAACACGTTCCAATTCTTTACACGCAATCCCAGAGGCGGCAAAGCAAAGGACATTGACAAGACCGACACGGACGCGCTTATAATTCTTATGAAGAAAAATAACTTTTCTAAAATCCTCGCTCACGCGCCCTACACGCTCAATCCCTGCTCAAAGGATGAGCGCACACGCGAGTTCGCTTTTGAAGCTATGAAGGACGACCTCAGACGTATGGAATATATTCCGAATAATCTGTATAACTTCCACCCGGGTTCACATGTAGGTCAGGGAGCAGAAAAAGGAATTGAGCTTATCTCTGAGCTTCTCAACAAAGTATTATACAAAGATATGACTACGACAGTCCTGCTCGAAACTATGGCGGGCAAAGGCTCTGAGGTCGGCTCAAAATTCGAGGAACTCCGAGATATAATCGACCGCGTTGAGCTGAGCGATAAGATGGGCGTTTGCCTCGATACCTGTCACGTGTTTGACGGCGGATATGATATTAAAGACAACCTTGAGGGTGTGCTCACGGAGTTTGACAATGTTATCGGTCTTGACAGGCTGAAAGCGATTCACCTCAACGACAGCAAAAATCCGCTCGGAAGCCACAAGGACAGACACGAAAAAATCGGAGAAGGATACATCGGATTAGACGCTTTTGAGCGCATTGTCACACACCCTGTCATAAAAGCTCTCCCCTGCTTCCTCGAGACACCGAACGAGCTTGACGGCTACGCAAAAGAGATAGCTCTGCTCAAAAGCTTTTAAGTAATTTTTTGAGCAAATAATAATATACTTACCACTTACTACTTACCACTGAAAAAATGTAACACACTTTCCTCTCTCGAATACTATGTAGTGTAGACGAAAGGAGGAAAGACAAATGTGTAACAACGGTTTATTTGGCGGCGGCAACTGCTGCTGGATTATTCTTCTTATTCTCATCATCTGCTCTTGCTGCGGCAACGGCGGCAACGAAGGCGGTTGCGGCTGCGGCTGTTAATCGGTAAACAAAGGCTCGGGCAACCGAGCCTTTCTAAGTTATAAGCAGGAAGTTAGACGGGAATTTAATACACATCTCTATGGAGAAGCGCGTTAGTAACTGTATTCTGCTTTATCGCGTGAACCGATTCCCGCTTCCTACTGAAAAAGGCTTCCCGAAGGAAGCCTAATTCTTTTACATTCAGAATAATCTTACAATCGTCATTGAGGCGTTTACTACCGCTTCGGGAGTTGTACCCGAGGCTGTGAGGGTAATCTCCGCCATGCCTGTATTGACAAGCGTTAATACGTCTCCTGCCTGAGCGGCAAAAATAAACTGTCCGTTATCAGCGGTATAGGTTGTGCCCTGAAGCGCCTCGCCGTTGCGGTATACAGTGGTTGTCGCTCCCGCTTCGCCTCCGTCAACATAATAGTTAACCATATAGACGCCTGTTCTGCCGATAACCGCTTGGGCTGTGCCCGCTGTATGGGTAATTGTACCCGAGAGAGTACCGTTGGACGAGAACGTTACAGCCGAATCCGCGGCGACAGTCTGAGCCGCTGTGTTATAGATATAGGCGTAATCGCCGAAGCACTCAACGCAGGGAGCACAGGTAACTGCACAGGGGTTGAACTTGCATTTGTTACCGCAGCATCCGCAGGAGCATTTGGTTGTGTTTGTATCAAGCATATAATCTTTCCTTTCTTGAAAACAGGAAAGCCAAAGGCATTAATAGGAGTGCCCAGGCTTCCCTTGGGGAGACTCCCTTACTAAGGGAGATGTCGCGAATGCGACAGAGGGTTTACCGTCTCCGGTTTAGGAAAGCTGTCGAGCACAGCGAGACTGATGAGGGGCCATATATAAAGCTCGTTATATCAAACGTTAATAGATATAACTATTAGCAAATGAACCCTCTCCCGTCACGCCTGCGGCGTGCCGCCCTCCCCCAAGGGAGGGCTTTATCTGTTTTCTGCAGAGTGCTGACAACTGACCACTATCATAATATGCTTGTACAAACTTTTTGTTCTTTTTACTTTCTGCTCTCATAATCCTCGGCAATTTTGGCGCCCCAGTCAGCTTTAAGAGTTTTCCGCGACCTGACGGCTCCTACCGCTTTCGCTACAGCTTCGTAAACAACAGAGGTGCCCTTTGCGTCGGCGCGATAGTTGACAGCTCTGTTCTCGTTTATGCCGAAGTAACGCGCGGTTTCAACCGCGTCAATATTTGCTCCGATAAATAGAAACTCCCAGCCGTCGGACTCCTTGCGCTTTTCAATCATCCTTTTCACTTCACTGCTCGAGAACCTGCGGCTTGCGTTCTCGAGACCGTCCGTCATAATCACGAACATTGTGTGCTCGGGCACATCCTCGTCACGCGCGTATTTGTGAATCCGCTTTATATGCTCAATCGTCGAACCTATTGCGTCAATCAAAGCCGTGCATCCTCTGACTGTATAATCCTCCTCGGTCATAGGCTTAATCTGAGCAAGCTCAACCCTGTCGTGGATTGTTTCTAACTCGTTGTCAAACAGCACCGTTGTGACGAAACACTTGCCGTCCTGCTTGCACTGTTTTTCTATTAATGAATTAAAACCGCCGATTGTGTCACTCTCAAGTCCGCTCATCGAACCGCTTCTGTCGAGTATGAATACGAGCTCCGTGATGTTATTATTATTGTTTTTCATTTTGATAATCTCCTTTAAAACAATATAGTCACAAGGCTTTTCTCACCTTGTGACTATAGTATAATGAATATTGATTTCAGAATGGTCGCCTGTAAAGCGACATTTTTGATTGTCCACGTCAAGCACTGTAGTTCCTTACTCAGATACTTCTCCCTCTTACGGGATGTGTCCTGACAGAACTTATTTAGCCGCCTATCAAAGGCTGGTCGAACGAGTAGAGCGCGTCATTGATTTCAAAGAGATTATAATTCTTTTTAAGAATAAAATATTCTATAATGATATCAGCCTTATTGCTGTGTGACAGAGCGTATCCCGCCTTCATCAGCATATCACGAGCCTCGTCAAGCTCAAGCTCAAGCGCGATAGCAAACGCGACAGCAGTCTGCTTGCTCGGCTTATACAGGCGGTTGCCGCGGATTTTAGAGAACAGCTTACGGTCGATACCTGCCTTTTTGTAGCACTCGGCGTCGGACATGCCCTTTTCGTCAATCAAACGCAAGAGCATTTCCGAAAAGCTCTCGTCAATCTGACTGAGCGCGTCATCAAGGTCGGGCGGAACAGCACACACCTCAAAATCCGTCTGCTGCTCAGCCATTGCCCGAGGCGCTCCGCACTCTTTTGCCGAACCCATA
>JAILPC010000218.1 GCA_024690465.1 Ruminococcus sp.
GAAGGAGCTTTACTTGTTTATTATACACAATCATATTATGGATTTTTTAGCGTTAATGCCAATATCAATGTAATAGTATATATGATATACTCAAAGTAACATTAATTAAGGAGTGTTTACAATGGCAAAAAGGACACTATCGATTGTATTGGCTCTCGTAATGATTCTGGGAGTATTCTCGGTATTCAGCGCGGACGCGGCAATCAAAATTCTGACAACAAAAACAATTAAGGTTGGACAGACCGCGGACGTCCGCCTCACCGACCCCAACACGGGAGCAAAGCTCAACACACTGTGGGAGAGCTCAAATCCCGACATCGCGACCGTAACCTCGTCAGGAACCGTTACCGCCAAAAAAGCGGGCACCTGCACGTTATCCACCTGGTGGAACAGCAAGCTCTACGGCGTTAAGGTTATCGTCAAGGCGGCTGCCAAAAAGAAGATCGTGCTCAGCAAGAAGTCGGCTTCGCTGACTGTCGGCAAAAAGCTGACGCTCAAGCTCAAAAACGCTAAATCCTCAAAGGTAAAATGGACTTCTTCGAACAAAAAGGTCGCGGCTGTAACGAAAAAGGGCGTTGTCAAAGCCAAGAAGAAGGGAAAGGCAACCATCACCGCCAAGTACAGGGGCAAGAAGTATAAATGCAAAATAACCGTCAAAAAGAAGAGCGGTATGACTATAGCCAAAGCGTTCAACAAGGTAAAGAAATTCGTTCAGAAAAACGGAAAACAATACGGCGAGACCGAATACTCATGTAAGCTCGGCACAAAATCAAATTTTTTATATAACCTGATGTATTACAGCGATAGTAATTGTCTCGCGTATTACGCCGCATACAAAAACCAGGGCATCGCTTTATATGTATTCAATAATAAAAAGGCAAAAAGCTGCTTCTATGAATACGGCAGCAGCGGCGGATATAAAAAGCTGCATTATACCGAGGAATTTATAAAGGCCACATACAAGTACAAAACAACCAAACTGACCTATAAGAGCGCCACAAAATCCGACAACAATATGGCAATCGGTATGCTCAGCTGGGCTATAGGCGACTTTGACTCCTACACCAAGAAAAAGGCGGGCGTCACAATGAAGCAGCTTGGCTTTACAAATTGGGATAAATAGTAATACAAAAACATCAAAGGCTCGGAAAACCGAGCCTTTTTTGTGTCACTATTAGTATCTGATTATGGCATAATTCTGGCACGTCCAAAGCAGCGCTTCAGCGTTGTGCACAAACAAACGGTCTGTAAGTTGTGCAGAATACACAACAAATCTGCCGGATGTACCAGATAGTATCAGTTAAAAATTTTTTATTGATACTGCAAAAACCCAGTGTTTATGCGGGTTTCAGCCCTTGAGTATCAGCATTTCAATAAATTACACTCAAACTAACCTAGTTATAAAAAAATTAAATTTAATTTTTTTAAAAAGCTGAGGGTTTACAGCGAATCATCTGTCACCTGTTACCCGCTGTTCAGTTCTCTCCCCTGATAAAGTGTATAATCAGGTAATAAGCGGGAATTGTGAGGTAGGCAATCCAGCCCCACGACCAGCCGTCGAGTAGGAATCCAGTCAGAATCTGAAAAGCCACGCACAGCACGGGATAGGCGAAGTGACTCGGATTGCGCTCGTAAATAGCGTCAACCAGACTGTGGTAGAGCGGAATAGCGAGGAAGCAAATCCACGACAGTGCCCATCCGAAGCACACACCCGAGAATCCCCACGCGAAGAAGCCCGCCAGAGCGATTGCCCACATCGGGAACAGGTTGGCTCTTTTCTTTGCCTTCTTGTGCTTTGTGAGCTCCTCGTCAACCATTACATTGCCGTCCTCGTCGGTGTAGGCTCTTACCTTGTCGCCGTCAAACACGTTAACGCCATGCTTGTCAATATGAACGCTTGAGCCGTCCTTCGATTCAACGTGGATACCGCGCCTAAAGCTGATATCGACATTGTCGCCGTTTTCGCTGTCGACGTGGATTCCGTGCCTGAACGAAACCCTCTGCTTCTCATAATGAGTATCGGGGTCGGGCTCAGCCTTTGTTTCAGTCTCAGCCTTTGTCTCGGGCTCAGAATTTGTTTCGGGCTCGTCGGAGGGTTCTTCCTTCTTTGTCGGTTCGCCCTCGCCCCTGAGCAGCTCATCAAGAGTTACGCCATAGAGCTCGGCTAATAACATAAGGTTATCTGTATCGGGAGACGCTTCGGAACGCTCCCATTTAGAGACAGCCTGACGGCTTACACCTATCTTTTCGGCGAGCTCCTCCTGACTGAGATTATGGAGCTTGCGATATTTTAATAATCTGTTAGCTGTTTCAATATTCATAACTGTACCTCTCTTTCGTTTTGTGCCCTCATTATAGTCCGCAACCGCTGTAAAACGCCATACATTTCGGTTTTCATTTCCGCAACCAGCGGTTGCAATTCAGTATTTACGCGGTTTTATCCGATATATTTCAAATTCTCCGTATCAAGCTCCGCCGTGTTTAGCGCGGGACTTGCCAGGGGGATTTTTTTGTTTTGTCTGATAAAAAGCGGCACTTCGTTGAGCTCAACCTCAACATAATGAAGTCCCTTTTCGAGCTTTTGTGACGAAACATTCTCTCCGCTGAGCTTTACAAAAGTCATAGGCTCGGGCAGATAAACAGTTCTGCCGCTTTTGTTCTGCTGATATACGGGAGCAATCATACACTCCCCGCCGAGCATAAGCTGGTCCTCGGTTTCGCGCGCGAGCCTGTCGTCGGGATAGTCAAAGGCAAGCGGGCGGAACATCATATCACCCTCGTCGCTGCAGCGGCGGAAGGTCTTATATATATAAGGTATAAGGCGGTAACGCACAGAAAGCACGTCAGCGAATTTTTCTGTTCCGCTGAACCGATAAGCCTCCTGAGCCCGTGTGCCGAGAGCGCGGTGGTTGCGCATCAGCGGAGTGAACACTCCGAGCGCGAGCCAGCGCAGGAGCAAGTCCTCGGTGACGTCCTTGTTGAATCCGCCGATGTCGGCTCCGCAGTAGAGGAACCCGCACATATTCACAGACGGCAGCATTTTAAGATTGAGCAGAATATGCTCCCACCAGCTGTAGTTGTCGCCAAACCAGATTCCGCTTGTGCGGTGAGCGCCGATGTATGAAGCGCGCGAGAAAATGAGCAGCTTTTCTTTGCCGTACTCACGCTCAAAATACTCTCCCGCGGCGTTGGTCATAAACGCGCCGTAAATATTGTGAACGTCCTTGTGACAAACCGTTCTGCCGTCGATATTGTGGTAGAACGAGGAATAATCGTCCATACTGTTCTGAATAGACGTCACGGCGTTCCTCATATCAAAGTACTTCCAGATGTCAACGTCGGCGCGGCTGATGTCCCTGAGCTTTTCCCTAGCTGTTTCGAGACCTTTCTTCGAATAGAACAGAGCGGGCTCGTTCATATCGTTCCAGAAACCGTCGATACCCATATCAATCAGAGTTCTGTACTGTGAGCCGAACCACTCGCGCGCCTCTTTGTTGAGAAAATCAGGAAGCCCGACAATCCCGGGCCAAACTCCGCACTCAAAGTCGGTGCCGTCGGCATTTTTGCAGAAGTAGCCCTTCTCGTGCCCTTCATCATAGACGGAGTAGCCCTCCTCCTTTTTGACTCCCGCGTCGATAATCGGGATAAGGTGGATGTTGTGAGCCTTCATATCGCTGACAAAAGCCCTGAAATCGGGAAAAAGCTCCCTGTTCACGGTGAAGTCCTTGAAGCGCTCCATATAGTCGATGTCCATATAGATACAGTCGAGGGGAAGATTGTTTTTTCGATGGTTATCGCGCACGGTTGTAAAGTCACTCGGCTTCGCGTAACCCCAGCAGCTCTGCTGATAGCCGAACGCCCAGAACGGCGGAATATAGCTTTTGCCGATAATATTCCTGAACTGCTTTACGATGTCACGCTCGGTTTCGCCGTCTATAAAATAAATGTCGGCGTCACTGCCGCATAGCGTGATTTTCGCTTCATTCGGTTGTGAATAGCACAAATCCCACTCAACCTTGCCCGCAAAGTCGACAAAAAGTCCGAACTTTCCGTTCTCTGAGCTCACAACAATAAAGTTGTGCGCGCCGTAGAGCGAGCGCTTGTCCTCGGTGTGCTCGGTTTCGTCAGAGCACCAGCTCTCGTAAATCCAGCCGCGCTTGTTTATTCCGCGCACGCTTTCGCCGAGACCGAATATCATAGCGTCGTTGTCGAGTGAAAACGCGACAACCAACCTCTCCTCCTGAGTCAGCTCAAGAGGAAAGTTTTTTACATCTTCTATTTCCGTTGAGGCGGTAACCGCCTTTGTGTCAATCGGGTTTCCCAGTCTGAATTTTTTTATCATATCAATTATTGCTTGTTATATAACTGTCCTAAAATATGTACGCGACCGCCTTAGACGAGCTGCCGCTATTATCTTAATATTCTTTCTCATATTATCACTCGTTTACCAAAACTTTGCGGACGGCATAAAGCCGTCCGCGTTTATTGATTATTTCTTATGCTTACACAACGTAGCTTCCGTAGTTGTAATGGCCCTCGCCATCCGTTGTGTCGAGAGGATAGAAGCCGTTATCGCCGCCGTCGAAGTAGATGTCGACTGTCTGGCCGCCTGTACCCGAGAAGATAACGTTGCAGCCTACGGGAACTTCGATTTTATACACGCCCTGACCATAAGAATTGTTTTCAACGAATGTCATCGGCTCACCGGGCCAACCTTCGTCGAGGTCACCGCCGTCATCCCAGTAGTGGCAGTAGATATCGCCGGTCCAAAACTTACCGTTGGAGAAATATATCTCCATAGTCTCGGGAGCTCCCTGAGTGGGCTGTGTAGCCTGGGTTGCCTGAGTCGCCTGAGTCTGTTGTGTCGGCTTGTCGGTTATCTCAATCAGCTGTCCGATATCATATGGGAGAGTCATACCGACCATCCATCTCTGGATGTAGTTGGCGTCAAGGATTGTTACCTTGCCGCTGCCGTCAACATCGGCGTTTCTCTTGCTTGTATTGTCAAATACAACGAGTGTTACCAGATACTGCTGGATGTATGTTACGTCGTTTATGTTAACCTGACCGTCGCAGTTGGAATCGCCGAGCACATATCTGTCAAGCACAACGGGAGGAGCCTCGGTTGTCTCTGTGGGAAGCTGACCGCCTCTGTACAGATAAACAACGTTTGTAACGCCCGCCTTGTAGAAGCCCTCCGCGTTAGCGGGAGTTTCTACGAGTGTGCCGAGACTTGGGTCAGCCGAGGTGGTGTACTGCTCGGTGCTGGTCTTTTCATCAGTCTCAACAACGTCAGGCTTAAGCTTCCTGCCGGTGTCGATGTCGATATGTGAAGTGACAACCGTTGACTTATAGGAGATAACTCTATCCTTAATGCTGCACTCGCCCGATACGAGGTATCCGGGTTCGTTCTGTCCGGGTTCCTGACCGCCTGTTGAGCCGTGGAACATTACGTAACAGGAAGCTATCGGAATTTCGTAATTATACCAGCCTGTGGAACCTTCCTTGTTCATTCTCGGGTTGTTAGCCCACGCACCGAGAGGCTCAAGTCCGTCGTCGGTGTAAGCGTAAATCAAAAGACCGCCCGAGAGTGTGTTGCCCGACTTATAATAGCGGACTGTAGTTGTCTGAGTTGCAAGGGGCTTATACTTGAATATGATAGTCTCGTCAACGCCGCTGAATGTACCTGTTGTGTTAGCGGGATACTTGTCTGTATCGAGCTGATATCTCTGGATCGAGCATACAGGGATTGAATAGTCGTCGCCGTTCTCAAGAGTATAAACCATATCAGGTGTCAGAGCTTTGTCTTGTTCGTCAAGATACTTAACTGTGAGCTTGGCGTTTGTCTCGCCGTTGGGCTCATAGTTGAATGTTACTGTTGTGTTGCCTGTAACCGTACCCGAAGCCGAACCCTCGGTGGAAGTAATGTTGTTGTTGAGCAGGAGCTCTTTATCCTTTAACGCGTGGTATTTTGTACCAACTCTGTATTTAGCTGTTTCTGTCTTAACAACAGAGCCGTTAAGTACGTGCTTTGTGGTAAGTGTAGCGTACTGGAACTTGTTTTGTGATACGTTGCCGAAGCTTGAGCTGTCTACGAGGATAGCTGCCGAACCCGCGGGAGCGGAGTAGGAACCGCTTGCGTTGCGAAGGCTCGTGATACCCGCGTTATCAGCATCCGCTACGACAACCCAGCTGCCTGAGAGGCTGATGTCCTGAGCGCTGCCGCTCGCGTTCATAATAACCATTACCTTGTTCCACTCGCCCGACTTGCTGTTGGTGATTGTATACGCAATCACTCCGTTTGACTGTTTTATAAAGGTCATTGAGTTCTCAACAGCGCCCGAGTCGTCGCTGAATGCCGAGAAGACCTCATGAATCTGACGAAGTCCCCTGAAGTATGCAACGGAGCTCTTGTATGTATCGACGCGCGACCAGTCGAGCTTGTTATATGTATCGGCGGAGTTGTAGGAGTTACCCTGGCCCTGCTTTGTACGAGCAAACTCGGTACCCGCGTTGAGGAATGTAATACCCTGTGAGGTAAACGTCAGTACGCCGCCCAGTTTTAATTTTCTGAGATAGCTCTGGTTGGTACTGTTAACGTACTGAGTACCCGTCGTTACAGAGCTCTTGCCTTCGCCCGACTTTGTATAAGCGCCTACGAGTCTGTCCCAAAGAGTCAGGTTATCGTGGCAGTCGAGGAAGTTTACTGTCTTTGTATTATCACTGGAATTCATAAGATTAGCTTTGATACCGCTTACGATTGTAGATTCGCTGCCTGTAGTTCCGCCTACCCAGCCCTGTGCGAGAGCCTTGTCGGAGTCAACCTTTGAAGCGGCTGTTCTGAAGTTGCCCGAAAAACCGCCGACGCCCGAAGAAATCCTTGTGCCTGAGAACGCGCTTGTTTCCTCTAAGGGCTTTTCGGGGTTAGCGGATGTGCCGCCCGACCACGGTTCGCCGTACATAAGGATACCCTGGTTAATCTGGTTGAGGGCACTGCGGGCTGTGTTAAGAGTTGTGATATCAATACAGCCCATAAGGTCAAAACGGAAACCGTCGATATGATACTCGTTAGCCCAGTATTTTAAGGACTGAACGATGAAGTTTCTCATCATTGACTTATCGGAAGCCATCTCGTTGCCCTGACCTGAACCGTCATAGTTGGCAAGCTGGCTTGACATTCTGTAATAGTAACGGGGAACTGTCTTTGTAAAAGACGAACCCTCGGAACCCGCTGTATGGTTATAAACAACGTCCATTACAACCTGGATGTTGCGGTCGTGAAGCGCCTGAATCATCTGCTTAACTTCATTGATACGAACGTTGCCGTCGTATGAGTTGGATGAATAGGAACCGTCGGGAACGTTGAAGTTCTTCGGGTTGTAGCCCCAGTTACGGTCAACCTCACTCGCGCCGTAAACCTCGTCAACGCCGTCAAAATCAGCAAAAGGCATAAGCTGAACGGTGTTGATGTTGTTCTCTACGAGATAGTCGAGACAGGTCGCGAATGAACCTTCCTTTTTGTAGGTTGTGCCGCCCTCGGTGAACGCGAGGTAATTGCCCTGGTTCTTCTCGCTTACGCCTGAATCGGGATCGCAGGAGAAGTCGCGGATATGAATCTCCCAGACAGAAGCTTCGGTCTTGTTTGAGTGGCAAACGTGCTTGTCGTCAGACCAGCCATCAGGGTCTGTTGAGTCGAGGTCAACAACCATTGAACGGTTGCCGTTAACGCCTACCGCCTTTGAATAAACATCCTGGGTTTCGTTTGTAACAACATTGCCGAACATATCCTCAGCGTTGATAAGATATGTGTAATAAACGTTCTTATAGTCGCCCTCTAAGGTTACGGACCAAACGTACTGCAAGCCCTTTGTTAAATCATAAGTGCCGATTACCTTTGCGCCCATTTCACGGTCAGAGCCTGTTGAATACAGCTTCAGCTTAATCCACTTAGCTGCAGGTGACCATACCTTCCATGTTGTGGATGAAGGCGAATAAGTCGCTCCGAGGTCTTCGCCGTTGTATGTATAACTTGAACCCTCATAAAGATTCTGGTTGTTATACGCGCCTGTTGAAGACTTGCCTGAGTCAGCGGCCGAAACCGATACTACCGCCATTGTGGCGAGCAATACTACCGCAAGCAAGAGCGATATAGTTCTGCGTAATTTCATAAAATCAACTCCTAAATTTGCTATTTATATACTGATACCTTAGTATAAAGTAAGCATTTGTACTTATTATCATACCAAATACACGCGCTGTCAATATTCTTTAAAAGAAATATAAAACTCGTCTCATAACGAAATTTCAGCCCGTTTTTTGTGCATATTGATGATACGGTCAGTTTTTGAAGAAAAAAGGAGGATTCAGTTGCAAATCAGCAACTGTTTTTACAAAAATGTAAAAAATATTGACATTCGTTGTATGCAATTATATAATATAATCGTAGTGAATATTTTCCACATTTTAGTTTTATGGAGGATAAATATGGCTATATACAGCGTGCTCGTTCCCAAAACCAAAAGCGAAGGCTACGGCATAAGAATAGTCAGCGAAAAACTTATATACGACATATCGCGCAATTACTCGTCGGTAAAGGAATTGTGCGACAGGTGCAACGCGCTCGATGTTGACACAATGCACTTTGATGTTGTGCTGGAGGACTTTTTGAGTCGGAAGGAGGATTTTTAGCGTATTGCTCAAGGGGTTATTACGTGTTATAATCATTTTGGTGATTATATGATTTGCAACTTATGCCCTAGGCAGTGCAATGCCGCGCGGGGCGAAAATGACGGCAAAGGGTTTTGCGGACTGGGCGTGCTGCCGAAAATTGCCAGGGTTGCTCCCCATTACTGGGAGGAACCTTGCATTAGCGGCACAAAAGGAAGCGGAGCGGTTTTCTTTTCGGGATGTACGCTGAGGTGCGTGTTCTGTCAGAACTATGAAATCTCGGCAGAGCGAAAAGGAAAGTATATTACTCCGATTCAGCTTGCCGACGAAATAAAGAAGCTTGAGAGCTCGGGAGTCCACAACATAAACCTTGTGTCTCCCGCTCCGTATGTTGAGGCAATAAAATCAGCTCTTGATATTTACAAGCCGAAAATTCCCGTTGTATACAACTGCTCTGGGTATGAGAGCGTTGAAACTCTGCGCGGGCTTGAGGGATATGTTGACATCTATCTGCCTGACTTCAAATACAGCGACAACGCTCTTGCCGAGAAATTTTCATCGGCAAAAAACTATGTTGAAACGGCTCTCCGCGCAATCGGCGAAATGCTGAGGCAGACAGGAGAACCCGAATATGACGGCAATAATATGATGACAAAAGGCACGATTATCCGCCACCTTGTTCTCCCGAACCACACAAAAAACAGCATTGAGGCGCTCGGACTTATCGCCGGGAATTTTGACAACCCTCTCGTGAGCCTGATGTGCCAGTATATACCGTTCGGAAGAGCCAGGGAAATGCCGAAGCTTAACCGCAAAATTACAAAACGCGAGTATGAAAAGGTGACGCAAACGCTGTTCGAGCTCAATCTTGACGGCTTTGTCCAGGACCTCAGCTCTGCCGATGAAAAATATATCCCCACTTGGGATTATTAAAGTGAAAAACAAAAATCAAAGGGCAGCCAATGGCTGCCCTTAATTGCGCATTGCGAATTGTGAATTGCGAATTAATTCACCGCTTTACCGTTCACATAAAGCTTATATCCGTTGAAATCTATGTTGCTGTTTGTGTTGTCGGCGTTGTTAAACTCGGTAACATAGCTGTCGCCCGTGAGTGTGATTTTGGAGTTTTTGTCGAGTGTCAGCTTTACGCTTTGGGCGGTATTGCCGCCGTTGATTGCACCCTTATAATCGGACTTTGTCAGGTTCATTTCAAGAGTTGAAATCTTGTCCGTCTTGATGTCGCCCGTAAGAGTCTGATTCTTCGCGTTGAGTGTAACATTGCCGCCGTTGGAGCCGTTGCTGCCCCACTCGCTTGTGCCTTCGATATCGAGAAGCACGCCGCTGCCGAAGCTGAGCTTGGTGTTCTCGAGGTTGATTTCAGCGTCGGTGTTGGTTACGAAGAACATCGGGGCGCTCTTGTAGCAGTCGGAGTTCTTGTTGATTGAGAGAGTCGAGTCTTTAGCGGTAAAAGTGCCTTTGCCCTTGCTCGCGTCGCCCGACATACTCTGATAAATCATAACGCCCGCTCTGTCAACGTCGCCGCGGTTGCCTGTTGCCGAACAGGTCATTTCCGAGGACGTGATTGTCGCCGAGTTTTTGCCCTCGATTACGGCAATCTGAGCGCCGTTCGCCGTACCCTTGGAATTTGTCGCCGAAATGTCGCCTGTGGAGTAAATCACGGGTGAACCCGCACCGTTAGTCGTAAGGTCGGAGTTCTTCACCTTTACGGTGCCTTCTCCCCTGTCTGTCGCGAGCGCCGCGCAGGAGTTGCCCTGAGTGGTGATTTTTACGTTGTCGGCTTCTATATATCCGCCGTATGTCGCGTCCAGTCCGCGCGCCGAGCTCTCGCCTCTTGAAGTGATTGTCGAGTCACTTATATAAATTTTGGAGTTTTCTCCTGTTGAAAATACAGCGTTAGCGCCTTTTGCCGAGGTGTTAATCGTGGCGTCCTTTATGGTGGCGGTCGAGTTCTCCTTAACGAGAACTGCCGCGTTCACACCGTAAAATTCCGAATTCTCTGTGTTCGTGCTGTCGCCCGATTTTTCAATTGTCGCGCCGTTCACTGTAGCATTGCCGCCGTTCTGAACGAGTATCGCACTCTCGTCACTGCTTTTTGAGCTGTATGTTTTTGTGAGCGTCTGCTCATTTTCCACCGTGGTCGCGCCTGACGCTTCAACGTCAGCGCCGATGTTGTCACTGCCGGGCTTATTGCCCTTGCTATTCGGGTTGAAGTCAGGCATATGCTGACTGTGTGAGCTCTGAGCGTCAAAGCTTATCAGCTTCGTTGCCGCTATCTGCGCTCCCGTGAGCACCGTCGCGAGAATCAGAGTCACAAGAATATATATAATGATAATGTTCATGCTGTGGAGCGTTTCTCTGAAGCTCTTTTTGTTTAGCTTTGACATTATCAGATAGATTATCAGCATCGAAATCAATAACGACTCAACAGCGAATAGGCTGTATTTCAGAACGTCGTTAGATTCTTCTGAGAATTTGTCGGAACGAAACCCGTTTTGGTTATTCTGCCCTCCCATCTGCGGAGGCTGATGATTGTTGCCGTTGCCGTCTGACGAATTGTTGTCGGGCATTTGGGGAGGAGTTTGCTGTTGATTATTGTTTGAATTATCAGGGAAGCTGTTGTCTGATGAATTGTCGTCAGCCCAAGGCGGCTGTCCGTTCTGTCCTTTGTTCGAATCCGAGCCGCCCTTCATATCGGGCGGAGCGCCGAAATTCTTGTCGGAGCTGCTGTCTGAGCTCCCGTTCATTCCCGGCGGACCGTTGCCGTCCGTCATCGTCGGCGGCTGAGGTCTGAAACCGCCCGTGCTGTTCCCGATAAATCTGTATGTGCAAAACGTACTGCATATCAGCGCGAGAAGCAGCGCTATCATCACCGTGTTCTTTAAAAACCGTTTGTTTTTCACCTTAATCATCTCCTGTTTTCTTGACTGTGGCTATACTATAATCCGCGAATAAGAAAACTGTGTGAACGCGTTTTGAATTAAAACTGAAACTTTGTGAACAAAAAAAGGATTGCCGATTTTTTCGACAATCCTTTTAAAATCAAATTATTTAGCGAAGTCAACCGCACGGGATTCACGGATGATGTTGACCTTAATCTGACCGGGATACTCGAGGTCTTCCTCGATTTTCTTGCAGATTTCACGGGCGAGCGGAACCATACGCTCATCCTTGACGGATTCGGGCTTAACCATAATGCGGATTTCTCTGCCTGCCTGAATAGCGTAGGAGCTTTCAACGCCCTTGAACGAGGACGCAACCTCCTCGAGCTTCTGGAGTCTCTTTATGTAGTTCTCAAGATTCTCGCGTCTTGCGCCCGGACGAGCCGCCGAGATAGCGTCAGCCGCCTGTACGATACAGGCAACAACTGTCTTAGCCTCAACGTCGCCGTGGTGAGCATGTACGGCGTGGATAACCGCGTCACTCTCTTTATACTTGCGGCAAACCTCAACGCCGAGCTCAACGTGGCTGCCTTCCATTTCGTGGTCGAGAGCCTTACCGATATCGTGGAGAAGACCCGCGCGTTTCGCGACTGTCGGGTCAAGTCCGAGCTCGGAAGCAATCATTCCCGAAATATACGCAACCTCTAAAGAGTGGTCGAGTACGTTCTGACCGTAGCTGGTACGATAGCGCAGCTTACCGAGGAGCTTGACAAGCTCGGGGTGAATACCGCGTATACCCGTATCGAGTACGGCTCTTTCGCCTGCCTGCTTAATCTTCTGATTAACCTCGCGGCGGGCTTTGTCAATTGTTTCCTCAATTCTGGCGGGATGGATACGTCCGTCGGAAATGAGCTTTTCAAGCGCTACCCTGGCGATTTCACGTCTTACGGGCTCAAAGCTCGAGAGTGTGATAGCCTCGGGTGTATCGTCAATAATAAGGTCAACGCCTGTGGCGTTTTCAATCGCGCGGATATTTCTGCCCTCGCGGCCGATGATTCTTCCCTTCATTTCGTCGTTGGGCAGAGCAACTACGGAAACCGTAGCCTCACTCACCTGTTCAGCGGCAAGGCGCTGAATAGACAGTGAAATAATCTTGCGGGCGAGCTTTTCGCTCTCGTCCTTAAGCTGCTCCTCATACTCGAGGATTTTAACCGACTTTTCGTGGTTAAGCTCGTTGTCGAGCTGTTCAAGCAGATACGCCTTAGCCTGCTCGGCTGTGTAGCCCGAAATACGCTCAAGCATTTCAAACTGGCTCTTTTTAACCTGTTCAACCTCGGCAACCTTAGCCTCGGCTTCTTTGAGTTTTTTCGCTGCTTTTTCTTCCTTGATTTCAAGATTGTTCATCTTTTTGTCAAGGTTTTCTTCTTTTTGCTGAATTCGTCTTTCCTGACGCTGAACCTCACGTCTGCGGTCTGAAAGCTCCTTTTCGCTCTCGTTGCGCAGGCGGTGGATTTCGTCTTTACCCTCAAGAATAGCCTCTTTTTTCTTGGCTTCGGCTGTTTTCATAGCCTCGGACACAATCTTGTTGGCCTCTTGTTCAGCACTGCCGATTTGTTTTTCCGCCACACTCTTGCGGTAGGTCATTCCGATAAAGAAGAACAACGCTCCCGAAACAACAGCGGCGGCTGCAATTAAGATAATCGCAAGTACAACCGACATTTTGACACCTCCTTGATTTGATGTTTTAAAGTTAGATTCAAAAACAAAAATCAACCCTTGGTGCCGTTAAGCAAGATATTCAATTTTGGTAACAATATTTTGAACGCAAAAAAGCGGTAATTCATAATTACTAAATACAAAATATCTATAAATAACGGCTTTAAGCTGGGTTCAACTCTCACCAGCTTAAGAGTCTGATTAAAAAGTAAGCACATGTATAAACATACATATACATATATATAGTAACTTAAATTCACCAAAAAGTCAAGAGCAAAACAGCCGCAAAAAACGAAAAACTGGAAATAATAGACAAAACATCAAACAAAAAATCAAAAAGCCCTTGCAATTGTATCAAAAATGAAATATAATTATTATGACCAAATTTTACAAGGAGGGACTTTAACTATGTCAGTAAAAGTTGCTATTAATGGTTTCGGCCGCATCGGCCGTCTCGCGTTCAGACAGATGTTTGGCGCGGAAGGATACGAAGTTGTTGCTATCAACGACCTTACAGATCCCAAAATGCTCGCTAACCTCTTAAAGTACGACACAGCTCAGAAGGGCTATTGCGGTGCAATCGGAGAGAATCTCCACACTGTTGAGGCAGGCGAAAACTCAATCATCGTAGATGGTAAGGAAATCACAATTTACGCTAAGCCCAACGCTGCCGAGCTCCCCTGGGGCGAGATCGGCGTAGACGTTGTTCTCGAGTGCACAGGTTTCTATTGCTCAAAGGCTAAGAGCCAGGCTCACATCGACGCAGGCGCAAAGAAGGTTGTAATCTCCGCTCCCGCGGGCAACGACCTCCCCACAGTTGTATTCTCTGTTAACGAGGGTATCCTCACAGCTGATGACAAGATCATCTCCGCTGCTTCATGTACAACAAACTGCCTCGCTCCCATGGCTGATACTCTTAACAAGTACGCTGCTATCCAGAGCGGTATCATGAGCACAATCCACGCTTATACAGGCGACCAGATGAATCTCGACGGTCCTCACAGAAAGGGCGATATGAGAAGAGCAAGAGCGGGCGCTGCCAACATCGTTCCTAACTCAACAGGCGCGGCTAAGGCTATCGGTCTTGTTATTCCCGAGCTCAACGGCAAGCTCATCGGCTCAGCTCAGCGTGTTCCTGTTCCCACAGGTTCAACAACAATCCTCACAGCTGTTGTAAAGGGCAAGGACGTTACAGTTGAAGGCATCAACGCCGCTATGAAGGCTGCTGCTTCCGCAAGCTTCGGCTACAACGAGGATCCGATCGTTTCTTCCGATATCATCGGTATGACTTACGGCTCACTGTTCGACGCTACTCAGACAATGGTAGCTCCCATCGGCGACGACCTCTATGAGGTTCAGGTTGTTTCCTGGTATGATAACGAGAACAGCTACACAAGCCAGATGGTTCGTACAATCAAGTATTTCGCTGAACTCGGCTAAGCCAATTAAGCTAAATTCGCTAAAGCGAGCTGACTCAATAAACACTGAAAGGCTTCCTTCACGCTGTTACTCATAAGGATGTTTCAACGTGAAGCGGTGCCCATATGTATGACGGACAGCTTAGGCTGTCCGTTTTGCGTTTTCAGTTATATAATCTTCATATTCTTTAATACTATCATTTGGTACGGCAAACAGTCCAACATATCGGTAATAGATGTCTATTCTCTGCGTGGCGGTTTTGCTGTACTTTTTGTCGCGCTCGTGGATAACAATCTTACTGATGAAGGATCTGAGTACGGAAGGTGTAAGTTCCTCAACGCAAACGCTCTTATTGACAATATCAAGGAACTTCTGCGTGTTGACACACTCACTCTTTAAATCCTCAATTTCTTTCCTGAGCGACGGAATCCGTAATTCAAGCTCCTTCTGTTCTTCAGTATAATCGGCTGCCAGCATCCGAAACTGTTCGTCGCTGATACGTCCGAGTATATTGTCTTCGTATAATCTTTTGAACAGGGTTTTCAATTCTTTAACTCGCTGTTCGGCTTTGGACAGTTCAGAGCACTTGGCGTTGAAATCTTTTGTCAACTGAGAAGATGTTTTCTTTTTGACAAGGTCAACAAAGTCATTTCGATTATTCCGCGCGTAGTATATAGTTTTGTTGATTTCATCGAGGACAATCTCGTCAAGCACTACTTCCCGAATCGAGTGCGGTGTGCATATTTCTTCGCCCATATGCTTATGATAACGGCTACAGGTCAAATTGTAGTTCTTGGGATCTAAACAGCGACCTCTTGAATAGTAGTGTTTATTTCCGCAGTCAGCGCAGAATACAAGCCCGTTGTATTTGCTGACTTCACCCGCTGAATTACGGCGCCGCTTGCTCGCTCTAACTTTTCTTACCATTTCCCATGTGTCCTGGTCAATGATAGCCTCGTGAGTGTTTTCAAAGCGGTACTGTTCTTCCTTTGGGCGTTCTTTCTTCCGTTTGTCCTTGTAGGATACAACTGTTGTCCTGCAGTTGATTGTGTGCCCAAGATAGACTTCGTTATCAAGAATCCCCGCTATGGTTCTGTCATTCCAGCCATATGGTTCTGATTTGTCAGTTATCACACCGTATTTACCTTCGATCTGATAATTATACATCGACGGCTTAAGAATCTTTTTGTCTTTTAAAATATTAGCTATATACTTTGGACCTTTACCTTCAGCGCACAGCTCAAATATCATTTTGACTATAGGAGCCGTTTCTTCATTTATCAGAAGGTTGCACAACTTTCCGCTGTCGGGATCCCGTTTATAACCGTAAGGAACTTGTGTGCTGACACGCTCGCCACGCTCGGCTTTAGCCTTGAATACCGCTCGGATTTTCTTGCTCGTATCTCTCGCGAACCATTCGTTGAACAAATTCTTGAATGGAGCGAGCTCGTTTCCGTCCTGGTACAAAGAATCAAACTGGTCGTTGATTGCGATGTATCTGACGTTGCTCCGCGGGAATACAAACTCGGTGTAGTTTCCAACCTCGATGTAGTTTCTGCCGAGTCGGGATAAATCTTTTGTGATTATTATTCCGACCTTGCCTGTTTCAACGAGTGACAGCAGTTCCTGGAAGGCGGGACGATTAAAACTTACGCCCGAATAGCCGTCGTCAACGAAGACCTGAATGTTTTTGAAACCGTTTTCCTCGGCGTACTTTGTTAGAATTGCTTTTTGATTTACTATGCTGTCGCTGTCGCCTGAGTTTTCATCTTCCTGCGAAAGACGGCAGTATAGCGCTGTTATTTTATTTTCTTGGTTTGACATTTTTATCTCCTTTCTTTGTCAAACCGATTGGGAGTTCGCAGTAATCTGCAACAACAATATACTCCCAATCGGTTTGTTTGTCCAGACCAATTATGAGGCTTTACCGATATTAAGTTCTATAAGTCTTTTGATTCCCTCGTCTACAGTTCTGTCAGTCATATCAAAGAAAGAGTTAACAATGTATTTGTTTCTGCCGATAGTGTATTTTCTCTGAGAAACAATACGGTTGTTTTCAGTTCTAATAATTGTCCTTCTATTGATAGCTGTCTGTATAGATTCATCGTAATCATAATTGTCATTAAGCTTAATTTTTGAATCATTCAATTAACTCACCTCCTATAAAGTGAACCCGAAGTCTTCGTCCTCGGGCTCATAATAATCTGTTATTTCGTTTTCTTGACTTGTGTCTGGCTTTATCGCTTCTGAAGCCAAGCCAATGATTGTACCGAGTACCGCGCCGAGATTATTAGCGTTTTCTTCCGCCTCAATACGCTTTCGTCGTTCTTCTTCATCCTCAGAGCTGTCATCAATTATTTTAGAAACTGATGAAGCAAGAGAGTCGAGGCTGCCGATGACAGGATTGAAATCATTATCCATTTCAGAGCGTTGAGCAGCCCAACCTTCTTCGCCT
>JAILPC010000010.1 GCA_024690465.1 Ruminococcus sp.
AACCTCGTGTTCTACGGCTGGGACAAGCCTCCGCTCGTCCTGCTTATGCTCATCAGCATTGTTATCAACTACGCGGGCGGATATTTTGTTGAAAAGTGCAAGCCCGACAAGAAAAAGGCTAAAATTCCGCTCATAATTACAATTGTGCTTGACGTGGGAATCCTCGGGTTCTTCAAATACGCGGGGATGATTACCGACACGCTCAACCTGCTGCCGTTTTTGCACATAAAAACTCTGGAAATCGCGCTGCCTATCGGCATAAGCTTCTACACATTCCAGACAATGAGCTATGTTATCGACGTTTACCGTGATGACGCTCCCGTATCAAGGAGCCTGATTAACTTCGGCACATATGTGGCGCTGTTCCCTCAGCTCATCGCGGGCCCGATTGTTCGCTACAAGGACGTAGCTTATCAGCTAGAACACCGCAGAGAAACGCTCGAGCAGTTCAACAACGGCGTCAAGCTGTTTATCGTGGGCTTAGGCAAAAAGGTGCTTATTGCCGACCAGATGGGACTTATGTGGGACTCAATCAGAGCCACAACCGACACAAACGGCGTGCTCGGAAGCTGGATTGGAATATCCGCGTACGCTATGCAGATTTATTTTGACTTCTCGGGCTACAGTGATATGGCGCGCGGACTGGGCAATATGCTCGGTTTTGAGTTCCTCAAAAACTTTGATTATCCGTACATCTCCAAATCCGTAACAGAGTTCTGGAGACGCTGGCATATCTCGCTCTCGACATGGTTTCGAGAGTATGTTTACATTCCGCTCGGCGGCAACAGGTGCAAGGTTCCCAGACAGATTTTCAACCTGCTTGTTGTATGGTTCCTCACGGGACTGTGGCACGGCGCGGCGTATAACTTTATTCTGTGGGGACTTTACTACGGAGTTATCCTTATTATCGAGAAATTTGTGATAGGAAAATTCCTCGAAAAACTCCCGAATGTACTCAAACACATCTACACGATTTTCATATTCCTGCTCGGCTGGACTATCTTCTTCTTTGAGGATATCGGGCAGATGGTCGAGTTCTTCTGCGATTTGTTCAACTTCTCGAACGGCATTATCGGCAGTCAGGCGCTCGTTATATTCTGCCGCTTCGCGCTGATTTTCGCAATCGCGATTGTCGCCGCTACTCCGCTGGGTATGAACGTTTACAAAAGGATTAAGGAAAAGCGCTTTACATTCGCGCTTGAGACGGTTTACTGTGTTATCGTGCTGTTGATTGCGACAGCTTCGCTTGTAACGCAGAGCTATCATCCGTTCCTCTACTTCAGGTTTTAAGTATTATTTGCTAAGAGCAGTTTAATAAATCGGGCGCGGGAAGATCCCGCCGTTCACTGACCACTGTTATGAAAGGAGCTGTAATTGTAATTATGAAAAAACGTCTGCTTTTGCCGACAATAGTTTTTCTGCTGTTCATCTTTGTGACAGCGGTACTGTTTATCGTTACGCCGAAAGCTGATTACAGCTCTTACGAAAAACGTTATCTCGAGGACTTCCCCGAAGCAAATCTACAGGCGATTGCCGACGGCGAGTTCGGCGAGAATTTCGAAAAATATCTTGCCGATCACTTCCCCGTACGAAATATGTGGGTAGGTCTCAACGCCTACATAAACCTGCTGTCGGGCAACAACGGCTCAAACGGCGTATACAACTGCGACGAGGGCTATCTGATTAACGCGCCTGTCAGCGACGACAACCGCATAAACACCAACCTCGGCGCGCTGACCGACTTCAAGGACAAAATCGACGTTAAGATGACGTTCCTGCTCGCTCCGAGCACGGGCTATATAATGAAGGACGAACTTCCGATTGTTCACGACGAGTACAAGGACGACGATTATTTCAGCAAAATCAAATCAACTCTCGACGACAAAGGTATCGGCTTTGTTGACGTTAGGTCAAGGTTCAAAAGTGAGGTTCAGAGCGGAAATCAGCTCTATTACCGCACTGACCACCACTGGACGACGCTCGGCGCGTACACGGCGTATAATCAGTTGATGACGACGCTCGGCAAAAGTCCAGCCAAAAAGTCGGAATTCAGGGTTGAAAGCTGCCCCGATTTTTACGGAACGACATACTCAACAAGCGGTTTCTGGTTTAATATGGGCGATAAAATCAAGCTCTGGCAGAACCCGAAAAACGACAAAAAAATCACCCTCGACATCACCGAGGGCACTGAGACCAAAAGATATGACACGATGTATTTCACCAAACACCTCAACGAGGACGACAAATACCCCGTGTTTATTGACGGCAATCACGCGCTCGAGACGATAACTAACAAAAATGTCAAGTCGGGCAAGGCGCTTGTTATCAAAGACAGCTTCGCGCACAGTATGGCGCCGTTCCTCGCGGAAAACTACAACACCGTGACGCTCGTTGATCTCAGATACTACAAGAACAGTATTTCAGAGCTCGTAAAGAACGGAAAGTACGACGAGGTACTTGTAGTTTACGGAATAGATAACTTCGCGACAGACACTGATTTAGTCTGGCTCAGTTAGGAAAAGGCAGAGCCTTTTAGTGGTCAGTATTTAGTGGTTAGTGAACAGTGACGGTCTTGAAGAAACCTTTCATCTTCTGCAGCGTATGTGTCCCGAATGGATTAATAATGATATATACTAATTAAACCCAAAGGTTTAGCTCTTATAGCTCCTTTGGGTTTTAATTATAGTATCAGATATTTTATAAATAGTTCGGGATTAAAAGGTTTGTGCTAATCTAAGCTTTGTTCCCGACATTCACTAATCACTTAATAAGCTTTATCGCGGTTTCCGCTTTGCTGATAATGCGCAGGTCGTTGTCGTAGGTACAGAGCTTGCGCGCCTGCTGAAGGTCAACCCAGATATACTCGGCGATTTCCTCCTCCTGGACATTTACGTTGTCGGTAAACGCCTGGGCAAGGAAGAACACAACCCTCTTGTGAATCTTTCCGAACGGACAGTAGTCGCTGACCTCTCGGAAGCCCTCCTTGATTTCAACGTCAAGCGAGGTCTCCTCCTTAATCTCACGCGCGGCAGTCTGTTCTTCGGTTTCGCCGATTTCGATATGGCCTTTCGGGAAACTCCAGTATCTGCCGTTGTTGTTTTTAACGAGGAGAATCCTTGTGCTCGTCTTGCTCTTGTAGAACACGATTCCGCCGCAGGATTTCTCGTAGAGGCATCTGATTGATGTGAGCTCGGTGTTGCGCAGATATGAAAAGTTCACCCTGATATCAGGCTCATAATATACCGCGTTCTCGCTCGCGACGATCAGCCGTTCCTCATTGTCGTTGAAGCACGCGACTGCGATAACGATACCCTTGAACGTCTCATTGACAGGGGTTTCCGACAGGACATATGCTTTTTTATTGGCGGTTTTTTCAAAACTGGTATAGCCCGAGTAAATATTCTTGCTCAGCTTGCCGAAAATATTAACCGTAACCTTGTTTGCTAACATCCTTATCCCCCCTCAACGATATTTCGGAATCAGCCTAATATGCCTCTCATGCTCTGGAGCTGAGTCTCGGTTGCCGAGCTCATTACTCCGTTCGCGAACAGAACGTTTTTAATACCGTTCTCTTTGCAATATGTTTTTAAGTCACCGCTAAATGAGCGGAAATCTATCGAGTGAATTTCGCTGTAGTTCGCCGCGAAGTACGGTACCAAAGCGTTGCCGTAGCTCTCGTGGACTATCGCGATTTTCTCGTCGCTCGCGGTTTCTGCCTTGCTCTTTATAACCTCGAGAGGATTATCGCCGAACAGGAACACGCCGTAGGAGTTCGAGCCCGCGCCTTCGCCCCAGTAGTACATCGTCTCGGTTTCGAGAATAATGCCGTCAGCCTGTGTAATGGTGTTTGTGACGTCAAACGGCATTGACCAGAAGTAAACCGTATCGGTGTCGAGCTTAGCCGTGGTGAGCCCCGTAAAGCTACCCGTAAAGCCCTCAATCTTGTTTTCCGTAAGCGCACTGAGTGAAACAGGCGTCTGTTTTGTCTGCTTTACAAACGCTTCATAAGCGTAGTACGCTCCCAGCCCTGTCCAGTGGTGGTCGGAGCTGAAATAGATGTACTCATTGCAGTGGTCTGCGAGGTTGTTGTAGGCGTTGACGTACTTGACATCGGAGTTCATCGCCTCGTAGGATGTCTTTATGTAGTCCGCCTGAGAATTGGTGGTGACGCCGTTCTCTGTGTTCTTGTACTTCGAGGGAAGTCCCATCTCGGTGTGGTTCGGAATAATCATCGAATAAACGTTGACGTCCTTTCCGAGCTTCTGCTTGGCGCTGTTCATAAGCTCGGCGTATTCCTTTGCCTTGCTGTCGGAGCCGTAGAAGAGCTCAAACGCCTTTTTATCCCAAACGTACAAGCCGCTGTCCTGGAAATATTGCCCCGCTTCGGAGCTTGTTTCTTCAATTTTAGGTGTTGTGAAAGTAAGAACCGACTTTTTCTGAGTATTCTTCTTTTCCGCCTTGGAAGCTGACGCCGCGGTAGCCGTCGGTATCGTAGCCGTTGAGTTGCAGGAAGCGATATTTGAAATCAGCTTTACCATTCCTACTACAATCGCGACCGCGATAACACAGACAACAAGTCCCGAAAGGATGATGATTGCTCTGTTCCTTATGCGGCGCATATTTCTTCTTTTTACCTTGTTGCGCGAGGAGGGGCGGTAGCCTCCCGCTCTTCTGTAATCATTATTGTAGCCGTATGCCACAACTACTCCCCCTATTATAGATAGAAT
>JAILPC010000058.1 GCA_024690465.1 Ruminococcus sp.
AGATGATAAAACATTTTGCCGCTGTTCTTACGATATCGGAGCTTTGTATTCATCATTTCGTTGTAAACTGACGGAGGTAAACAGTTTACTCCGCTGATAAGTTTTCTCCCTTCGCGCGTTGTTTTTACATCCAGTTGACAGTAATTCAAAACAGATTTAAGATTCCGCGCGGTCTGCTTTTTAACACTGTTCATAAAATTCAGAGTGGCTATCCCGACCACCTTCTTCTCTGTAGCAGCTTACTCAGCGTTTTATTTATCTCAACACATTCATCAACAAGTTTATCAAGATTCGAGAAGCTGACCTTTCCCATATTGCAAAGTGTTGTCAGCTGATTGAGATTCCTTCCGAGAGCTTTCTGTTGACGTATCACTTCATCGAGACCTTCCACCACAATAATCTGATTCCCAAGACAACTTTGAGTAACATAATCAGTTATTGACAGCCTGGCTTTGTCGGCTCTTTGATGGATTTTCTGTAAGTCTTTTTCTGATATTCTTATGCTAAGTTTTTTGTTTTTAATTGGTTATCACCTTCTTACTAATTTGTTTTTGTTTGCTAAGACGGGTGCGGGTGTCCCGCATATGCGTTTGCGGGGCGCTTTAGCGACCAGTCAAATGCGATGCTTGCCTCATACTGAAGTATGAGAACACTTTGCCAAACCTTCTTGATATTCAGATTAAGCAGAAAATTCATTTTACATCATATCGGCTATTGTTCCTGCGCGGGATTCTCACCCGAGCGTATTATAATAATCCGCTTGTGATTCTTATCGCTCGCTCCGTGGAGGTCTTGGCAGAATCAAGTGCTCGCTCTCATCAGGTCTTGGCAAGCTGCGGATTAGAATATATCGTTCACTCGATATAACTATTCAGTTGTAAATCTATTGTCTTATCAGCGCCGTTATGTTATAATCTTAGTGCTAACAGAACGGTCGTTTTAGACTGTCTGTATTATAGCAAAATTGAAAAATTATTGGAATAGATTTAACGTCCGTAATGAATAAACCGAAAATTTATATTAACCATATCGGACTATATACGAGGATTTATGATAAAGAAAAAAGGAATATATTTAATACCAAAAAACGAAATAGAATTCACACTTTATTTCAGCGACGGCGACAAGTTTACGAAGCTATATGAAAACAGTTACGCGCAAGAGCTAGTTGATTATACTGAAATTGACTTTCTCGCTGTCACAATTGTATTAGGCTATTTAGAAGAAGATACCGTCATAAATGTAGTAAACCAATTCAAGAAATTCGATTTCGTTATCGGTAATCTTTTAGATATTGAAATAGAAAAACTCCCCGAGTCAGCAGGTTTCGGGGAGATTGAAAACATTTTTATAAAGTTCTTTAGGAGCTTTCGTGACACGCGCTATACTGTTAGGTGTTACGCGGATTTCAAAAGCGAGGATGAAAAAGTCACTGATAAAATCAAGCGAATATATGAACTTGACCATTGGTTCTTAAACACAACCTTCAATGAATTTTTCTTTTACAATTTTGAAGATGATGACGCAATATCAGACTCAATGGCTTACGGATATTTCTTTGACAACCTGTCGAACTATTTTGACTTCCTGCTTTATCAGCTTTTGAGAGTAAATCCGAATATCTGTAAATGCTTCAACTGTGATGGGCTTTTTGTAGCAAAAACGAATCGCAGGACAAGTTACTGTGACCGCGTAATAACTGAAGACGGAAAAACATGCAAACAGGTCGGCGCGAAAGAACGCGAAAAACTAATGCTGTATAATGTCTCAGGCTATCAGCAATACAAACAAGCTGTTGACAGGAATTATCGAAGAGTAAGCCGCGCTGAAAAGTCAACCTCTTACAGAGAAAAACCAAAAGCACTTGATTATAAAACATATTCGGAGTGGCAAAAGCGCGCAAAGAAAGCATTCGATGATTTTCAGGAAGATTTGATTTCAACAGATGTGTTTTTAGAAATTCTTAATGAGCTGGAATAATCCCAGCGTCTGAAGCATTTTTTCAAAAGTCCTATTCTTTGTTTACAGCATGGTAAATTTTACCATGCTGAATTCACTAAAAACCTTCTCTTTATTTTGCGACTCATTTTTTGATACGGCTTAAAACGCCCGTAAGGGGGTGATTTGCGCAAATCGGCATACATAGTATAACTACCTTAACTCTTAAAAAGTCGCTGAAAAAACGGCATAAACAGTGGCAAAAATATCCCGAACTTTTCCCCCTTGAGGGTAATAATTCTTTTTTCATCCTCTCACGACTTGTGAGAGGATGTTTATCGTTCTGTTCCGTTTTGTTTAAACATAGACTCTTAAAACACAGACTTGAAACAAGTATAAAAATACCCCCTGGATGCTGCGGTTCAACACAGAACTATACCACAACATCC
>JAILPC010000083.1 GCA_024690465.1 Ruminococcus sp.
ATTAATTATACACCAATATAGCTTATATTACAACGTTTTTTTCCTTTTTATTCTTATTTTTTTTCGCACTTGAAACAAATCCCATATTATGCTAAAATATTACGCAGATTATTAATGTGAGGTAATACAAATGGAATACACATTTTCTGACAGAACAAACAACCTCAAACCCAGCGCTATAAGAGAGATTTTCAAATACGCGGCTGACCCGACGGTTGTATCTCTCTCGGCAGGAAATCCATCGCCCGACGCTTTCCCCGTAAAGGAGCTTGAGGAAATCTCCGCAAGACTGTTTAAGGAGAATCCGATTGCTCTGCTTCAGTACAGCGTGACCGAGGGCTATCCGAAGCTGAGAGAATATCTGACAAAATATATGAAGGAAAAATACAATATAGGCACCGAGCTTGACGATATCCTCATCACAACAGGAGCTCAGCAGATTATGGACTTCGCGACAAAATCGCTCGTGAACGAGGGTGAAGTTATAATCACCGAGGCACCGAGCTTTATCGGCTCGCTCAACTCGTTCAGAGCGTATAACGCCAAGCTCGTAGGCGTTGAGGTTGAGTCGGACGGCATGAACACCGACAAACTCGAGGACGCGCTCAAGGCTAACCCGAACACGAAGTTCATCTACACTATCCCGAACTTCCAGAATCCCTCGGGCGTTACAATGAGCTTAGAAAAGCGCAAAAAGGTGTATGAGCTCGCCAAGAAATACGGCGTGCTTATCCTGGAGGACAACCCGTACGGCGACCTCAGATACAGCGGCGAGTTCCTGCCTGCTATCAAGACCTTCGACACCGACGGCATCGTGATTTACGCGGGCTCGTTCAGCAAGGTTATCTCCCCGGGTATGCGCGTAGCCTACACAATCGCGCCGAAGGAGATTATTCAGAAGATGACCGTCTGCAAGCAGGGCAGCGACGTTCATACAAATATCTGGTCGCAGATGGTATGCTATGAATTCATCACAAAGTATGATTTTGAGGCTCACCTCGAAAAACTGAGAAATATCTATCGCAAAAAGGCGAAGTTCTGTATGGATTTGCTCGACGAGTACTGCGCTCCCGAGATTACATACGACAAAATCGACGGCGGACTGTTCATCTGGTGCAAGCTCCCCGAGGGCGTGGATATGCCGACATATGTGCGCAAGGCGATTGAACGCAAGGTGTGCGTAGTTCCCGGAAACGCTTTCCTCACCGACGAAAACGAGAGCTCCGACGGCTTCAGAATTAATTTCTCTACTCCGACCGACGAACAGCTCGAAAAGGGTATCAAAGCATTGGGTAATCTGATAAAGGAGATTGTGTAATATGGAAACAGAAAACAAAAAAACAGCGCTGAGCCTTATTCAGCCGAGCGGTACAATCACACTGGGCAATTACCTCGGCGCAATCAGAAACTGGGTTAATATGCAGGACGAGTTCAGCTGCATTTTCGCTCTCGCTGATTTGCACACAATCACCGTGCGCCAGGAACCCGCGCAGATGCGCAAAAATATTTTGGACGCGTACGCTTCCATAATCGCATGCGGAATTGACGTTGAAAAAACTCTGTTCTTTATTCAGAGCCATGTAACAACTCACGCTCAGATGGCGTGGATTCTCAACTGCTACACGCAGTTCGGCGAGCTCGCGAGAATGACGCAGTTTAAGGACAAGAGCCAGAAGCATGCCGACAACATCAACGCGGGATTGTTCACATATCCCTCGCTTATGGCGGCTGATATCCTGCTTTATCAGGCGGACTGTGTGCCTGTAGGCGCCGACCAGGTTCAGCATCTTGAACTCGCGCGCGATATCGCCAACCGTTTTAACGGACTTTATCCCAACGTGTTCAAGGTTCCCGAGGCGTATGTGCCGAAGACAGGCGCGAGAGTTATGAGCCTTCAGGACCCGACGCGGAAGATGAGCAAGTCGGACGAAAACGTCAACGGCTGTGTTCACCTGCTGGACACTCCCGAGGTTATCATGAAGAAGTTCAAAAGAGCAGTAACCGACAGCGAGGCTGTTGTGCGCTATGCCGAGGGCAAGGACGGAATCAACAACCTCATTGACATATACGGCGCCGTTACGGGACTGAGCCGCGAACAGATTGAAAAGGACTTTGAAGGCAAAGGCTACGGCGACTTCAAGACCGCGGTCGGCGAGGCTGTTGTCGAGGCGCTCCGACCGATTAAAGAAGAGTACGAAAAGCTCAGAGCCGACAAGGCATATCTCGAAAGCTGCTACAGAAAGGCAGACGAAATTGCCCAGAGAATCTCGCAGAGAACACTCTCAAAGGCAATGAAAAAAATAGGATTCGTCAGTTAAGTAATAAGTAATAATTTAAGCTTTAACAAATGAACAATATAAAATCAGCAGGACATCTCACGGGAATGTCCTGCTGTCTCTTTTTATCCACTTTTTCGCCTGAATAACTGACCACTGATTGCTGCTCACTGACCACTAAATCTCTACTATCACAAAGCTCTGGGGACCAAGCGTCATCTTCTCCCAGGACTGGACATACTCGCCGATTTTGTAGACCTCCTGCTTGACTTCGTACTCAAAGCGGACGTCCGAAAGACGGTCAAGCGGATTGACGAGAATCACAAACTTTCCTCTGCGGTAAACGAACGGGAACGAGTTTTCCTCGGCGTAAATCACCTCAAAATCACCGTCGGCAGAAAGGTCGGGATTCTTCTTTCTCAGCTTGATGATGTCCTTTACAACCTTATAGATACTGTCTTTTTTGCGCCGCTGGTTCTCAACTGTCGGCGCGTTTTTGTCGGGGTCAACGGGAATGTAAGGTGTGTCGCTCTCGGAGAATCCGAGGTTCTTGCCGCCCTTCCACTGCATCGGGGTACGGGAGCCTGTTCGGCTGAAGCCGCCCTCAACGCTTGTGAGACCATGGATATATTTCATACCGATTTCGTCGCCGTAGTAAAGGAACGGAACACCGGGCAGTGTAAACATTGTCGCGTAGGCGAGCTTGATAGCCTCGTTGTCAAGGTAAGCGGTCAAACGAGGTGTATCGTGGTTGCAGGTGATAAGGCTTATGTAGCCGTTATCCTTCGAAGCAAGATACGCGGGTACATATTCGTCAACAAACGCGCGGATATTGCCCTCTCCGTTCTTGTTGAAGAAAGCCTTGTCGCCCCAGCTTCCGCCTCGCATAAGCATATTGTAGCCGTTGCCGATGTGGTCGAGGTAAAAGTCGGAGTGGAAACCCGCCTTGTTAACAGCGACATAGGGATTGCACCACTCGGAAACGAGCGCCGCGTCGGGATATTCGCTGTCCATCATTTCTCTGATATCCGCCCAGATTGTTGCCGTGGCCTCTTTGGTGTTGTCATTTTTGACAAGCGAATCTGCCATATCCACGCGGAATCCGTCAGCTCCCTGGTCAAGCCAGAAGCGCATAATCTCCTTGAGCGCCTTTCTGGTAGCCAGACATTCGGGATGGTCTATCGGCATCTGCCACTCGGGGAATGTAATCTCGGCAAAGCCGTAGTTGAGCGAGGGCTGAGAGCTGAAGAAGTTGACCATATAGTTGCCGTCACGCTCGCAAAGTCCGCACATAAGTCTGTACTCGGGCGGAGCGCTCCACACGTTGTCGGTGAAGATATATCTGTTCGAGAACTTGTTCGGCTTAGCCTGTTTTGCCTGTTTGAACCATGGATGAGTATCGCTTGTATGCCCGGGGACAAGGTCGAGAATAATATGCATACGTTTTTTGTGGACTAAGTTTATAAGGCGTACGAGGTCGTCGTTTGTACCGTAGCGCGGAGCAACCTTCTTGTAGTTGCGCACATCGTAGCCTGCGTCTCTGAACGGCGAGTCGTAAATCGGGTTAAGCCAGATTGCGTTGCAGCCAAGCTGTTTTATATAATCGAGCTTTTCGATTATGCCTTCAATGTCGCCTATTCCGTCGCCGTTGCTGTCATAGAAGCTCTGGGGATAGATTTCGTAAAATATCGCGTCTTTTAACCATTTTGGCATAAGTATTCCTCCCTGTTTTTATATCTGTATTAATCATAACATACCACAGATTAATTATGCAACAGCGCAGCCGAAAAATTTGGCAAAATTTAGTTTCCAGAAATATTTACTTGCGAAAGGCGTATATCTCTCATATTATGTTTATAGGCAACAGAAACAATCCTAAGGTGGTAACGATGACGATTGAACAGATTGACCCGAGCAAGGTTATGATTGTATTGGGCAGCAGCGATATGAAAGATTTTTCGCTTGAATACAGCACGCTGAGCTTCAAGGACCCGCACTCGCGTAAGATACTCTCGCGGCTGCTTACGCTCGCGTGCAGCAAAACGGGAATGAGTATAGACAACAAAAAAATGCTCGTTGAAGCTCTGCCGCACAAAAGCGGCTGTCTTATCCTGCTGACGCTCAAGCCAAAAACAAAACGACGTGTTTACAGAGTAAAAAAGCCCGATATGTGTCTTTGCTGTATTTTCGCGGATGTTGAGAAACTTATCAGCGCGTCGGTCGCGCTCCGTACGAAACTGCACGAAAACAAGGTTTACAGCTTTAAAGATAAATACTATCTTCTTATTGATGAAAATGTCGCGCTCGGAACGCTGGCTCTGCTTGAGGAGTTCGCGGACTGTTATGTCTGCTCGAAAATATCGGCGGCAAAGGTCAAAGAGGCAGGCAGTTATACAGGCGATTTGAGAGTGATGGCGGATTTCTTCATATAAAAGCTCGGGCAGCCGACAGGCTGCCCGTAATGTTTATCAAAATGTTATTATCCTATAACCTGACCAGTGCCTTCACAGTCGGTACATGTTCTGGTTCCGTAGATTGTTTTATAAGGAACACCGTACATGTAAAGGGTAATGTTGAAGCCGGAATAAACGTATCCTTTGCCTTCACAGGTTTTGCATTTTACAAACTTTTTTGCTATCCTGAGCTTTATGGTAGCCTTAATCGACTTTGACTTGTAATCGTCGTTGCCCTTAGCGGTAACTTTGACAACTATCTCATAAATGCCCTTCTTGTAAGAACCCTTTTTTAATTTGATTGCGCCGTTCTTTTTGTTAACCGTAATATTCTTGAAAATAGAGCTTGTTGTACCCTTCTTTACCTTTTTGAACGTAACCTTGCCCTTAGCCTTTTTAGTGGAAACGAGCTTGTAGGTCTTGCTTGACTTTTTGAGCGCGCCGAGCTTTATATCCTTGAACTGTGTGCTTACTTCCATCGGGTTAGCCGACTTGCCCAGAATCTTAATTGTCGCGGTCTTTGTTACTGTCTTTGCGCTGTAGCTTGTGTTGCCCGCGGCGGTAACTGAAAGCTTAATCTTGTATGTGCCCGCTTTGTAAGTGCCCTTTTTGAGCGTTATCGCGCCGGTCTTGGAGTTGACGGACGCCTTGCTGTAGATTGAGCTTGTTGTGCCGCTCTTAACCTTGGTAACCTTAACCACGCCCTTAGCCTTGCTGATTGAGAGAGGTTTTACGGTTACGGCAGCCTTTTTGAGCTTTGAGGCTTTTACCGACTTTGTTGAAACCGAAACGGCGAGAGTGTTGGGATTGATTAATAATGTTTCTTTATCAGCCCATACGCCGTTGAAGTTGTCATGATTACAATC
>JAILPC010000118.1 GCA_024690465.1 Ruminococcus sp.
CCTCTTGATTTGTCAAGCGCAAATTTCAATATATTTTATTTATATCATAAAATAATATCTTTGTCTATACTGATTTAATTATATTCACATAAAATGTTGCACAAAATTTAATCTTATCATTTGTGTAAAATGACATTATGCGTGATACAAAAACTAACGGCCCGGAAATCCGAGCCGTTTTGTTTTACTTTACTTGGATTTTGACATTGACCGTCCTGCTGCCGCTCTTGTAATTCTTGTTGCCTTTGGCGGTAACGGTAACTTTAACTGTGTAGGTCTTGCCCTTCTTTAATCCTTTGGCGACAGTCATTGTACCTTTCTTTACTGTGACCTTTTTATTATTGGTCTTGTAGGAAACAGCGCCCTGCGGATTTTTTGCTGTAACTGCCTTTTTGATTGTTGTCTTTTTCTTTGAGTTCGCTGTGACAGTCTTTTTACAAACGACTGTCATCGGGTTCTTTGCCTTGGAAATCTTAAAAGTCTTTGTGATTGTGCCGTAATAATCGCCCTCGCCTGTGAGAGTTACCGTGGCAGTACCGACGTTCAGATTGTTCTTGTATTTTACAGTAAAGTCAGCGTACTCGCCGCTTTTTGACACGAGGATATTGCTCTGTTTGAGAGGCTTGCCCGTATATGTCAGGTTTTTTATACCCGTAACTTTCCAGTCCCTTATCGCAACCGCGTTTTTAAGCTTAAAGCCGTTAGCTTTCGCGTAAGCTTCGGCAACTGTATTTTTGGGAGTAATGATTGTAAAGCCGTTCACCGAAGTATCGGTATAGCCATCGGTACTGTAATAGCCGAAAGCTAATTCATCAATTTGAGTGATACCCGCGGGCAGATATACAGATTTCAGATTTGTATTATAAAATGCGGAATTGCCGACAGTCGCGCTGATTCCGTCAGGGAAAATAACCTCTGAAAGATCATAGCAGGAAATAAAAGCGCAGAAAAGAATTCTTGTTACGCTTTTAGGGATTTTGACACTCTTTAAACCGCAGCAGGCAAAGGCGTGATTCGCTATTGCTTTAAGAGAATTCGGGAAAGTAATACTCTTTAGACTTTTGCAGCTATCGAAAGCGCAGTAATAGATGTTTTCAAGAGTATCAGGCAGTTCTACGGACGTAACAGATGAAAAATTCTCAAAAGCGCTGGGACCGATATTTTTTATACCGTTGCCGATAACTATCTTCTTAACCTGTCCGATATTATCCCATGAAGACCACGGGTATTTGTTGTTTTCATCGGACATAATTTCGGTACCGTCCGTGACGCGGAGTTCCTTGAGGTCGTTATAATATGTCCATTTGCAGTCACCCACCTTGCCTGTTAAAGCTAACTGCTTTATAGCCGAAGCGGATACGACCGACAGAATCGAGAGCAGCATAAGCGCCGCGAGAAGAACAGCGATTGTTTTCTTCATTTCAGTTACCTCCTGTTGCGGATTTGAAAATTTCTTCACTGGTTTCTATGATGTGGTCAACATAATCTTTGCCGCATTTTTTATTTATAAGGTTCATTGTCGGTGTGTAATCGTCGGGATTGCCGCGCGTTAAGGAATGACAATCCGTACCGACAATGTCAATATATCCGCGCTTTATGTACTTGAGCAAACGGCGCTTCTGTGAAAAGCCGTTAAACGCGCCGACGTTGGTCTGGATTATAACGTCCTCGTCGAGCAAGTTCTCAACAAGCCCCTCGTCAGCCATAAGATGGCGGTAGCGCTCGATATGAGTGAGCACGGGCTTTAAGCCGTAGTTGCCCTTTAGTCGGTAGATATAATCCATTGTGTGGTCGGTGAAGTGACTGTCGAACGGAAACTCAACCAAAATATAATCGGAGCTTCCGTATGTGATTCCCGACAAATCATTGTTATTGAAAAGATAGCGCGTCACATAAACCTCGGCGCCGATACAAGCCTCAATATCATCGGGCAGTTCGGGCAGAAGCTTTCTGACAGATTCCTCACGGCGTTTGAGAAACTGAGCTATGCTCTCCTCATTCGTATAAAAATGAGGAGTAAAGCAGAGCCTTTTTACGTTCTGCGCGCGGAGTTTATCTATAATTTTAAGGCTGAGTTCGACGCTCTTTGAGCCGTCGTCCATCTCAGGCAGGAGATGGGAGTGCATATCATAGTACATAATTTTTCAGCTTTCAGTGAACAGCATTTAGCATTTAGTGAAGAGTTTGAAATTGAGAATTGGGAATTATATATACTCACAGACCTTGTCGCCCATCTCGGTTGTAGAAACCTTGACAGTGTCATCCGACAGAATATCGGGTGTGCGGTACTTTTTGAGAGCTTCGTTTACTGCGTTCTCGATAGCGTCCGCCGCCTCTTCCTCATCAAGTGAGTAGCGAAGCATCATAGCGACGGAAAGAATTGTCGCGAGCGGATTCGCGATTCCCTGTCCCGCAATATCGGGAGCTGAGCCGTGGATGGGCTCATAGAGTCCGAACTTGCCCTCGGCAAGTGAAGCCGAAGCGAGCATACCGATTGAGCCCGCAATCATCGAAGCCTCGTCGGAAAGAATATCGCCGAAGATATTGGAAGTAACGATTACGTCAAACTGGCGGGGATTGCGGACAAGCTGCATAGCACAGTTGTCAACATAAAGGTGGTTGAGCTCTACCTCGGGATAGTCCTTCGCGACCTTGACAACAGTCTCTCTCCAGAGTCTTGAGCTCTCGAGGACGTTAGCCTTGTCAACACTTGTTACTCTCTTGTCGCGCTTCATAGCCATCTCGAAAGCTACGCGCGCGATACGCTCGATCTCGGGCACGGAGTACATCTCGGTATCCCACGCAGCCTCTGCACCGTCCTCGGTGACGGTTCTGCCGCGCTTTCCGAAGTAAATGCCGCCTGTGAGCTCACGAACGATGAGGATATCAAGCTGTCCGCCGATAATCTCGTCTTTAATCGGTGAATCACCCTGTAAAGGTTCAAAGATAACTGAAGGACGAAGGTTAGCGAAAAGACCGAGAGCGCCTCTGATTCCGAGAAGTCCCGCCTCGGGACGCTTGTTGCCCGGGAGATTATCCCACTTGGGACCGCCTACAGCTCCCAGAAGCACGCTGTCGGAAGCCTTACATTTGTCTATGGTTTCCTGAGGAAGCGGCTCGCCTGTCGCGTCGATTGCGCAGCCGCCCATCAGAGCCTCGTCATATTCGATTGAAAAGCCGAATTTGTCGGCAGTTTTGTTGAGGACTTTTACAGCCTCGTCTACAATTTCGGGACCGATACCGTCGCCCTTGAGTAAAGTGATTTTGTAATTATTCATTTTTATTTCTCCTCGTCTTGCTTACGCGTTTCTGTCAAATATACATTTCCCCGTACAATAAGCCTTAGGGAAGCCTTTTTGAATACGCGCAAATTGTTTTATTACATTTAATATACTAATTATGTCATATTTAACCTGTAAAGATTGTAAACTGTGATACAATTATCAGGTATTATCCTCGGGCATAACAGGGATTCTGCGATAAACCTCGGCAACCTTATCTCGCTGCCACATCATCGGGTTCACACGTACAGAATAGCCGAAGCCGTTGTCCATCACCCACTCAAAGGGCTTTGCCCTCGGGATTCCGTAAACGGAAAGCAGCGTCATAATTACACCGCCGTGAGTTATTATGACCGCCTCGGTGTTGCCGGTTTTGACAAGTCCGTCGACAATCTGTTCAAACACATCGCAGATACGGTTGGTGAACTCCAATCCGCTCTCGCCATCAGGAGGCTTTACGCCGTTTTTACCCGCGAGCCATTTCTGAAATATTTCGTCGTCCTTGAGGTCGTCGGCGCTTTTGTTCTCCCATTCGCCGAAGCTGCACTCGGCAAGCTGGTCAATGACAATAGGCTTCAAATCAGGATAGAGAATCCGAGCTGTTTCGGTACACCGCCTGAGAGGACTTGTAAAAACAACCTGCGCTCCCGGGTAGATATACTTTCTGTCATATGACACAAGGTTCTGTCTGCCCTCGTCGCTGAGAGAAACGTCGGTTGTACCTATGTATTTGCCTTTGAGAGTGTCGGCTATATCGCCGTGTCGGATAAAATGGATTACATAACTTTGCATAACTAACCTACTTTACAAATTGTAATTTATATATTATACTGATTGTATTAAATCTTATTTTTCGGTGATTGAAATGTCAAAAGAATTCGGAAGAATAATATCAAATCTCAGAAAGAAAAAAGGTCTCAGCCAGAAGGACGCCGCAAAGAAACTGGGGATATCGCAATCACTGCTTTCGCACTATGAAAAAGGCATTCGCGAATGCAGTCTTGAATTCCTGTCGAGAACAGCGGACTTCTACGAGGTTTCTACAGATTATCTGCTGGGCAGAGCCTCGGCGTTTGACAGCGCCGAAAGCCTCACGGAAAGCAGCGACAACAGTGAAGCGGCGATTGTAAAAAGCAACACATATTGCCTGTTAAACCGCAGGCTGATTAACAATTCAGCCTCGATAACCTACAGTATACTCTCGGAAATCAATAATAAAAAGCTCCAGAAATACATCAGCGATTACCTGAGCATAGCGCATTATAACATATTCAGGAGCTTATATTCTTTAAAAGAAAATAATCCCGATGATATTTTCAAGATAAGCGATTCAAGCTATGAGAATATGAGCAATGCCGCGATGGAGATTCACGAGTCGAGAATCAAAGCAGCTGCGTCAAACATTGACGGCCCGAAGCTTTCGTTCGACATTCTCGACGACAAATATCCCGAGAGTTTTCCGTCACTTCACGAAATGATAAAGAACGCCGAAAAAGCGATAATACAGAACATTAAAATTTGATAAAAGCGTGCGTTAATACGCACGCTTTAATTTTTTAATTCTGATTAGCGGTTGAAGCGGCTGTCGGAGCCTTAGGCTCCTCGCCCTTGCTCACGATAATGGTCACAGTCGAACCGTACTCGAGCTTATCACCCGGCTTGAGGTCTTTATATCCGATTACGGTATCTTTATCATGTTTTGAACTGTACTGATACTCAGCGTTTACAACAAAGCTGTCTTTGGCGAGAGTTTTCGCGACAGTGTTGACGTTCTTTTTTTCAATTTTGGGCAACTCACGCATCTGAGGACCTTTGCTGACCTTGACAGAAACCGAGTATTCACCCGAAGCGGTAAGCGGAGAACCTGCCTTGGGGTCCTGCTCCATAACAACTCCGTCCTCATACTTATCGCTGAAGCTCTCGTTAGTGTCGAGATAAACATTCAGGTTGTCATCCTGTTCCGCGTTATTCTTGACCTCTTTATAGCTCATACCGACATAATTCGGTACCGTCTCTCCCGTCCACTTTTCCGTTGCGCCTGTGGTCACAATCTCGTTTCTGGGATGGAAAAACTCCTTGAAAGGATTCTGAACCAAGAGGAATACTCCCGCTGTGCCGAGAAGAAGAACGGTGATGACCGCGGCGAGAATAATCGGAAGCTTGTGGGATGAGTTCTTCATATTGTTCATCTTTGACTTATTCACGTTCATATTGGCTGTGCGGGAGATTTCCTCCTGAATAGCCTGAGCCGTATGAGATACGGAAAGCTGTGAACGCAGCTCGTCAAAATCCGATATACGGTTTTCGCGCTTAACCTGCAAACCGTTGGCAATCGCAGTAACAACGTGAGGCGGAAGCCTTTTTACGGTACTGGTGCTCATGAGCAGACGCGAATCCTTGTATCTGTCCTTGGCGCTTGCGGGAAGGTTGCCTGTCAAAGCGTAGAACAGTGTGGCGGAAATACCGTAAATCTCCGTGATGCTGTCGAGCGGGAAATTGTTTTCATACTGTTCGGGAGCAGCGCAGCCTGAGAAAAGCTGAGACTTAAGCGGTGTACCGCGCTTGCGCTCGTTGGCAGTCGCGAGTCCCGCGATTTTGATTTTACCGTAAGCGGTAACATACATATTCTTGGGAGAAATAGCGTAGTGTCCGAGTCCGCGGCGATGAAGCGCTTCAAGAGCGGAGATAACGGGCATAAAGAGCGGACGGGCTATATCCCATTCGAGATGTCCGTTGCTTCTTTCAACATACTCCCTGAAAGGAATTAGGTCCTGATTCTCCTCGATAACATACGCTGTGTTATTCTCCTGGAAGATGTTGTGAATTCTCATTAACGCGGAAAAATCCTTAAGCTCGGCTATAGTACGGAAATATGAAATAAAGTCCGTCATAAGCTTGCGGAATACATCCTCGTTCTCATATCTTACAGTAAGGTTAATCTCGTCGTTCTCACGCTCGAAAAGTCCCATAGGGAGAAACTCGCACACGATGACCACGTCGCCTGTCTGTTTATCAAACGAAATATATCGGGAGCTTTCGCCGTTGGTTTCGATTACGGAACCCACCACATAACGTCCGTGAAGAACAGTGTTATACGGTAAATACGGAGAATGCTGTTCGGTTGAATTATCGAATTTACAACTGGGGCAAATTACATTGTCACCGATTTCTCGCATACAGCCCATACACAAAGACATTCGGTTACCTCCTGACAATACACAAATTTACTTATTTTAAGTATAACATAGTGATTATTCAAATTGCAATAAATGTGATAGTTTTTATTGTTACAGTTTTGTTATTGATTGTTTTTATGATTTGGAATTAAAAACAATCACTTTCCCTTTTTTAACCGCTATTTTTACTTCATCGCTTCTGAACACATTTGACTTACCCAGAGAGGAGTTTTCATAAAGCGTTAAGTCGGTCGCGGGATACTCCACACCGCCGATATACGAGACAACAGCGCTGTCACAGCCGAACGGAAAAACAGAGAAGCCGAAACCGTCAAGACCGCTGTAACTGTACTCTCCCTCACTCAGCACACGAACATCCTCGCTTTTGTCGGAGAGCGCCGCCTTGACGCCGTTATCCCCGAGAAAGCTTAACACACAGTAATTCGAGAATGTGTGCGGCATACTTCCGCCCGACGCCCCGAGCAGAACGACCTCTTTATATCCACGCGAAACCGCGACAGACGCACAGTGCATTGAGTCCGTGTCGTCCTTGTGAGTATTCAGCCTGATAACTTCGACACCTTCGGGAACAATACCCTTGAAGGAGTCAAAGTCACCGACAAACAAATCGGGAATAATCCCCGCTTTGCTGAGAAGAACCATTCCGCCGTCAGCCGCGATAACATAATCGTCAGCCTTGACAGAACGACTGATATATTCAATTTCGGTGTCGGGTGACGCGCAGACAATCACGCATCTCGGTTTTGCTTTTTCTGCCATTCTTTTATATCCTTTACTTCGTTATACATAGCGACATAACTCTTATGACGCGACTCGGATATTTTGCCTTCCTCAACAGCTTTGAGCACCGCGCAGCCCTTTTCGCAGGTGTGGGAGCAGGAAGTGAACTGACATTCCGTAAGAAAATCCCTGAACTCGGGAAAACAGAATTTTATGTTATCCTTGTCAATCATATTGTAGCGCTCCAAATCAACCGTTGAGAACCCTGGAGTGTCGGCAACGTATCCCTCATCTGTTTTGTAAAGCTCAACGGTTCGCGTGGTGTGTCGTCCCCGTCCTAGCTTTTCGCTTATCTCCCCTGTCTGAAGCTCTAAATCGGGATACAGAATATTGAGGAGCGTAGACTTTCCTACGCCGCTGTTGCCCGTAAACGCGGCAACCTTGCCCTTAAGATATCGCTTGATTTCCTCGGCGCTTTCGGGTTCTTCCGAAGAATAGGCAAAGGCTTTGATTCCCGCGTTTTTATATATCGAGAGCAAATCCACACCTGATTTCAAATCTGATTTTGAGATAACAACGGCGGGTTCGATGTCGTTATCAACAGCCGCCGCGGTCATTTTATCAATCACAAGCGCGTTTGGAGCAGGTTCGGTTGTAGAAACAACTATAACAAGGATATCAATATTTGAAAGCGGAGGACGCCTGAGCGTATTTTTGCGCGGCAAAATCTCCTCAATCGAACAGTAACCTTCGTCAGGCACGGAAATAACAACCTTATCTCCCACCTTAGGAGAATTGTTCTTTTTTCGGAAGATACCTCTTGCTTTGCACTCGTATACACCATTGGCGGCTTCTACATAATAGAAGCCGCCTGTGCTTTTTAAAATAATTCCGTTTAGTTCAGCCATCAAACGTCACCCTCTTCATCCACTTGTTCCTCCGTAGCAACGGTAGTCTCAGGAGGAGCCTGTGTTTCGGGAGCCTGCGTCGGCTTTTCTGTGGTTTCGGGCTCGGTCGGAACAAAGTCGAACGATTCGGTCGTGTAACTCACGGTGGAGTAGTCAATCGTATACTTCCTGTAATTCTGACCGTCGAGCATAACGAGAACCGAGGAATTGCCGCTGCCTGTGAATGAAACAGCGTAGCTTGTGTTATATTTTGGATTGATGGTCTTTGTATAGCTTGAGTCGATTACACCGTCAATTGAAACAGTCATCTTGACGTCATAATCAACGTTCTTGGGCATATCAATGGTAATATTTACCGTTGACTGACTGCCCTTGCCCGAGCTTACGATAAGGTTGACTATTGTACCCTCGTCAACCTTGCTGTACTGAAGCGGCGACTGACCGATTACGGTACCCTCGGGAGCGAGTGTCTCGTCATCATAGGTGTACTTGCACTCGAGCTTGCTCTCGGAAAGGTCTGACTGAGCCTCGGACAAAGACATATTGGTAACTTCGGGAACTTCAATCTTTGTGTCCTTGGGACCTCTGACGATGTAGACATAAACCGTTGAGCCGACTGTAGCCTGAACACCCGCGGGCGGGAAAGTATCCACAACCGCGTCGGTAGCTCCCAGACTGTCGTATACGTCAATAAACTTGGGTGTGAGGCTCTTGTCCTTTATAAGCTGAGAAGCCTCTTTTTTGCTGAGATTCTTGCAGAACGGAACGCTCGCCTCAACGTCTTTGCTGTTGACGGTAAGCTCAATTGTCGCGCCTGATTTTACAAGCTTGGAGCCCGCCTCAGGATCCTGCTTTACAATTTCGCCTGTCTTCTTTTTGCTGTCAAACTTCGGGCTGCTCTTTATCTCGAACTTAAAGTTGTTCGGGTTATTCTCGTTCGCCTCAACAATTGTCTTGCCGACAAAATTGTCGATTTCAACGTCTGTGTTCTGGTCAGGGATACAACCTCTGATAAGCGTTGCCGTAAAGAAAACCGCAACCAGAATAATCGCCGTGACAACAGCGGTTTTTACCGCGTAATAAGTGTTTGAATGTTCTTTCTTCTCATCAATTTCCTCAGCGTCGTTTTGACCGCCGCTTTGACTCGGTTCGGGTTTCTGGTATTTCTTGACAAACTTCGTCGGGTCTGAGTCAACGAAATATTTATAATCAAAATGAACGTTGGGATTTAGTCTAAAGCGCTCTAAATCGCCGAGCATATCGAGAGCGGTCTGGTATCGCTGGGCAGGGTTTTTCTGCATAGCGTGCATTGTAATCTGCTCAAGTCCGAGCGGAATACCTGGGTTAATCTCTCTGGGCATTTTGGGTGTGGACTGGAGCTGCATCAGAGCGACGGAAACAGCGCTGTCAGCGTCGAACGGAAGCTTGCCCGTAATCATCTCGTAGAGCATTACACCGACAGAATAAATATCGGATTTGCCGTCCGTCTTGCTGCCTCGCGCCTGCTCGGGAGCTATATAATGAACAGAACCGATAGCCTGTTCGGTCATTGTCTTTGTCTGGGTATCAGTCAGACGGGCGATACCAAAATCCGTAACCTTGATAGTGCCGTCCTGCAAAAGCATAATGTTATGAGGCTTTATGTCGCGGTGTATAACGCCCTTATTGTGAGCGTGCTGGAGAGCTTTAAGAATCTGGGTTGTGAGATGAAGCGCCTCGCGCCAGTCGAGGACACCCTGCTGACCGATATACTCCTTGAGGGTGATACCGTCGATATACTCCATAACAATGTACTGAATCATATCGCCGAAGCTTACGTCATAAACCTTGACTATATTCGGGTGTGAGAGCATAGCGATAGCCTTGCTCTCGTTTTTGAATCTGCGGATAAACTCCTCGTTGTTCAAAAACTCGTCTTTGAGAATTTTTACGGCGACTTCTCTGTCGTCAATCGTGTCCGTACAGCGGTACACATAAGCCATACCGCCGACACCGATGAGCTCGTGGATTTCATAACGTCCGTCAAGCTTTTTGCCACTGTATTTATCCATAAACTCACCCCCTAATAAATTACCGCGACGGTTATGTTATCGGCGCCGCCGCCCTGCTTAGCCGTTTCGACCAAGATGTCGGTCAGTCCCTCTCCTCTGTTCTCATGACAAAGCTTAACCATTTCGCCTGTTGTGACACAGTTGGAGAAGCCGTCGGTACAAACAAGCAGCACATCTCCGTAGATGAAATTAGTCTCGATGTAATCAAGATGAACGTCGGACCTTATACCCAAAGCGCGGGTAATGAAGTTCTTGTTCGGATGTGTCTGCGCCTGGTCGGCGGTGATTTCGCCGCGGCGCACCATTTCCTGAACAACCGAGTGGTCCTCGGTGAGCTGTTTAATCTTGCCGCCTCTTATGGCGTAGGTTCGGCTATCGCCGACATGGACAACATGAACTGTTGTATCTTTGATGAGCACAAACTCACAGGTTGTGCCCATTCCTGTTAGCTCAACATCCTTCTGTGCCATATCGTAGATTACTTTGTTTGCCTGGGAAACAATCTCGGTCATCAATGTAGCGAGCTCGGGCTTTGAGAGCTCGTCGGAATACATCTTTTCAATCTCTTTGCTGATGTATTCTACGGCAGAGGCTGAGGCGATGTTGCCGCCGTTGGCGCCTCCCATTCCATCACAGACAACCGCCCACACACAGCTTGGGGAAATAACTCCGAAACGGCAGTCGTCCTGGTTCTGGGTTCTGACTAAGCCGATATCACTTTTGCTGAATATTTCCAAAGTTATTAACCTCCTTCTAAATCAATTCTAAATCCCAACTATTCCAAAACTTAATTCACTGTATTGCGTCTGAGCTGTCCGCAGGACGCGTTGATGTCGTTGCCGAGCGTTCGTCTAACCGTTGCGGTGACACCGCGCTTTGAGAGTATCTCGACAAACGCTTTTTGCCGCTCGGTTCTGCTCTTTATATATCCTGTGCCTTTGACTGCGTTGACGGGAATGAAGTTTACGTGACAGTTCATTCCCTTGAGAAGCGCGGCGAGCTTAAAAGCACATTCGTCCGTATCGTTAACACCGTCTATCATAGCGTACTCAAAGCTCACACGTCTGCCTGTGGTGTCGAAGTAATCACGGCACGCTTTTATGAGCTGTTCTATAGGATAGCGGTTGTTAATAGGCATTGTCCTGCTCCGTGTTTCGTTATCGGGAGCGTGAAGCGAAACCGAAAGCGTCAAAGCGAATTTATACTCCGCCAGATCATAGATACGCGGAACTATTCCGCAGGTCGAGAGAGTGATGTGTCTCATACCTATGTTGAGTCCGTTCTCGTCGCTGACGAGCCTGAGGAATCTGATAACGTTATCGAAGTTGTCGAGAGGCTCCCCCATACCCATAAGAACAACGTTGCTTATGCGTATGTTCAAATCCTTTTGAGCAGACTCAATCTGCGCCAGAATTTCGGACGCCGTAAGGCTTCGGGAGAATCCGCTTTTGCCTGTCGCGCAGAAGGTACATCCCATTTTGCAGCCTACTTGTGTTGACACGCAAATCGAATAGCCGTGATGATAACTCATCACTACACTCTCTATGTACTCACCGTCATTAAGACAGAATAAGTATTTTACTGTTTTATCATAGCGTGATACAAGTTTTTTTTCAATATTTGCAACAGAAATGTAACAACTTCCCGATAAAAAATCGATTAATTTCTTAGGTAAATTGCGCATTTCGTCAAAAGCTGTCGCGCCCTTTTTAAACCAGTCGAAAATTTGCCTTGCCCTGAATTTAGGGAATCCGTTTTCTGTTATAAATTCTTCAAGCTCCGAGAGATAGAGAGATTTTATATCCTTCATATTTTGTACCGTATCTGTTATTATATTTCCCGTTTA
>JAILPC010000119.1 GCA_024690465.1 Ruminococcus sp.
TCTGCATAGCGACCTTGACTATTATATTATAAAACATTTTAAAAATCAAGTTTTATTCAAAACTTTTTAATTTTTTATCATACATATCTGTCTTGGTGACATCAAAGTACACTTCAATATTATAATAGCGTTCTAATGCCTTCTGAATAAGCGTCGGGTTAATATTTGTAACGCTGCCCGCGGGCAAAGTTACGGTGATGATAACGCCACCGATATTGCGCTCAGACTTAACATTATCAAGATAGCCCTTGATATCAATCTCTCGTACGCCTTTTTTCTTTGTCTTTTTCTCAACTAATATCTCGTCCCTGCCGAGCAGCTCATCGCAAATTCTATACAATTCGTCGGGAGAAACATCGTCCGATGTAACTCTTATTCTGAATGAAGCGAAAGCGATTTCTTTAGCTTTCATCACAGGCTCGGCAACATCAAAAACACGGAGTCCCTCAGGCAGACAGCTGTTGAGCTTTTCTTTGATTTCATCACATGTGCAATCCTCAACAAGTCTGATGTCCATACACTCCCTCTCGCCTTTAAAGCCGAGAGAAAGCGGCAGCGGAAATGTCGCGTAAGGGTGGATATTAAAGCCCTCGGTATGCCAGATAGGAATACGGCTTTTATGAAGCGCTCTGAGCATACAGCGGTTCAGGTCAAGATGAGAGATATAACGGCACTCATTGTCCTTTTTAAACCATACCCTTATGTTTTTCATAGCATACTCCTGTTTTGTATTTTGCCGCTCCGCAGTTTGAGCATTTAAGGCGGCAGTGAGGTGTTACCGTGTCATTATAAGCTTTTTCACGTTCTTTGAGCAGGAATCCCTTATTTACTCCGTAATCCAGGAAGTCCCACGGCAACAGTTCGTCGAGTTCACGCTCTCTTGTCGCGTAAAAATCGGGATCAATATCACATTCATCAAATAATTTAAGCCACTCATCAATCGAGAAGCAGTCGTTCCAGCCGTCAAAGTGAAAGCCTTTCTCAGAAGCTCTTTCAAGAACCTTTGAAAGCTTTCTGTCACCTCTCGCGAACACGGCTTCGATAAAACTTGTCCCCGCGTCGTGATAGTTGTAGTTGACCTTTTTTGTAGTGATACTCTCTTTCAGATGATACTGTTTATCCATCAGCATATCACGCGGATTCTGTCCGTACCACTGAAATGGTGTAAAAGGCTTCGGCACAAATGATGCGGTAGAAATCGTCACTGTAACGCTTTTGCCTTTGGGCTTATTCTCGCACGCGTAATAAGCGTCGACAACTTTCTGAGCCAGCTGAGCAATACCCTCAACATCCTCAAGTGTTTCTGTAGGCAAGCCAATCATAAAGTAAAGCTTTACCTTGGTATAACCTCCGTTGAACGCTTTGGTGCAGGTTTCGATAAGCTCATCCTCGAGAACATTCTTGTTGATAACATCTCTGAGTCTCTGGGTTCCCGCCTCGGGAGCAAATGTCAGTCCGCTCTTACGGACTGATTTTATTTTGTTCAGCAAGTCATCGCTGAAACCGTCCACACGAAGTGACGGCAGAGAAATGCTGACCTTATCTTCAACCGACCATTCACTCATTTTTTCGAGCAGAGGAATAATTCCAGTATAATCACTGGAACTTAGCGAGGACAGAGAAACCTCGTCATATCCTGTATTATCGCACAGAGTTTTGCACTCATAATTAATCTTATCAATGCTTTTTTCACGGACAGGACGATAAAGAAACCCCGCCTGGCAAAAACGGCAGCCGCGTATACAGCCTCTGAAGATTTCGGAAACCGCTCTGTCATGCACAACCTCAATGTTAGGTACAACGAAGTTTTCGGGATAATAGCTGCTGTCCATATCTGTCATAAGCCTCTTTTCGACCTTTTCGGGGGCGTCATCTTTCGGCGTAAAGCTCTTCAATGTTCCGTCGGCGTTATATTCAACATCATAAAGTGACGGAACATACACGCCTTTAATCTGAGCGGCGAGCTCAAGGAATTCAGTCTTGCTCTTGTTTTCAGCTTTACATCTGCGATAAAGCTCACAGACCTCAAGGTCTACTTCTTCTCCCTCGCCGATAAAGAAAATATCAATAAACTCAGCCAATGGCTCGGGATTGCACGCGCAGGGACCGCCGGCGACAACAATCTGATTCAGCTCTGTTCTATCCCTGGATTTTATCGGGATATTCGCAAGCTTAAGCATATTCAGTACGTTGGTGTAGCTAAGTTCATACTGAAGCGTAAAGGCGATAAAATCAAAATTCGTTATCGCGTCGCCGCTTTCAAGCGCGTAGAGAGGAATGTTTCTCTCCCTCATTATAGCTTCCATATCAATCCACGGAGCGAATACGCGTTCACACCATATGTACGGTTTTTCATTAAGCAGACTGTAGAGGATTTTCATGCCGAGATGCGACATACCTATTTCGTATGTATCGGGAAAACAGAACGCGAATCGTACATCAACGTCATTTTTGTCCTTGATAACGGAGTTAAGTTCTCCGCCGACATATCGTCCCGGTTTTTGAACTTTTAACAGTATTTTTTCAACATCCTTGTTTATCATAATTCCTCCGTTAAAGATACTTATCCTCTTTAATAAAAAGAGAAAGAATCAGATACATACTAACCAAAAGCAGTGAAAAGTTATATGCTGACCTGAATAATACGAGTATTCCGAGAACAAACAGCGGTATAGATATAATAACAGTTATGATATCCAGTATTATCGCCGAGATTCTGCCTGAAAAGTGTTTTGATAAAAGAAGATAAATCATCTGTCCTCCGTCAAGACCTGCGGCAGGGAGCAGATTAAACGCTCCTATCAACAGATTAATAACCGCAAAGTTGACGCTCGCGCTGAAAAACAGTATAAAAAACAGAATATTCGCGAGAGGTCCTGCCGATGTGATTATTAAATCACGTTTATAGTCGAGGATATGACGAGATTTTTCAATTATTTTAATCTCAAACACAGATATCTTCACACCGCAAAACGGCGATTTGCAAATTACCATAGCAGCTAAATGAGCCGTTTCATGAATAATAACAGACAGAAAACAATAAAAATAGTTATAATCAATTATTGTCAGTCCCGAAAACAAACACAGAGCAGGATATGTAATATA
>JAILPC010000144.1 GCA_024690465.1 Ruminococcus sp.
AGTGGTAAGTGGTAAGTGGTAAGTGGGAAGAACGCTTATTGCTTGCCATTTATTTAATTATGAGGTTTTGATATGATGAAAAAAGGTTTTAAAATATTCGTTTCGCTTACAGCTGTACTGCTGATAATTTCCATATCGGTGTTCAGCTGTTTTGCGAAAGGCGTGCTGGCGCTTGACGGCGTGAGTGTCGGCTATATGGACACGGTCACCTACACCCTGTATCTCTCAGACTGCGAAAAGCCTGTTTCCGATATGGTCGCCAACCTGTTTTATGACAGCGAATATCTCGAGCTCGACAAAGATTCGGTCGATTTCCACGACCTTGTCGGTGTCGCGCGGAATGTTGACCTCGACGGAAGTATTCCTTTCAGCTTCAGCACAATCAGTTCGCCTGTCGATTTTTCAAAAAAGACGCCTGTGATTTCAGCTGATTTTAAAGTAAAAAAAGAGGGAACAACCTCGATACAGTATTTTGTTACCGACCTTGATTGTATCGACGATAACGATACTGTCACCATCAAAGAGTACACATTCACATGCGATTATGTCGCTCACGGGACAGACGGCGATGAAGCAACCGAAAACGCCGTTCCCGTGCTTCTCGACAACCAGGACAAGATAGACGAGTATCAGGGCGGTTTTGTAAACTATGCCGACGGCCAGGGCAAACAGGTCAAATCAGGCGGCAACCATGTTGCCGTGACTGGCGCTGAAATAATCGACGTCAGCAAAGGCGACGCGACCGGCAGCGACAATAACACAACAATTATGATTACCGTGGCTGTTATCGTTATTGTTCTGGTGGTAATTATTCTGGTAATACTCAGAAAAACTTTCGGCTCGGCTGACAGTTCCGAGAACAAGGAAACCGAGGAAAAAGAGGACGAAAAATCCGAAAACGGACAAGAGTAAAGTTTTCAGTTCTGTAACCTCAAAGAAAATGGTATCATAACAGGGCATATGTGAACGCATACGCCCTGCTTTTGTAAGTTTTATACAAACAAAAACCGCAATGTTTGTGCAAACTGACAAATAAAATTGTCGTTTTTTTTATTGCGAAATTGTAACCAATATTGTATAATAACATTAACAGACTATGTCTAAATTTATTTTGGAGGAGATTTTCACAATGTTTAAGAAAATAATTGCAATTGCTGTAGCAGTTCTTATTGTTATGTCAATGACTGCTATCGCTGTTTCCGCAGCAGAAGTAAGTGAATCCGCTGTTGGCGGAGATTCTTCCAGTGCCGTAGGCGCTGATTCCCCGAACTCATCAGGCGGCTCAGGCGATCTTATTTATTTTGACGCTAAAGGCTGGAAGAGCTTCAACAAAGTTTACGCTCACATCTGGGTAATCGGCGGCGATTCATTCTATGGCTGGCAGACTCCTAACGAGGAGTGCCAGAAGGTTTCAGGTACAGTTTTTTCCTATGACCTTTCCAAGCTCACAGGTTCTATGGACGTTTCCGGCGGCATGAAGTCAGGCGGCAAGTACGGCGTTATCTTCAGCGCTAATACAGGTATCCAGACTTATGATACAACAATCGGTACAGAGTGTAAGGGCGACACAGCTGAATTAACACTCGAGCAGATTGAGAACCCTGTTGACTCCAACAAGAAGGGTTACGAGTGTGTATGGGAGAACAACAGCGGCAAATACGGCCCGCATCTTGCTCTCACATCTATCGGCAACGTTGTTGGTTCCAAGCTCGCTCCCGGCGAGACAGGCATCCAGGTTATCGGTGACTGGGCTCCCACATACTTCAACAGCCCCAACGTTGACGCTGTAAAGGCTCTCGCAGGCGCTTATCCTCAGTTCGGCATCAAGACAATTGATGATCTTACAAACGTTTACGCTTACATCCTTACAAAGGACGGCGTAGCTAAGGATGACTTACCTTCTATCAAGAAGACACTCGAGGACGCTTTCTATAAGGCTTATCCCGCACAGAAGGGTCAGAAGATTGACGATAAGGATGCTCAGCAGAAGGCTGACAGCGGCGAAGCTTCCAATCCCGAGAACCTCAGCGGCGGCTCATCAAGCGGCGGCAGCTCAAGTTCAGGCGGCGGCTCATCAAGCGGCGGTTCCTACTCAGGCGACAGCTCAGGTTCAGGCGCAGACGGTCAGGAGACAACAATCTTCTTCGTACTCGGCGGCGTTATGATCGCGGCTGCAGGCGCAATGTTCATTTCTCGCAAGAAGAGAGAAGAATAATTTCAATTAGAAATTAATAATGCTTAACGCATAAAGAAAACAGCTCGGTTATCCGAGCTGTTTTTGTTGTCAAAGTATTAAGCGTTATTCATAAGTTTCGGGGCAAATCTCTTTTATCTTTTCCTGAAGCTTGAGGAAGTCCGCGAACGCGTCGGGCTTCTGGTTCGGGTTTCTCAGTATTGCCGCGGGGTGGAACATCGGCATCATCAGAAAGCTTCCCTTCTCGAATAACAGTCCGTGTTCCTTTGTGATTCTCAAATCCTCCTTGATAAGCTTCTGAGCCGAGATTCTTCCGAGACAAACAATGATTTTGGGCTTTATCAGCTTGACCTGATTTCTCAGCCAATCAATGCACTGTTCCTGCTCCTCGGGCTTCGGGTCGCGGTTTTTCGGCGGTCTGCATTTTACGATGTTTGCTATATATATGTTTTTGTTGCGGTCAAGGTCAACGGCATTCAGCATTTTGTCAAGCAGCTGTCCGCCTCTGCCTACGAACGGTTCGCCCTGCAAATCCTCGTTTTCGCCGGGACCCTCGCCGATAAACATAACCTTAGCCTTTGGATTGCCCACGCCGACAACTACATTGTGACGCGTCTCGCACAGTCCGCATTTGCGGCAATTTAAGCAGTTTTTCTTTAATTCTTCAAAATTTGAGTACATAGAAATTTCCCCTTGAATTTTACTTGTATATGTATTAAAATAATAATGTTATAATAATAAACTATAAGGTGGTTTTTAAAATGAAAGTATTAGTTGAAACATCCGCCCGTCATCTTCACGTTTCCCGCGAGGCTTTAGAAACTCTGTTCGGAAAAGGCGCGAAGCTTACAAATAAGAAAGACCTTTCCCAGCCCGGACAGTTTGCCTGCTTTGAGAGAGTAACTGTTGTAGGTCCCAAGGGTGAGCTCAATATGTCAATTCTCGGCCCTGAGCGCAAGGACACTCAGGTTGAGGTAAGCTACACCGACGCGAGAAAGCTCGGTCTTGTTCCTCCCGTACGCGAGTCAGGCGACATCGCCGACACACCGGGCTGCAAACTTGTTGGTCCCGAGGGTGAGATAGAAATCGACAAAGGCGTTATCGTGGCTAAAAGACATATCCATTTCACACCCGAAGAAGCTGCTCAGTTCGGCGTAGAGGACAAGCAGATTGTTTCCGTTAAGGTCGGCACACCCGGCGCTCGTGAGACAATTTTCGGCGACACTGTTGTACGTGTTCGCTCTGATTTCTCAGCCGCTATGCACATCGACACCGACGAAGCCAACGCGGCGGGACTTTCGGGCGAGGTTTACGGCGAAATTATTAAATAAGTGATCAGTGGTTAGTTAAGCGGAGCGAAAGCTCCGCTTTTTTTGCTTTCCCTCGGGAAAAGGTGGGCGCCTGAAGCGCGCTCGGATGAGGGACAATTATTTATTGATTACCGCGATCAGTATCGAAAAGTAGTGGCACACACTTCCGAATACGGTGAATATATGCCAGATTGAATGAAAGTATTTAACCTTCTTGACCGCGTAAAAAATCACTCCGACAGTGTAGAAAACTCCGCCGCCGACAAGCAGCCATAGGCTCCACAGATTCATTGCGTTAAGAAGCGGGCGGATTGCGATAATCACAACCCAGCCCATCGCTATATAGCAGACAACGGACGGCTTGCGGAACTTTTCGAGGTCGATTGAGTTTAGAACAATGCCCAGCACGGCGGCTCCCCATACAATTCCGAACAATACCCAGCCGATTGCCCCGCGCATAATGGAAATCGTAATCGGCGTGTATGTGCCCGCTATGAGGAAGAATATTGTGTTGTGGTCCATTATTCTGAAGAAAGCCTTTGCTTTCGGATTCGTTATAGAATGGTAGAGCGTGCTCATACAGTAGAGGATAATCAGGCTCGCTCCGAATATCGCGCAGCCGACCACTGACCACGCGTCGCTGAATATCGCGGCAAGAACTATCAGCACAGCCGTACCGCCGATTGAAAGCAGGCTTCCCACTCCGTGAGTAACGGAGCTGAATATCTCTTCACCCAGAGTATAACGTTTTTTTGTTTCGTTTTTAGCCATAAAATCACCTCATGAAATACATTTTAGCATTAAATGCGTATTTCGGCAATATACATTTCTAATATTGAGTAAAAAACTGTCAATAATATTCCTGAGGTGATACTATTATGATAAACGATAAACAAATGCTGCAGTTCATTATGAAGAACGCCGAAATGGGATGCCGCGGAATCAACGACATCAAGCATTATTCAAACACGGCAAAAATGGCTCGTGAGCTGCGCACGCAGAATCTGGAGTACGGGCATATCTATCACAGCGCCCACACAATGCTCCACAATATCGGCGGAGAGACAAAGCACATAAATCCGATGGCCGCGAGAATGGCGAGAGCAAAGACAAAGCGCGAAATGAAGTTAGAGGACAGCGATTCTCACATCGCCGAGATGATGATAAAGGGCAATACCATGGGCGTAAACAAAATCGCTCAGCACATCAGACAGTACCGCGGAAACAACAAGAGCGTCACGGACTTGGCTAATAAGCTTCTTGAAACCCAGCAGAATAATATAGAAAGCATGAAAAGCTTCCTCTGAATGAAATGAGAATGGAGAAAGGAGA
>JAILPC010000168.1 GCA_024690465.1 Ruminococcus sp.
AATTATAAAAATAGAATTATAATAATTATATATAATTTGGATAGGTATGTTAATTTGTTTCAGACGGTCTGACGAGGGGGAGATTAAGATAGTTTTCTTAAAAGATATTATCCATGAGCATAAGGGCTTCGGCAAGCAGATTATGATGCTCGCTAAAACTGAACTTATCAAGACCTACAAGGGCTCTGCTATCGGTCCGGGTTGGGCTGTTGTTAAGCCCGCGTTTACAATTTTCGTGTACTGGTTCGCGTTCTCGGTCGGTATCCGCCACCTCGGAACCGTCACCGTGGATATCCACGGTCATGACCTTCAGCTGGACAGATTCCTGTTCATGTTTGTCGGCTTTATTCCGTGGTTCTTTATCTCGGACAGCATCGTCAAGGGCGCCAAGGATATACGCGCTCACCGCCAGTATGTTACCAAGGTTAACTTCCCTGTTTCTACAATCATGACATTCTCTACTATCTCGAGGGTTTATGTCCATCTTGTTCTGACGGGACTAATGTATATTTACGTTGCCATTTTCTGGGGCGTAAGCTGGTATAACCTGCAGATATTCTTCTATATGCCGATGATGTTCCTGTTCTTCCTGTTCCTGTCGTGGAGCACAGCGCCGATGTGCGCGTTCTCCCCTGACCTTGAGAACGCTATTACATCGGTAATGTCGGGTATCTTCTGGTTGACAGGCGTTGTTTATAACAGTTATGACCTCCCCACTCCCCTCAAGCAGGTTATGATGTTCAACCCGATGAATTTCTTTATCAACGGCTACAGAAACGCGCTGTTGTATGACCGCTGGTTCTTTGAATACAGAACCGAGTTTGTAATCTTCCTTGCAGAGTTCCTCGCGATATTCCTGCTCGGTGTTTATAACTACAACCGTCTTAGAAAGAAAATCCCCGATGTTCTGTAACACGGGATTATCAACCAAATTCTTTTAGGAGTAAAATATGGACAGCTTTTTTAAGAATATGCACCGACACGAGGTCGATATGAACTCGGAGCCGATTATCGTTTTAAAAAATGTTTCTAAAACATATACGCTCTACAAAAACGACCACGAGCGTTTCCGCGCGCTGTTCAAAAGGCCGAAAAAGCTCACCACCCACAAGGCGCTCGACAACATTTCTCTCGAAATCCGCAAAGGAGAGGCTGTCGGTATTATGGGTGATAACGGCGGCGGCAAATCAACACTTCTGAAGCATATAACGGGTGTTACTTTCCCCGATGAGGGTGAAATCAAGGTTAACGGTATGGTTGCCGCTCTTCTTGAGCTCACCGCGGGTTTTGTGCTTGAAATGACAGGCCGCGAAAACATACGCCTAAAGGGCTATATTCTCGGTCTCAACGACGACGAAATTGACAGAATTGAGGAGAACGTTATCGAGTTCGCGGAGCTGGGCGTATATATCGACCAGCCTGTAAGAACATACTCAAGCGGTATGAAAATGCGTCTCGGCTTTGCGATTAACGTCAACATCTCACCTGATATTATGGTTATTGACGAAGCTCTGGCGGTTGGCGACGCGTCGTTCAAGGCAAAGTGTAAGACAAAAATCCGTCAGATTATCGAGACAGGCGTAACAGTGCTTTATGTAAGCCACAACGCGTCCTCGGTTGAAGAAATCTGCGAACGCTCAATCTTCCTCAAAAAGGGAAAGATGATTTTTGACGGCCCCACAAAAGAAACCCACCTCGTCTATCTTCTCGACAAGCGCAAGTCACAGATCGCTCAGCGCGAAAAGAAAATCAAAGAGCTCAGAACCTTTATTGACAGCGCAGAGGACAAAACCCTGCTTACCGACGAAATCGAGAACCTCGAGAGCAACCTCGCCAAGGTTCAGACGTTTAAAAACGAAATCGAACAGTATGAGCTTGAGCTTCAAAAGTTCAGAAAAGAATACTACGGAAACGAAGAAAAAGAAGAAGAAAAATCCGAAAACTAAAACAATGTACCCCTTTAAACAGGGGTACAACTTGTATTACAGGAGATTGGTATGGAATTTGAAGTCAACAAACTGCTCCCGCCCTATCTTTACAACGATTTGCTCGCGCTTAGCAAGCGGCTGACGCTCACTCCTTTCAGAGGAAAAACCGTGGTTATCACAGGCGCGTCAAGTCCGCTCGGAATATATCTTTCGTGCGCACTGCTGATTAATAACGATCTCAACTCCACAGGCACTCACGTTATTGCGGCAGACACCGACGACAAGCTTTTCGCGCGTTACGGCAAGCTCACATATCGCGGCGATATCGACTTTGTCGTAAGCCGAGATTACTCATATTTCGGCTGTGACTCAGCGGACTATATTATCCACACACAGAGCTTTGAACAGCTCGAAAAGTTTGAGGCGGCGGTTAATCTTATGCGCTTTATCGAAAGCAGCAAATCCACCGCTGTTATCGCTGTAGGCGCTGAGGTTTACGGCGACGTGTTTAACGGCAAATCAAAAATCAGCGAACAGGACATCTACGGCTACGCTGATTTCTCAAAGCCCGAAAGCTTTAATATTCAGGTCGACAGAATGGTTCAGTCGCTGGCTGTCAAGCTCGCGCGTGACAAGAATCTTGATTTAAAGCTCGCGATTATGTCGCAAATTTACGGGGCAGGCACAAAAAAATACTACGAAATACTCAACAACGTACAGAACAGCCGCAGCGTAGTTGCCGAACAGAGCGAAAAGCCCGAAACCGTTATTTACCTTGCGGACGCGGCCGCGGCTCTGTTTACGGTTCTGCTCAACGGTGCAAATGGCGAAGTGTACAACATCGCCTCGGACGATGTACTCAGCCCTGTTATACTCGCCGAGAAGTGCTCGGAATACATTTACGGCGGCGAGCTAAAGGTAATTCACAAGGGCAGGCAGGCGGCTCTCTCTCCCATGAGTCCGAACCTCAGAATTTTTGATAACTCAAAACTCAAAGC
>JAILPC010000173.1 GCA_024690465.1 Ruminococcus sp.
TATTGCTGAGGCAGCTCAGAAAGCAGGAAAGAACAGAGAAGGCATAACATTTCTTGCCGCTACAAGAACTGTTGATGTTGAGGTAATTAATTACGCTATCTCTCTGGGACTTAAATATATAGGGGAGAACAAGGTTCAGGAGCTTCTCTCAAAATATGAGGGGTATAATCTGAATGACGCGTCGCTTCAGTTCATAGGACATCTTCAGACGAACAAAGTAAGACAGATTGTCGGTAAGGTCGACCTTATTCAGTCGGTTGATTCCGTTAAGCTTGCGAAAGAAATTTCAAAACAATCCGTCAAAAACAATATCGAAACAGATGTTCTTGTTGAGGTGAATATCGGCAACGAGGAAAGCAAGAGCGGAGTAATGCCCGAAAAACTTCACGAGCTTCTAGATGAGATAAAGGATTTTGAGAATATTTCTGTCAAAGGTCTGATGACTATCCCGCCTATTTGTGATAGTAAACAAAAAATTCTTAATTTTTTCAGTAAAATGAACAATATATTTATTGACATTTCGGGCAAAAACATAGATAATATTTCTATGGACATTCTTTCAATGGGAATGTCGGCTGATTATTACGAAGCAATTTTATCAGGCGCAAATATGGTTCGCGTCGGATCGTCGCTTTTTGGCGCACGTAACTATAATATTTAATTTGGAGGATAATGTAATGGCTAATTTTGTTGATAAGTTTAAACGTATGTGGGATGCACCCGACGAAGAGTACGATAACGGTTATGACGAGTACGGCTATGCTGATAATGAAGAAGAGGAATATGATGATGTAGCTACATATACTCCTTCATCACGCCGCAATAAAGTTGTTAATATCAGCGCGACGGCAAAACTTAAAGTTGCTATTTTCCGCCCCGAGAACTTCGGTGAAGAAACCAGAGCTATTGCGGATGAGCTTATAAAGACACATACTGTTGTTCTTAATCTTGAAGAAACAAAGAAGGACATTTCAAGAAGAATAATCGACTTCCTCAGCGGTGTTGCTTACGCTAACCGCGGCAAAATAAAGAGAGTTGCTACCAGCACTTTCATTATTATTCCCAACAATGTTGACCTTACAGGCGACGATCTTCTTGATGAGTTAGAAAACAGCGGTGTTTACTTCTGATAAAGAGGATAATAACCTATATTCGAGAGCGGATGACGCGCTCAATCTCTCGCAGTTAAGGCATAATCCCTGCTTTCTGGGCTTTCTTAACGAGAGGGAACAGTTTATTATCTCCGAAAGATTTAGCTACGCTAAGTCAAAGATAAGGTTTTTCGGCGGTTATGATAACGCCGCGCGCAGGGTTATGTGCGCTTGTGATTATGATGTCGATAATGATGATTTCCCGATAGACAAGCTGTGCTATAAGTTTCGCAAAGAAGATTCTTTATCACATCGTGATTTCCTCGGTTCACTCATGGGACTGGGAATCGAGCGTTCCTGTATTGGAGATATTATCATCGAAGAACAGTTCGCTGCAGTATTTGTTAAAAGCGAAGTTTGTGATTATATAAAATCTCAGCTGACAAAAGTCGGAAGAGCAGGCGTTAAGCTTATCCCCGATAATGAGTGTCTGCTGTCTTATGAGCCCGATATTGAAGTTCTGCATTTCATTGTGAGCTCTATGCGGCTTGACGCAGTTGTCGCGGCAATCACAAAGCTTTCGAGAACAAAATCAGCTAGTTTGATTTTATCGGGTAAGGTTTTTACAAATTATTTCGAAAATCATAATATTAGCTACATATTAAAACCCGACGATATTCTCACCATTAGAGGTAATGGTAAGTTTATTATAGAAGGACAGTCTTCTGTAACAAAGAAAGGACGACTGAAAATTAATATCAATCATTATAGATAGGAGTTGTAGATATGTTAACAATTGATGAAATCAAAGATATTTCTTTTAGAAGGGGAAGAGGTTACAAAGGCGAAGATGTAGATGCTTTTATTGATGAGGTTATTCTTACATTTGAGCAGATGAAGAAAGAGAAATCCGAGTTAATCAGAAAGATGGATATTCTTGCTACCCGTGTTGAGCAGTATCGCGCAGACGAGGAAACAGTAAGAAACGCTCTTCTTACATCACAGAGAATCGCTGACCAGTCTATAAAAGAGGCTAACGCGAAGGCTGCCGCTATTATCTCTGACGCTGAGGCTAAGGCTGCTTCAATGCAGAAGGAGACCAACGCCGTAACAGCTAAGCAGAAAGAAGTATACTTGAAGCTTAAAAAAGATTCTGTTGAGCTTCGTTCAGAGCTTGAGGCTCTTTATAAAAAGCATATTAATTCAATCAATGATCTTCCTACTGATGCTGTACTTGCTCGCGAGCAGGAAGAACTTAATCGCAAATATCCTACAACTCCCGTTGAAGAACCTGAGGCTGTTGAAACAGAACCCGAAGCAATCGAGGAGGACGTTATTGATGTATCTCAGATTGAGGATACTTTTGAACCTGTTTCATCCACAGGCACTGAGTTTGTTCCCGAAGAAAACAGATTTTCAAATTTAAAGTTCGGCGATAATTACGACGTAGACGCTGAATAATTAATTATACATATTTGGAGAGTTGATAATATGTCTCAGGATTATAATTCCACATTAAATCTTCCTAAAACAGACTTTCCTATGCGAGCAGGCTTACCTAAGAGTGAGCCTGTTACTCTGCAGAAATGGGAAGACAACAAAGTATATGAAAAGCTTATGGAGCATAATGAGGGTAAGCCTTTATATGTTCTTCACGACGGTCCTCCATACGCGAACGGTGATATTCACCTCGGCCATGCTCTGAATAAAATTCTCAAAGATTTTATCGTTCGTCATAAGAATATGGCGGGTTTTCAGTCTCCGTTCGTACCCGGTTGGGATACACACGGCCTTCCTACAGAGCTTAAAGCAAGAGCTAAAGCAGGAATCGGCAGTTCTGCAGATATCAGTGTGCTCGAGCTCAGAAAATTGTGTGAGGAATTCGTAACAGGTTATATCAATGACCAGCGTGACCAGTTCAAACGCCTTGGTTGTATCGGAGAATGGGATAATCCGTATATTACATTAAAGCACGAGTTTGAGGCTGAGCAGATAAAAGTATTTGCCGAGATGGCTTCAAAGGGATATATCTATAAGGGCTTAAAGCCTGTTTACTGGTGTCCTGAATGTAAGACAGCTCTTGCCGAGGCTGAAATTGAGTATGCCGAGGATCCCTGCCATTCAATCTATGTTAAGTTCAGAGTTACAGACGATTTAGGCAAGTTTGAGGCTATGGGAATTGATCCCTCGAAAGTAAGCTTTGTTATCTGGACAACAACAACCTGGACATTACCCGCTAACGTGGCTATTTGTGTAGGTCCCCGCTTTGAATATTCCATTATCAAGGTTAATGACGAATACCTCGTAATGGCAACCGACCTTTACAAGGAAGCAATGGAGATTGCGGAGATTTCCGATTACGAAGTTGTCGCGACAATCAAGGGCAATGAGCTTGAGTATATGAAGACTGCTCATCCGTTTATTGACAGAGAGTCACTCATTATTGTAGGTGAGCATGTTACTCTCGAAAGCGGTACAGGCTGCGTACATACAGCTCCCGGTCACGGTGTTGATGACTACAACGTATGTCAGAATTATCCTGAAATTCCTGTTATCTGTCCTGTTAATGCTGATGGCGTTATGACAGAAGAAGCAGGTCAGTTTGAGGGCTTAACCACAGAGGAAGCAAACAAAAAGATTGCGATCAACCTTGATGAAAGCGGTTCTCTTTTCGCTTTAAAGAAGATTATCCACCAATATCCGCACTGCTGGAGATGCAAATCTCCCATTCTGTTCAGAGCAACTGATCAGTGGTTCTGTTCTGTGGATGATTTCAAGGATAAAGCAATTGACGCCATAAACACAGTTGAGTGGGTTCCTGCGTGGGGTAAAGACAGAATAACCTCAATGGTCAGAGACCGTAAAGACTGGTGTATCTCGCGTCAGCGTAAGTGGGGCGTACCTATCCCGATTTTTTACTGCGCTGATTGCTCAGAGCCTTATGTAAATAAAGAGGCTATGCTTGCAGTTGCTGATTTATTCGGTAAGGAAGGCTCCAACGCCTGGTTTGAAAAAGACGCGTCAGAAATTCTTCCCGACGGAACAAAGTGTCCCAAGTGCGGCTGCACAAACTTTGAAAAAGAAAAAGATATTATGGACGTATGGTTTGACTCAGGTTCATCACACACAGCCGTAGTTAAACGCCGTAATTATCTCAGATATCCCGCTGATATGTATCTCGAGGGCAATGACCAGTACAGAGGCTGGTTCCAGTCATCGCTTCTTACTTCTGTTGCTACTGAGGGAGTTGCTCCGTATAAGACAGTTCTTACACACGGTATGATTCTTGATATGGAACGTCGTAAGATGAGTAAGTCTCTCGGAAACGGTATCAGCCCTCAGGAGGTTATCCAGCAGTACGGCGCGGATGTTCTCAGACTTTGGGTTGCTTCATCCGACTATCAGTCTGATATCAATATTTCCAGAGAAATCCTCAAGCAGATGTCTGAGTCTTATCGTAAGATCCGCAACACCGCAAGATATATTCTCGGTAATATCTCCGACTTTAATCCCGATACCGATATGGTAAGCACAGATGAGATGTTTAATATC
>JAILPC010000201.1 GCA_024690465.1 Ruminococcus sp.
TAATCGTCACAATTATCCTTAGTTAAACCAAGGCTATTGAAGCGTCCCAAAATAGAACGAACCATTGCAGGATTATTGAAAAATTCACTTGCACTTGCAATATCAACAAGCAGATTTCCTAATAAAGGCCAAGGAATATTATAAGAAATCTGTAAAGCTTCTTTTAATAACTCATTGATCTCACTGATATTTTCAGCAGTTAGTTGTACCCTTTTATCAACTTGTTGTGCATAGTATTTTATGATATTTAAATTGCTCTGTGCTTCGGACAGATTCATATCATTATCGTGATAAATCTGTTTAATATCGTGTAGTAACTGATATTGCAATTTGGCATTGATATCAAGCATCACATAAGCATCAACCTTGTTGGCTAAAGTTTCGCACCTTTCGTTCACGCAGTTACTTGATAAGCCCGCATAATATGTATCAAGATCAAGAATTGCACTCTGCGATAAATACCGAAACACAATTTTCTTTATTTCCGAAAAGCGTACACGATCAACATCAGGTCGTTCTGCAAATTGTGCTAATGCAATAAACACACGCGGTTTCTGTGGCAAAGGAAGATCTAAGTAAGTGCTTAAATCACTCTCTATATCCGAAATAACTGGTTCCAAGTTAAAACTGCCCATTTGTAACATATGCATTATTTGAACACGCTGAATAGCTAACTCAGGATATTTTGATTTTTGTTTCAATGTTTCATAACCCTGACGTATTACAGCTTCTTCATCCGTTTTGTCGTTAAAATGCCGAGCAATCCTTGTCCGTAAGTTAATCAACTGACATACAGTATTCAGGTTATTGAAATCCAACTGCTTTTTATATTCATCAAATAACCCTATAATCTCTTCCCTCGGTCGATTGTTTATCATATACTGTTCAATGAGATTATTATAGGTAATGTCTAACATAGAGGTTTCTTTTAGTTTTTTTGCTTCCTCAATTGAAAGTCTAAAATAACGAAAAACTTCAGTTGGATTGTTCTTGAAACAGTATAATCTGCCTAAATGATTATACAAAGCCTGTTTGATTCTGGTGCTCTCATATTTGCCATCGTTTATTGAGTTCTCTGCTTTTTGTGCTTTCTCAAAAGCCTCGTCAAGTTTACCTTCCATCTCAGATATAAATGAATCCAAAAAGCAATATGCCGTATAATCATACTTTTTAACTGATTCTAATACCTGACGTGCCTTTTTTATATTTCCCAGTTCAATTAACAGATAAACTCTTGATATATCACATTCCGAAACCTCATCTTTATACATTGGTAGTTTTTTTGCGTTGCTCAAGGTTTCATAGGCGAATTTTATATTTCCTAAGTCTTTCAAATAACTGGCTTTTAGAAGCTCATATTCAATACGCTCATTTGCGTCCAAAAAATACCAAGGTCTATGTTTGACAACATCTTTGTTTTCAACGACATATCCTCTGCTTTTTAGTTTTTTATACTTTTTTATATACCATTTAGGAAAGAAGACTAATCTGGATACAGAAGCAAACACCGAAAAAGTAAAAAAAGCATATACGACAACTAATGTTATACTAAGAAATATAGGACATCGAGTCAATATATGGAAGTTGCAAAAGATAAACATTACTGCAAGCGATATAAGCCAACAAAGAAACCAGCATAGATTACGTTTATGAAATAATCGGTTTATGTAATTCTTCCCATAATGCCTGACTCCTAAAACAATTGAAATTAGTATAATAATACCGCTAATAGCCAAAAGCGTTGATATTCCATTTTGTGTGAGCACCTCGAAAATCGCCAACAACAAATCAATCATATTATACCTCGCAAATACATATTATATAATTATTATAACACTAATTATGTACAATTGAAATACATATCTCTATTTTTTCGTTTTATATAATAGGTCTAAAACACAAAAGCACCGCTTCGATTTCTCGAAACGGTGCTTTTGTAATGAGTATCAGAGCATTACCCTAACGGCGAAACCGCCGCTAAAAAAGTAGGTGTTCATCCAATACTTGTTTGGTGGAGATGGGGAGAGTCGAACTCCCGTCCGAAAGTTCGTTGCCAAGGCTTTCTACGAGTGTAGTTATTGTTTTGAAATTCCCCTTGTAAAGCGCCCAATAACAGGCTTTTTACTCAGGTAGCCTCTGCGTTATGACCAAAGCTGAGACAAGCTTAGGTTCACATTTACCGCCGGGTCGACGCCCTTGACAGAGCCGCGGTACTCTCTGTCAGGACGAGCTGATTAAGCAGCTAAAGCAACTTTAGATTTGCCAGTTATTATAAAGGTGCGGATTTTATAGCGGTTCCGCTCCGCTACTCGCTTACCAAGGTTCAAAACCCCCGTCGAAACCATTACATCCCCAAGTAATATATTAAAAATGAAATATATTTATAGTTCCAGTATATTTAATGTTTCATATTTAATATTTAATGTTTTCTTTAAGTGCTCTTTCAATAGAGCGTTTCGCGGATTGTTTCGCCATATCCTCGCGTTTGTCATAGAGCTTTTTACCTTTGCACAAGCCTATTTCAAGCTTGATGTTGCTGCCTTTGAAGTACAGGCTCAAGGGGATTATTGAATAGCCCTGCTGCTGAATCTGACCGAAAAGCTTGTTGATTTCTTTCTTGTGCATCAAAAGCTTGCGGACTCTCAGCGGATTCTTGCACCACATAGCGCCCTGCTCATAGACGGAAACGTGCATACCGTTGACGAAGATTTCACCCTTAACAATCGAACACCAGCTGTCCTTGAGGTTGACTCTGCCGTTTCGGATAGACTTTACCTCAGAGCCCATAAGCGAAATACCCGCTTCATATGTTTCGATAATATAGTAGTCGTGATATGCTTTTTTGTTTTTAGCGATAGTATTTATTGAGTCGCTCAAAGTTCATTCCTGCCTTCCAGAGCGCGCGCGAGTGTAACCTGGTCCGCGTATTCCAAGTCGCCGCCTACGGGTATGCCGTAAGCGAGTCTTGTGACCTTAACTCCCATGGGCTTCAGCAGTCGGGAAAGATACATAGCCGTAGCGTCGCCTTCAACCGTGGGGTTAGTCGCCATAATTACCTCGCTGATATCTCCGCTCAATCTTGCCAGCAGCTCCTTGATACTGAGGTCATCGGGACCGATGTCGTTGAGAGGGGAGATAGCGCCGTGCAGCACATGATATGTGCCTTTATATTCGCCTGTTGCCTCCATAGCCATAGCGTCGCGCGGAGTTTCAACAACACAGATAACGCTTTTGTCGCGCTTTTCGCTTCGGCATACGGGACATAACTCCTGATCGGTCAGATTACAGCAAACTCTGCAATAATGGATTTTTTCGTGCGCTTCAACAATAGCCGAGGAAAACGCCTCCGCATCTGTTTTTGACATATTCAGTACATAATATGCAAGCCGCTGAGCTGTTTTATAACCGATACCGGGCATTCTTTCAAACTGCTCCACAAGATTCTCGAGCGGAGCAACATTATAGCTTGCCATGATTAAAACAGTCCGGGAATATTAAGACCGCCCGAGAGCGCGCCCATAGTATCTTCCTTATCCTGATTAGCCGCTCTTAACGCTTCGTTTGTAGCTGCCATAATAAGGTCTGAGAGCATTTCGGCGTCATCGGGGTCAATTACTTCGGGCTCAATCTCGATTGATTTAACCTCAAGCTTGCCTGTAACAACAACCTTAACTGCTCCGCCGCCTGCCGCTGCCGAGTATTCTTTCTGTTCGAGCTCCGCTGTGGCGACTTCCATAGCTTCCTGCATCTTCTGAGCCTGACGCGCGATCTGCTGCATATTGCCGCCGCCACCGCCGCCGTAACCCTGTGGTAATCTTGCTTTCATTTCGTTTCCTCCAAATTCTATTCTTCGTTTACTTCAATTCCCTTTACTTTTAAATCTGTTATTAGTTCGGCTAAAGGGTCATTTTTTACTTCTGTTTTTTCAGGCTTTTTATACGGCCCGAGTTTATATGTTCTGCCCGTTATTTCCTGAATAGCGGTTCGAATATTAGCGCGCTGTGTGCTCTGCTTTAAAAGATTGAACGCAATTTCATTATTAGCGTCAATGAGCAGATACCCGCCGCTTTCGTAAGCGTTTGTTCCGGAAAAAGCCGAGCCGATGGCTCTTGAGTATTTTTTGATATTCTCAACAACCTCGGGCCACTGTCTGAACGGCTTGGCGTTATGATATATTTCTTCAACATCAACGCTCGTTCTCTTGGCAGGTTTAGATTCCTTTGCAGGTTCGCTGACAGGTTCGGAAATGTCCTCAACATCAGGAGGTGAAGGAAGCTCCTCGTCAGCTTCAACAGGCTCGTCTTCTTTAACCTCTTCGATTTCGTCCTCGGGCTCTTCCTCTGCGGCAATTACGTCAACAACGGTTAATTCCCCGGGTTCGGATGCTTTAATCGCTATGCCCGATTTAAAAGCCTTTTCAAGCGCCGATATTCTCGCGATTAACGCTTCGTTAGTGCCGTCGAGTTCGGGAGCCGACAGCTTTACAAGCGCCATTTCAAGCTCTGTCTTGTTGCTGTTGCCTTTGCCCATACGGTTATACGCGTTCTGGAGCACATCCATAATATATACAACCTCACCGAGAGTGAGATAATTGCTCTGCAGCTCAGCGTCCTCAAATTCCTCGTCAGACATTACAATCATATCTCTCGGATGATTTGTCGCCTTAATCATCATCAGACTGCGGAAATGGTCGAGCAGCTCGTCACAGAGCCTCGCCATATCCTTGCTTTCGTTGTGCAGACGGCTGACAATCTCAAGCGCCTTCGCGGGATTCTTGTTGATGCACGCGCTCGCGAGTTCAAAGAGATAATCTTTTCTGACAAGTCCTGCCGCTTCACGAACGATATCTACCGTGATTGTGTTTGAGTTGCCCAGACATCTGTCGGTGAGGGAGAGCGCGTCACGCATAGCGCCGTCGGACAGCGCGGCTATTAATCTCGCCGCGTCCTCGTATATAGTCGCGCCTTCCTGTTCAACAACATAGTTGAGCCTTGAAACAATCGCTTCGGGAACGATACGGTGAAAGTCAAAGCGCTGGCATCTCGACAGAATGGTGGGGAGGAGCTTGTGAACCTCGGTTGTAGCCAGAATAAAGATAACATGCTCGGGCGGTTCCTCCAGGATTTTGAGCAGCGCGTTGAACGCCTGGTCGGTGAGCATATGAACCTCGTCAATGATGTATACGCGGTACTTAGCTCTGGCGGGTCTGAACTGAGCCTCATCAATGATATCGCGGATATCGTCGATACCGCGGTTGGAGGCGGCGTCCATTTCGACAACGTCAAGAATACTTCCGTCGTCAATGCCCCTGCAGCTCTCGCACTCTCCGCACGGATCGCCGTCGTGAGGATCAAGACAGTTAACGGCTTTCGCGAGTATCTTTGCGCAGGTAGTTTTACCTGTTCCGCGTGAACCCGTGAACAGATAGGCGTGATTAATGCGTCCCGCTTTTATAGCGTTTTTAAGTGTTTTTGTAACCTGCGGCTGACCCACAACATCTTCAAATACCTGAGGTCTCCACTTTCGGTATAGCACCTGGTACAAAACGCACACTCCTCTCAACTATAAAAAATTGCAAACCGTAATGCCTTACAGCGCTCATTTAAACAAGTGAACGACAGACTTACTGCATCGCATCGGTGGTGATGCTTAATGCTGCTCGGTTCCCCGCCTGACATGGTTCACAGACCCCAATCGTGCAGGGCCTGTCGCTCGCTTGTTCAAACGATTTAACAGTTTGCAACGTTTAATATATTCTAACATATAACCCCGATAAAATCAATAGTTTTGTTAAAGATTTACTTACCGCTTACCACTTCTCACTTACAACTAAGGGGCTGTCAAAAGACAGCCCCGAAAAATATTAATTGTTGATGAGCTTATCCTCGTCAGACCAGCTGTAGAGTTTTCTGATATCCTTACCGATAACCTCGGCGGGATGCTCAGACGCGAGCTTTCTCATAGCCTTGAAGTGAACCTGTCCGCCTGCTTCACTCATATCGAGGAGGAACTCCTTAGCGAATGTGCCGTCCTGAATGTCACTGAGGATTTTCTTCATAGCTTTCTTTGTGTCGTCTGTGATAATCTTGGGACCTGTTACATAGTCGCCGTACTCAGCTGTGTTGGAGATAGAATATCTCATACCTGCGAAACCTGACTGATAAATAAGGTCAACGATGAGTTTCATCTCGTGGATGCACTCGAAGTAAGCGTTTCTGGGGTCATAGCCAGCCTCAACAAGAGTCTCAAAGCCTGCCTGCATAAGAGCGCAAACGCCGCCGCAAAGAACTGCCTGCTCGCCGAAGAGGTCTGTCTCTGTCTCTGTACGGAAAGTAGTCTCGAGGATACCCGCTCTTGCGCCGCCGATGCCCGCGCCGTACGCGAGAGCCTTGTCGAGAGCCTGACCTGTAGCGTCCTGATAAACAGCTACGAGACAAGGTGTGCCCTTGCCGACCTGATACTCGCTTCGTACTGTGTGACCGGGAGCCTTGGGCGCGATCATTGTAACGTCAACGTCAGCGGGGGGAACGATCTGTCCGAAGTGAATGTTGAAGCCGTGAGCGAACATAAGCATATTGCCTGTCTCAAGGTTGGGAGCGATATCGTTCTTGTAGAGCTTAGCCTGCTTCTCGTCGTTGATAAGAATCATAATAACGTCAGCCTTCTTGGCTGCTTCAGCGGCTGTGAATACCTCAAAGCCCTGATCCTCGGCTCTCTTCCAGCTTCTTGAGCCTTCGTAAAGACCGATGATTACGTTCATTCCGCTCTCCTTAAGGTTAAGAGCGTGAGCGTGACCCTGGCTGCCGTAACCGATGATGGCAATTGTCTTGCCCTCTAAAAGTGAGAGATTACAGTCTGCCTGATAGAAAATTTTTGCGTTTGACATTTTGATTTCCTCCTTGGATTTATCAATGAAATAAAAATTATTAACAAATTATTAATTGTTAATTGTTAATTGTTAATTGTTAATTAAACCCTGATTCCCGCTTTGCCTTTGTCAATCGCGACTGTACCCGTCTGTACCATTTCGCGGATTCCATAGGGTTTTAAGAGGTCAATGAGCGTCTCGGTTTTCTCTGCTGTCTCGCAGTACTCGAGAGTAATTGTTGAGTTTGATACGTCAACTACATTGGCGTGGTTCATTTCGGCGATTTTTATGATTTCAAAACGCTTTGCCTGTGGACAGTGAACTTTGATAAGACTGAGCTCACGGCTGATGAACTCGCCTTCGACAAGTCTTCTGACCTTGATAACGGGAATAACCTTGTTGAGCTGTTTTTCAATCTGCTCAACCATATGCTCGTCGCAGTCTGTTACAACTGTAATTCGCGAAACCGTCGGGTCGTTTGTAACGCCTACCGCGAGGGAGTCGATATTGAAACCTCTGCGCGAGAACATTCCCGAAATTTTGGAGAGAACGCCTGCCTGGTTTTCAACAAGAATTGACAATGTGTATTTCATACCTTACAACCCTCCTTAAAGTATTGACGGAGTGTCGGGATGAACGCGGCATACAAGCACAAACGGCTTGTCGCTCTCGACAATCTTGTTTATGTACTGTTCGGCGTCTTCGTTGGAGCTTACCTCTGCCGAATCAATGCCGTAAGCCTTGGCGAGCGCTACGATGTCGGGCACGTCGTTCAGGATTGTTGCCGCGTGGCGGCAGTTGTAGTTGTGATCCTGAAGCTCTCTTACCATACCGAGACGGTAGTTGCGCATAACGATAATCTTGATGTTCAGATTTTCCTGAACAATTGTGGATAGCTCGTTCATGCCCATCTGAAAGCTTCCGTCGCCGCATACTACAACTACATCACGTTTTTTCAGTCCCAGCTTAGCGCCGATTGCGGCAGGGATTGAGTAGCCCATTGTGCCCATTCCGCCTGTTGTGAAGAATCTGCCCTCACGGATACGGAAGTTGTTTGCGCACCAAATCTGGTTCTGACCGACGTCAGCGCACAGAATGGCCTTGGCTTTGAGCATCGAGCTGAGGTTCCCGATTAAGGTTCTCGGCTCAACATAGCCGTCAAAGGTGGTGATTTTGTTCTGATAATGAGCCTTTAAATCCTTGATCTCTGCGTCCCACTCGTCTTTGACCTTGTAGTCGCCGATTTCGTCGATAAGGTTTTTCAGAACGTTGTTCATATCGCCTACTATCGGGATGTCAACCTTAACGTTTTTGCCGATTTCAGCGGGATCTATATCAATATGTATTATCTTGGTTGTATTGCCCATCTGGTCGGGAGCCGCGATAGCTCTGTCGCCGAGACGCGCTCCGCATACAATCGCGAGATCGGTCTCGTGCAGCGCTTTGTTGGCGCAGCGTCTGCCGTGAGTTCCGAGCATACCGAGGTAGAGGGGATGGTCGCTCGGAATAACTCCTATACCCATCATTGTCGAGAGAATCGGAATCTGTGTGTTCTCAGCGAACTTCTGGAGCTTAAGCTTTGCGCCTGAGCTGAGCACGCCGCCGCCTGATACAATAATCGGGCGTTTTGCGTTTTTGATAAGCTCTGCCGCTTTTTTAACCTGAACAGAATGTCCCTTTATGTTGGGCTTATAGCCTTTTATATCAACTGTTTCAGGATACTCAAAGCTTTCAATCGAGTTTGTCTGTATATCCATGGGAATGTCGATAAGCACGGGACCGGGTCTGCCTGTAGCGGCAATATGAAACGCCTCTTTAAAGATACGGGGTAAATCCTCGGTTTGTTTTACGAGATAAGTATGTTTTGTAAAAGGTTCGCAGGCGCCTGTGATATCAGCCTCCTGGAAGCTGTCGCTTCCGAGCAGGTCGGAACGCACCTGACCTGTAATGGCAATCATCGGAATAGAGTCCATGTGAGCCGTAGCGATACCTGTAATAAGGTTTGTAGCTCCGGGACCCGACGTCGCCACACATACGCCGGGTTTCATACGCGCGCGGGCATATCCGCTCGCCGCGTGAGCGGCGTTCTGTTCCTGACGGACAAGAACGTGATGTAAATCCGAATCGTATAATGCGTCATAGAAAGGACAAATTGTCGCGCCGGGATAGCCGAAAACGGTGTCTACGCCTTCAGCCTGTAAGCACTTTACCATTATTTCTGCGCCGGTTATCATCCAAATTTCTCCCTTTTTTCATACTTAAACTACATTATAGTACAATTCAGCAAAAAAGTAAAGACTTTTAACAAAGAAAAAGCCTTCCCGAAGGAAGGCTGATTGCTATAATTTGATTTTCAACAGCCGTACCGCCCACAGTACGCACAGCATACATATACCCGTGTCAGCCAGAACGCCGAGCCATATCGGCGCGAAGCCGAGAGCGGCGAGTATTATGACGGCTGCTTTTACTGACAGCGCGAAGGTTATGTTTGTTTTGGCTGTCATTACCGTTTTCCTGGCTATGCTGAACGCCTTCGGCAGAGCTTTGAGGTTTCCTGAGCTCAACACAGCGTCAGCGGAGCTGATTGCCGCGTCTGAACCGAGTCCCATTGCGAAGCCGCAGTCGGATGCGGCAATTACAGGCGCGTCGTTGATTCCGTCACCGACAAACGCTGTCTTTTTGTTTTTCTTTTTCAGCTTGTTGACGATGTTCAGCTTATCCTGCGGCATAAGCGAGTAGTATGTATCGTCGATATTAAGCTCAGCGGAAACTCTTTCGGCGTTGTTTTTGTTGTCGCCTGTCA
>JAILPC010000004.1 GCA_024690465.1 Ruminococcus sp.
AATCATTTTTAATACATTATCGGTAGTTCCTTACACGGTTCAATCAGTAAGCGATTATTTGGATGTTCTAAAAAAGATTTCAAGTGTAAATCAGAATTTGTTCTTTAGGGGACATTCAAAGACTTCTTATAAGCTACAACCATCCATATTAAGATCTAAGTCAATAAGGAAAAGTGAAAAGATAATATATCAAGAATTGCTAATAAATTGTCCGCAAGAGTTCAAAGGATATAATCATCATATAGATTATCTTGTCAAAATGCAACACTATGGTTTGCCAACAAGACTACTTGACGTAACGAGGAATCCTCTGGTAGCCTTGTACTTTGCCTGTTGTAGCAATAAAAAAGATCTGGGAGAAGTCTTTGCCTTTTCTGCTAGTCAAAGAAAAATTAAATACGAAAACAGCGATACTGTTGCTATGATATCATCGTTGCCGCTATTCTCGTACGAGGAACAAATTGATTTGTTGGATTGTTTATATGCCCATTTAAAATCAGAAAGAGAATTTTCAAATATAATTGAACGTTTTATTCATGAAATACGAACAGAGAAGCCAGGTTTTATTGATAGAATAAACACAAAAGATTTATCAAGTTGTTTTATTGTTCTTCCTCAAAAAGATAATAACAGGATAGTTAAACAAGACGGGGCGTTTATAATATGTGGTATTAATAGTAATCCAGAAAATATTATTAATCAGGAGTTGCGTTTGTTTATTAAAGAAAAACCTGTTCTCATTTTCATTAACAACAAGGAGAGTATTCTTAATGATTTGGATTTGTTATCAATAAATAAGTCTACTTTATTCCCAGAGATAGATAGTGTGTCTGAATATATACGCTCTAAGTACTCTAATCTATAATTTTTTTACTGTTGAAATTTGGATAAGCAAAAACAAAGGTAAATCCGAACCCGTCTCCAATAGGAAGAAGGTTCGGATTATTACCGTTTGGTGCGGATAACAGGACTTGAACCTGCATGAAATTGCTTTCACATGGACCTGATGCTCGCGCCCCGTCGGTGGAACGCCGCAAGTCCCAATCCTATGAGGTTTGTTGTTGGCAGTATAGCATAGGTATATGAATTAGTCAAATAATTGTTGATATATCAGATATCTGATTGACAGCTTCAGCGACTGCGAGCCGAGCGATATCAGCTTCAACGCAACCTTGACTCGGAATTATCTTTACATTCTATACGCTTAAAATACATAGCTACTGTTGCGAAACATAATAAGGCGAGACTACGACAAACGTCGCGGTCTCGTCTTTTTCGTATGACGGGCATATCAATGCTCTGTGGTGAAAGTCCACCGAGGCGTAGTTACCGACGAACTCAAAAGCGACTCCTAAGGTTTGTATCGTGAGGTACAGGCGAGAAGAAGGGATAGCGAAATCGTAGCCTGACGAACAGAAACCTGATACGAAGGCGCATTAAGCGGGTAAGTTGGCGAAAGGCAACGAAGCCCAAAAGGTAACCGTAACCTTAATGTGTAAATCAGGCAGGTAGGACATATGAAAGCAGTACGCTTACCACAGATTAAGAAAGCAATTTCTAAAGAGAAACTGACCAAGCGAGGCTTGGTCAGTCCGTTAGAATACTATCTTAGACAGCATACTTTGAAATTGAATTGAACCGCCGTATGCCGAACGGCACATACGGTGGTGTGAGAGGGCTATGAGCCTGTATTTTCTCAGAGCTTTACTGCCGTCGTCGGCCAAGATGTCCACAGCTCCGAAGTTAGCCGAAAACAGAAATACAAGGCTTCCTATAACGCCTAAAACTCCGAGCCGGAACTTATCCACAAGCTCTCCGCCGGTAATAATCCGTATAATCCGGTACAGTTTTCCGAAGCCCAAGCATCCTACGGCGAATGTTATCATCTGTGTGAACACGGCTCGGTTAGATTTAATCAACACTATTATTCCGTAAACAAACCCTACGAAAGCGCATACGCATACAAAAAGATTCGCGAATAAGCTCATACTATCCTCCTCTTTGATATTGTGTTTTTTATTATTTCACGTAATCTTTTATTTCGCAATTATCGTTTAGCGGCTTAGCTTCGACAGTTTGTACAAATAGATTTAAAACTTTTTGTTGAGTATTTTTCAACAATTTTTCTTTTTTACTAAAATCGTTGAAATTTTAAAAAGTTTATATTACAATATAAAGGTATCGCAAATACTTGCGAAAAAAACTATAGGAGGACATTATGAAATTTAAGTTCAAAAGAGTAATAAGCGTATTTCTCGCGGCGCTTATCTGTTCGACGCTCGGCGTCAGTGTACAGGCAAAGTCCGTGAAGAAGTACGTAAAATCATTAACAGTGAAGTCTAAAGCAACTATCACAATTCCCGCCGATAAAAAAACGGTGACTAAATCCTATACCGTCAAGGTAAAGGTTAAAGGCAACGCTTCCAAGAAGTTCACGGCTAAGTCGAACAATACTTCCGTAGCGTCGGTAAAAGTCAGCGGAAGTAAAATCAAGGTTACCGCGAAAAAGACAGGCGTAGCCAAGATTACCGTTAAGACCAAGGCTAAAAACGCTAAGGGCAAGAAGCTCAACAAAATCCTCACCGTTACCGTGAAAAAGACGCTTAAACCTCTACAGCCCGACGAGATTAAAGAAAAAGAGGGCGAAATCACCGAGGAGAACATAACTTGGTACAACTATGAAGGCGGAAAGATAAATAAAGCCGAAAATCCCGTTTACTTCTCGTCCGAATATCCCGACGTTCCGTTTGTATCAGACAGCTTTGTTATCAAGACATTTCTTGAAATGTTACAATTTGACCCTGATTGTAAAGTTGTAAATGTCGCTAACGGACTTATCCGTACTTACAATCTGCCTATGGGTACGTTTATCGACTTCGATTACAAGAATAAGATTCTGTATTTCAGCGACTATACATCTACGCTTGTCGTAAACGGCGATTATATGGTATTTAACCCATTCGGCATAGGCGCAATGAAAAAAGGCCCGTTTTATAAGGTGTCCGATAAGGATATATACCACGGCGGCAATCCTATTGCCGTAACCTTTGCGTATAACGAGGTTCCGATGCTCAAAAACGGCAACGATTTCCTTATCCCGCTCCAGACCTTTTCCGATTTCTTTATGTCATTTACAGGTCAGTTCGCAAGCTATAACGGCAAGGCTATATTCTTTACGGATAATAGTCTTGCGAATAACCCGGAGAAAAAAGAGTTTTATGACCTTTACCGCGACTCTGTAAAGACCGATAAAATCTCATCCGCTCTTGCGCAGGTCAACTACTATGAGTTTTGTAATGCTCTCGACGCGCACTACGGTTTACAGGCTGCTCACAATATCGGCTCCTTTAGCGAGTATTTCAACCGTATGGGAATCAAGAAAAGAATGCTCTCCACAGATCTCGCAACGATTGAAATGGCTCAGCAGGACGTTTCTACAATGCTGTTCGAGGACTTCCACAGCAGCTCGGGAATGCAGTCGGTATTCCTCAGCGAGCCCATTGAATACCAGTCTAAGTTAAGCCCCGGTTACTTAAATCGTATGTACAATGATCAGAAAATCCAAAAAGCCCGAAAAAAAGCTCTGGGAACATTTGGTGAAGATTTCACGGCTTACGAGCGTGTAGGTGACACAGTGTATATTACATTCGACGCCTTTAGAATGGATCCAACGATGGTCTCGTATATGTCCGAGGGCTATGAGCCGAAACCGGACAAAGATGATACAATCGCGCTCTTTGCCTATGCTCTCAAACGCCTGCAAAACGAGGATAAGGACGTCAAGAACGTTGTCATTGACCTCGCGTCCAACGGCGGCGGTGCTGTTTTGGCAGGCGGATACGCAATTCAGGCAATCTGCGGTCAGTGCAATATCGATATTCAGAACCCGGTAACATGGGCTGTCCATCAGTGTGTACTGGATTTTGACCTTAACTTTGACGGTAAATATGACGAGAACGACAAGTCTATACTTGGTTTGGGCAAAAACGTGGCGGTTAATATCTCCGGCGCTTCCTTCTCCTGCGGCAACCTGCTCCCGAATGCTCTTGACCAGCTCGACGACAGGATTCTCCTCATCGGCCAGCAGAGTGGCGGCGGAGCTTGCACTGTCGGCTATCTCTCGACCGCTATCGGCTCAACGATGCAGATTTCGAGCGAGTACCGTTTGTCCACGATGAAGAACGGCTATATCCGAGATATTGACGGCGGTATCGCTCCCGATATATATTTAAGTATAAACAAATTGTTCGACAGAGAATATATCAACAATCTCTTAAACGAACAGTTTGCCGATTAAGGAACCAAAAACTAAGATTATAGTTTATTCGGAACCGTCCTGTCGGGCGGTTTCGATTTTTTATTTCATATGTAGGTTTGTCAATGATGTGTTACACAATCAAGAAAGAATGACCTCTCCAGTATGTAAGAAGTGGTTAAGGAAGTAAAACAGTCTTTCTCAAAAACGCATACTCCTTATGATAACGCTGTATCAGAGAGTTTTTTCTCAACAATGAAGCGGGAAGAATTGTACCGTGCAAAATATAAATCAGAGCGCGAATTTAAACAAGCGGTTTCTGATTATATCACTTTTTATAATGAAAAAAGACCGCATAAATACCTTAATTACTAAACTCCCACGCAATTTGAAAAAGAAAGCATTCAAATTGGAAAGTTTAGTTCGAAAAGGTCTGCTTTTAATTGACTTAGTGTTCATTTTTTGCCTTTTTTCGAAATTGTTGTCCAATTTGAATGAGTGGGATATTTAACAAAAAATGGCTTAAACTCTTAAAAAATGCAACAATAGCATTACCTTTCCAATTTCAAACGGTTCGGGAAGGTAATGCTATATCAATTTTGCGACAGCCCCAAATTTTTATTCAGCGGTTTTAGCGGGGATTTTAACAACGACCTTTGTTCCGCCGCCTTCGCGGTCGGAAATAATCAGCTTGCCCTTGCACATCATTTCGAGTCTTTGACGGATATTGTTCAGAGCGATGTGCGGCTCGTTGTCGTCGGCGGGGTTAAAGCCCGGTCCGTCGTTCTCGACGACGATCTCGCTGCCGCTGTTTGTCTTTCGGGTCTTGACATAGATATGGAGCTGAGCTCCCTCCAGCTTCATGCCGTGCTTGACCGCGTTTTCCACAAGAGGCTGCAAGGTCAGCGGCGGCACGCGAAAGAGCGTGTGCGGCGTATCAAATTCCGTGAACAGATTGTCCTCATGCTGCGCCTTCTCTACAGCGA
>JAILPC010000124.1 GCA_024690465.1 Ruminococcus sp.
CAGTCAGCGCGGCGAATACCGACAAAGTCGAAACAACGGCTGTATCAGGCGAAGACTACTGGGACGTAAGTAGTTTCAACGAAAACATCAGCGACTTTGAATATGAAGTTTTCGGTACTTACGAGGACCAGGTCAAAATTACAAGGTACAACGGTTGGGGCAGAAGGGTTATTATTCCTTCCGTAATTGACGAAAAGCCTGTTACCAGAATCGAAAGCAACGCTTTTAAGAATTTGTACATAGAAATGGTTTTAGTTCCTTCGAGTGTAACTACTATTGCTTCTAAAGCTTTTTACGGATGTTCGGATTTGACGAACGCGTTTATTCCCGGCAGCGTTACTTATATGGGAAGCGATGTTTTCGCGGGATGCGGCGACAGCCTCAAAATTGTTGTTCAGCCGTCGTCACGTGCGTGGAATTACGCGAAGACAAACGGTCACACTTATAAAGAGAAGAATTCTTATTTCTTCAAAAAACTGAGCGAGAACGAGCTCGAAATTGTTGCGTTTATCGGAGAACCCGAAGCGCCTGCGAGAAGTCTCTATATTCCCTCTGATCTTGACGGCAAAGCTTTCACAAAGATTGCTCCCTACGCGTTTGCGTATAATCAGCGCATAAAGAGTGTAGACATACCTAACGGCGTTGAATCTATAGGTAATTACGCGTTTGGCGGCTGCAGCAAAATCGAAAGCATTGTGGTTCCCGCCAGTGTTACTACGATTGAAGGTCAGCCGTTTTATGGCTGCAGCAGCAATTTAAGATTATTTGTAAAAGACCCGTCAAAAGCTTATGATTGGGCGAATTCAAATCGTATAAATAACGTTGTGGATAACACCGAGTCAAGCAGTTACAACGATTTCCGTTTCAGCGATCCTGATGAGTACGGAAATGTTAAGGTAACAGGCTACAGAGGCAACGGCGGAGATGTTGTAATTCCCTCAAGATATGAGAGTTATGTTGTTGACGGCATAGCCGACGGCGCGTTCCTTTACTGCGACAATATTACGAGTGTTACTGTGCCGAGAGGAGTTTTCAGCATAGGGGTTTACGCTTTTGGCTGCTGTAAGAACCTCACAAGAGTAAATTTACCCGAGAGCCTTGGCACAATCGGACAGTTCGCGTTCACACTCTGCACAAGTCTCACAAGTATTACGCTCCCCGATGCTGTTACAAGCATTGGCGATAACGCGTTTTATAATTGTACAGCTCTTGAGAGCGTAACTCTGCCCGACAACAATCTTACCGCCATCGGTAATGAGGTGTTTAGCTCCTGTACAAAGCTTCGCAGCATTTCGATTCCCGACACTGTCGAGACTATAGGCAAGAAGGCGTTTATGGGCTGCGTTTCTCTCGCAAGTGTAAAGCTTTCTTCAAATATTACCAAAATTGAATATGCCGCGTTTGCTTACTGCAGGAATATCAAGCATGTAGATTTTCCTTATAGCCTTAAATATCTCGAGGAAAGCGCGTTTGACAACTGTCAGAGTCTCAGCGGTGATATAGTCTTGCACGCGAATGTTTCAAGAATAGGCAAGGACGCGTTCTTTAACTGCAGCAAGCTTACAGCTGTATATATACTCAACAGAGACGTAGCTATGTATCAGGGTCGCGGATTATTTGAAAATCACAGCGCAAATTTCAAAATATACGGATATGCTCTGTCTCAGGCTCAGGATTACGCTGAAAGACACGGAATAACCTTCATTACCGTTAATGAAAATGACTACGCGCCGACTTCCAACTACTATTATAAGACAGGCAGCTATGTTGTGCGTACATATGTCTCCACATTTGAGAAAGCGTGGGAAAAGGTACAGGAAAACGGCGGTGTTGTAGGTATTCGTACCGATACAAAGGTTTCGAAGATGCTTATCGTTCCTTACCAAAAAAGCATCACGCTTGAGCTCAACGGGCACAAGCTCGACAGAGGACTCATAAACGCCAATAAGTCAGCTTCAAATGGTTCGGTTCTGTCTGTAAGACAAGGCGCAAAGCTGGATGTTTACGGCGGTACTGTAGCTACTCCGAATCCTCATAACAAGTTAACTGTATCCGCGTGGGAGCCCTGTCCGGGCGTTACATGTCCCAATACTGGTAAATTTACGATTGAGAACCGCGGCGTAATTACAGGCGGCTTCACAAGCGGAAACGGCGGCGGAATAAATGTCGGCAAAAACGCGGCTGTCACTCTTCATTATACAGCTATAGCGGGTAACCGCGCCGAGGGCGATGAATACGCGGAGGAAGAAGGTGTCGAGTACGGCTTCGGCGGCGGCGTTTGTCTTTCCTCGGCAAAAGGCAAGCTGAATTTGGACAACAGTGACGTTATGTACAACTATGCCCAAAAAGGCGGCGGTGTAGCTGCAATCCCCACTATGCAAGAAGTTAACGCAGATTATTCATATGACGCGCTAAAAGAAGCTGCTGCCAAAGAGGCGGAGGAATCCGGTCAACCCGTTGATATAGATTACAGTGTTTCTGTTAAAGGTGACAGCAAAGGCAAAATCGGCGAATGTCCGAGCTCAATCAGAAGTAACTCTGCTGTCATATACGGCGGCGGCGTATATGCTAACAGTGAAGTTGAATTCTATCTTGACGGAGTAGAGCTTTGGGGTAACGTCTCAAATGATTGCGGCGGCGGTATGTATATATCAAAATACAATTATGAGTCCATAATCAGAGATTGCGTTTTTAGGCAAAACTGTTCCGAAAAGGATGGCGGCGGTGTTTATAACGGCTCGTTTTATACTACCCTTACTGATATTGTAGTTACCAAGAATAGTAGTCCATACAATAGCGGTGGTATTTACAATGCAGACTATACGAATATTGGACTCGCAGGCAAATGTGACATTTCTAGCCTTTCCTTAGGAAAACGCCAATTTGAAGGTTGGAGGCGGGGCTACATAATAGCAAACCTTGACAGAAATTCCTCCTCTAAGGTTTATGTTTATCTGCGTCGTAACAGTCCCGATATCACTCCCAGCAGATTGCTTACGTTCCCGGGCAGCGGCCATGATTACGCAAAGTTTTTCCATTGTGCTAATGCTAAATATCACTGTGAACTTGTGGAAATTAATAACGACGGTGAGCCTAACTATAATATTTCAAACGCTGACCCCGATCGTTTAGCCCTTTACTTCGCAGATGGAGAGGAGCCCGACCACAACGTAGTTGAGCAAACGTCCAGAAAGGGCACAGCCGACGGAAAGAAAACATATAACGGCGAGCCTGTTATGAAGGGTATATATACCTACCCCAGAGGCGGCGGCGACGGTGACGCTTTGTTCTATTATTCCGACGGCTATTTCAAAGACAGCGCTCAGAAATATAACGATCACCTCGCTACATTGTCCGTATGTATGGCTAACGCCGCTATGAACTCCAGCGTCGGAAGCAGGGGCGATGATGGCAATTATGTATTCAAGGGCAAGAACATCCGTCAGATGATGATAGATATGGGCTGCAAAAGCAGTGATGTTGTCTTGAGCGAAACCTTCAGCAAAAAACCACAGAAGGATTCTATCGGTTATTGTATAGCGAGTAAGGCTCTGCCTAACAACGAAAAGCTCGTAATTATCGCGGTTCGCGGCGGCGGCTATGAGGCTGAGTGGGCGTCAAACGTAACACTTGGAGTTTCGGGCGAACACGCGGGCTTCGCCAACGCGGCAAATCAGGTGTTCTCAGGTCTTACTGATTATCTCAGCAAGAAGGGAATCGACGGCGCGAACTCCAAAACGAAATTCTGGATAGCGGGCTTTTCGCGCGCGGGCGCCACATCTAACCTTACCGCCAAGAGAATAGTTGATAATTATGACAACAGCGGCAAACGCACCTTTGCCTATCCCATAGAGGCTCCCAAGGGCGGCGTTGCGTCCGAAAAGAAAAAAGGCTGCAATTACAACTGCATCCATAATGTTGTAAATTACCGTGATATCGTTCCGTGGGTCGCTATGGGCAACATGGGCTTTATCCGCTACGGTATGGACCACTTCTTACCGGGTACCGATGTAGCGAACGAATATACTGAGGGTGTTCCCCACGATAACTATACCGAAATTCTGGGAACCGACTCCTATAAGGCACAAAGAGCAAAGATGCTTGTACAGCTCGAGCGGCTGAATCCCGATACAGTGTATAATGACTCCTTCAGCACAGCTACTATTGCTTATGCTAAAGGCGGTTTGTCTGCGGCTACAGACGGCGTGGAGGGAATAAATTCCTTCCTGCGCACCAGTGACGCTAAGCTGGATATGACAGTGGAAGAGTGGATTCCGACATTCTTTGAGCATTTTACGAAATGGACCTTTGGCTGTGAGGGCGAAGAGGCGAGAGCAAAATATAATCAAAGATATATTCTTTCAAGTACGAATATGGCGGAATACTTAAAAACAAACGGCAAAAACGTCACATCCTTCCAGGAATCACTCAGGACTTTGATGGATCTCTTTATGGCTCCGTCCGATAAAGGTGATGATTTTACCTCTGCTCTTTCAGCGTTCGACTTTATGGAAGATCTCGGCGTAATGTTCATCTTTGATGTTTATTTAACCTATCTGAATGACGGCGTTATTTCCGCTGTTGTTACCAATCCTGTCATATCAAGATATATAGGAGCTTGTAAAGAGTACTTCTCAAATCTGGAATACAATCCTATAAACTGGTTCCGTCATCCGTGGGATACAGCAAAAGGTACATGGAGAGCTGTGAAAGGCTTCTTTAAATCAATCTTTTGCGGCGGAGAAGGTCCCGAAAAGAAATCTTTTGAAGATATATATAATGACGTTTGGGACTGCATCAAAGGATATTTGAAGGCGAAAGGCTTTACAGACGACGAGATCGCTGAATATAACGGAACCTTCGCTACCGCTCTTTGGTTCTTTAAAGATTATATAAGCGCGGACTATCATAAAAACAATCAGGATGACCTCGGAACAATGCTTTATAACGTAAGCAATCTCATCCAGAACCACGATACCGACGGCGAGGTACCGACAGCCTGGATTAGAAGCTACGACAGCTATTATACCGATAATGACGCGGTACAGGCATCTGTTAAGTATACAGGCAAAAACGCTCCCGAGGCTCCCTTGATCGAGGTTAAATCCGCTTCAACAGGCACGGTTACACAGTATGCTGACCCGACAAGCATTATCAATGTAAGCGCTTCCGATGAAATCAGATTTATTAATCCTTTCTCAGACGGCGATTACGATTGTGATATGTATTTCTACCGTTATCATGAGCCTAAGGGTACCAACCTTAAGCTCAGAACATCCGAGTACAACTGGCACATATTCAACGGCTCAATTCAGTTAAAAGATATGAGCTACGATGATTATTCCGCTTGGTCGAATACTTTCCCGCAATATGTTGAGATTTCTGTTTTCGCCCAGCGCGACGAATTGATGTCGAACGGTTCTTCGATTGATGTTTATTCAAAAGAACTCAGACCGACCGATGAACTGATTACAACCTTTAGATTTAATGTCACGAGAGATAAAATATTAGCATACACGGGCAAATATAACGCGACTAAACAAAAGAACGGAATTATTGAGTCGGTAGTTTCCCCGAACGCTACTCTAAAAATCACGGGCTCTGTGCCCGGTGAGGAAAGTTACTCCAACAGATGGGCGTTTGATCATTGGGTTGTTTATCCCTATAATCCCGCGACAAACTCCGTTGATAAAAACAACCCCGTAAGTCCGAGTAACTACGCGAGCTTCTTCGGCAGCGGCTTTAGCGCCAATTCGGAGACAACGTTTGTTAAAAACTGCAACGATGAAAGCTTCTTCTTTGAAGCGAACTACACAAAGCTTGCAGCCTGTGTTGTGAGAGTTCCCGAAGGCAACAGTTCCGCTGATTCATCGGCAAACGGCGGAAAAATCCGCAACCTCACATCTACTCAGGCAGACACAAGTCAGTATAATTTCGAGTCCAAGCAGGTAGCCTATGATACAGAAGATCCTGTATCCATCGAAATAAGCGCTGTTAAGCCGAGCGAGGCTGTTGCTCAGGATTACACATGGAAGTTTGTACGCTGGAATGTTTATCCCTACAACGCTTTGACGGGCGTTGTTGACAGAGCTAATCCGATTTCGAGCGATCAATACGACGACTTGTTAGGCGAGGACTTCAAGCCCGCGGCAAAGACAACGACTATCACAAATCTGACCAACGCGAGCCTGCAGCTTGAGCCTGTATATGAAGCGTCACAGATTAAAGACAGTTCTTTGATTGCTTTCCCCAAGAGCTATAACAGCAATAACAGTGTATATAACTACGCTGTAGTTTCACTTCCTTATAATGAAGACAATCCGAGCTTCATAAAAATAAGCGGCGTCAAACCCTGCGAGGAAGCTGACGCAGGCATATATACATTTGACCATTGGAATATATATCCATACGATAAAGAATCGGGCTCAGCTGACAAGGAGAATCCCGTATCCAAAAAGTATTATTCGGATTACTTCGGCACTTCATTCAACTATGAGTCAGAGAAAACAAAGGTATTCAACTTCACTGATGACGACTACCTGTTTGAGCCTGTCTACAACAACGACGTTACCGACGGCGACTTCACTTACTCCATAATTAACGCCAAGAGCTCAATGACCTACGATGAAACACACGAACATCCCAAGTCCTCATACGCGGTAGTCAAGAGCTACGCGGGCAGCGACGCGAAGCTTACAATTCCGTCGACCTGCACAAACGGCGAGCACACATGGCCTGTAATCGGCATAGGTGTTAACGCGTTCAACGGTAATGACAATCTTACCGAAGTAACAATTCCCGACGGCTTTACAAGCATAGACAGATATGCTTTTGAAAGCTGTATGAATCTCAAAAAGATTAATATTCCCGAGAGTGTAGAGTATATAGGCGCCTTCGCGCTGGCAGCCTGCCATTCCTCGCTGACAATTTACGGCAAGTGCGGCTCATACGCTCAGGAATACGCCTTTGACAATGAGATTAACTTCATCGATCCTTCCGAGACCTTCCAGTACAGAATAGTTAACGACGAAGCTGTAATCACAGGCTTTATCCAGCCCGATGACTTCAGCGGCAGAGTAGCTATCCCCTCAGCTCTCGGCACTTATGATGTTACTACAATAAGCGCTAACGCGTTTAAGAATAACACGGATATTACCGAGGTAATAATCCCCGACACAGTTACAAGCGTGGACAGAAACGCCTTCAGCGGCTGCGTTAAATTCACAACGTTAGAATTAGCCGCTAATCATGGCTTAAGCGTTTCGGCTCTGTCCGCTTTACCGTCTACAATTAAAGATTTGGTTGTCTTTGAGAAGGGCGTAACGGGCACTACAGTAAAGGCAAACGCCTTCAAGGAAATGACTTCTATTAAGAGTGTAAGATTCAGCCCCACTGTTGCGGGTATAGGCAAATCAGCATTTGAAGGCTGCACAGGTCTTACAAGCGTAACGCTCCCCGAGGATCTCACAAACATAGGCGTATCCGCGTTCAGCGGCTGCACAAGCCTCACAAGTATAACTATACCGAATTGTGTCGATAGCATAGATAGCAGCGCGTTTTATTATTGCCAATCTCTTAAGACCGTAAACTTAAATGACAGACTTACAAGCATAGGTTCCAGCGCGTTCCGCGCTTGCGTGGCTCTTGAGAATATTTCGCTTCCTGACAGCCTCACAAGCATAGATAATTACGCGTTCTATGCTTGCGGAGCCCTTAAGAAAATATCGCTTCCTGACAACCTCACAAGCATAGGTCCAGGCGTGTTTAAGACTTGTTCCTCTCTCAAAAGCGTAGATTTCCCCGAGAAACTCACAAGCATAGGTGAATCCGCGTTCAACGACTGCGATGCTCTTCAGAGCATATCTCTCCCGGGCACCGTCAAAAGCATAGGTGAAAGCGCTTTCATATCCTGCTCCGGTTTACGCAGCGTAGATTTCTCAAAAAGCGTTGAAAGCATAGGTGAATATGCGTTCTATTACTGTTCAAGTCTTGAGAAAGTTGTTATTTCCAACGATAAAATAAGCATAGGCGCGGACGCGTTCAGTGAATGCAAAGATGGATTTACAATATACGGATACCGCGGCTCAAATTCAGAGACTTACGCGAACTCGAATAATATAAACTTCGTCGCTATGGATATAAACGTCGCGTACTCAACGGATATAACATACAAAACTACTAATGGAGAGGCTGTAATTACAGGCCGTACAGATAAGGACGCGAGTGAATTAATTATTCCTCCCGTTATCAGAAATTATCCTGTTAAAAGAATACAGGGTGGGGCGTTCTCTGATTGTCATAACATTACAAGTGTTTATATCCCCGCGAGTGTCAAAACAATAGGCACTAACGTTTTCGATGTAAGACCGACAGGACTGAAAGTCTATGGTTACAGCTCAAGCGCGGCAGCTGCTTTTGAGAACATCAGCCAGGGAATAATTTTCTATGCTCTTGATAATTTCACCTTTAGTCAGTCGGATAACGGTACATGTTCTGTCACGGATTATACGGGTTCGGACAAATGTTTAGCTATTCCGGCATTATCACCTCAGGGTGTTGTTACAGGTATAGCCGCTGACGCCTTCAAAGACAAATCAAGAATAAAAATGCTGGGTATTCCCAACACAATCACAAGCATAGACAGCGGCGCGTTTAAAGGCTGCACAGGTCTCTCCGGCATTACAATTCCTGACAGTGTTACAAGCATAGGCGCTGGCGCGTTTGCGGATTGCGATTCAAACTTTACAATCTTCTACAATGCGTCTTACGCTTATCGTTACGCGACAGATAATAAAATTAAACGCGTAGATTTGAATACATTTACTTTCTATTCAACCAACAATGTCTTCTCATCTATGAGCGACGGACATTCCGTAAGAGTTAATAACGGTATGCTTGGTATCCAGTCTTATAATGGCAATGCGGCGACGCTTAGTATCCCTGCTTATGATGCAGACGGTAATCTTATTGTAGAGATAGGCTTCAACGCTTTCGGGAATAATTCGAGCTTAAGGAACGTAATAATTCCCGATAGTGTTACAAGCATAGGCGTCAACACGTTTAAAGGTTGCTCAAGTCTTGCAGGCATCACAATTCCAAGCAACGTTTCAAGTATAGGTCGGGGCGCGTTCATGGATTGCTCAAGTCTTACGAGCATAGTGATACCGAGCAGTGTTACAAGCATAGGTGATAGTGTATTCGCAAATTGTAGAAAACTCACAAATGTAAATATTCCGAATGGTGTTACAAGCATAAGTAACGGCATGTTCGAAAATTGTAATAATATTTCAAATCTCACAAATGTAAGAATTCCGGACAGTGTTACAAGTATCGGTGATGGAGCGTTTATGGGCTGCACAGGTCTTATAAGAGCTAAAATTCCTAATAGTGTTACACACATTGGTCAAAATGCGTTCACTTATTGCACAAGTCTCACAAGCGTAACAATACCGAACAGTGTTACAAGCATAAGCGCAAACATGTTCGAAAATTGCACAAAACTCACAGATGTAACAATTCCCGATAGTGTAACAAGTATAGGTCCAGGTGCTTTTTCCGGCTGCTCAAGTCTTAAAAAGGTTACAATCCCGAATAGTGTTACAAGCATATACCTTCATGCGTTTGACGGCTGTTCCAGTCTCACAAGTGTTAAGATTCCGAGCAGTGTTACAAGCATAGGCTCAAATGCGTTTCTTGGATGTTCAAACCTTCAAAGTGTAACAATTCCGGGCTCTGTTACAAAAGTAAGCTCGTGCGCGTTCTATGGCTGCGAGAATCTTAAGAGTGTAATAATCTCTGACGGTGTTACTGACATAGACAGTTCTGCGTTTGCGTCCTGCAATAAACTTAACAAGATTTATATACCCGAGTCGGTTACGAATATTTACAGTGAGGCGTTCAAAGGTTCCTTTAGCTCCGCAACAACAGTTTACGGCTGCAGCGGAAGCGTTGCGGAAGCTTACACGAACAACTATAATGAGAAGATAGTCGCTCTTGAAGGCGACATCAGATACACTGACGATACTGACACGAACGACTATAACGTAAAATTTGTCGCTCTTGACGGTTATACCTTCAGCGAATCTGTTAACGGTACATGCTCAATCACGGGTTACACAGGTTCAGACACAGATTTAGTTATTCCCGACTTCTGTTCACAGGGCGTGGTTACGGGCATAAGCGCGAAAGCGTTTAAGAGCAATACAAAAATTAAGAGCGTAATAATCCCCGACAGTGTTACAAGCATAGGCTCAGGCGCGTTTAAGGATTGCACAAAGCTCAGAAAAGCATCAATCCCCGCCGCGGTTAAAACTGTTTCTGATGACGCGTTTGACGGCTGCAACGCGAATCTCGCGTTCTATGGCCGCAATCTGAAGTATTACGCAATAGTTAAGAATTATAAATTCTATGATCTGAATGGATTTACTTTCAGTGAGCCTGTTGGCGGCAAGGTTTCGGTAACTGATTATAACGGTTCATCGGCAAAAGTAAAAATTCCCGATTGGGACGGTAAAGGAAACTTTGTTACAAGCATAGATGAATACGCGTTTACAGGTAACACGGATATTACCGAGGTAATAATCCCCGACGGTGTTGAAAGCATAGGCACAGAGGCGTTTAAGCGCTGCACAAGCCTTACAAGCGTAACGATTCCTAACAGCGTTGTAAGTATAGCCCAAAAGGCATTCTATGGATGTTCAGGTCTCACAAGCGTGACAATCCCCGATAGTGTTACTACTATAGACAAATACGCGTTCCAGGGATGCTCAAGCATCACAAGCGTAACAATCCCCGATTCTGTTACAAGTATATCAAGCTACGCGTTTGCTGACTGCTCAAGTCTTGCGATCGTGACAATTCCCGATAGTGTTACAAGCATAGGTGAATGCGCCTTCCTGTCATGTTCAAGCCTTAACGAAGCAACAATTCCCGCAAGCGTAACATCTATAAAATCAACCGCGTTCCTTGATTGCGGCGAAGGCCTGACAATCTACGGATACAGCGGAAGCACCGCGGAATCATTTGCAAACAGGGAAGAAAGTAATCTCCTGACGGTTGGTACTAAGAAGCTTGACAAAGAAAAATACAAATTCGTTGATATTACGAAATATTCGAAGTATACTATCAGCGAACCTGTTGACGGTACGGTTTCCATTATTAATTATTTCGGTTCCGCAACGGAATTGGATATTGTTGATACTAACTACAGAGGCGATGCTGTTACAAATATTGCGTCCGAAGCTTTTGACAGCTGCACAAGTCTCAAGAGTGTAACAATTCCGGGCAGCGTATCTGACATTTCTTCGTTCGCGTTCTGTGATTGTTCAAATCTTGAAAAGGTAACAATCGGCGACGGCGTAAAGACAATCGGCGACGGCGCGTTCTATGATTGTAAGAGACTTAAGGATATCACCATTCCCGCAAGCGTTGAGAGCATAGCGGAAACAGCGTTTGAAGGCTGCACAAAGCTTAAGAGCTTAACGATTGACGGCGATTATCAGCTGGATGAGCGCAGTTTGGTTGTTTTGAAAAAACTGGGTGTTCAGAATCTGACAATAACAGGTTCTTCAATCAAGAACGACGCTTTCAACGGCTATACCGAGCTTAAAAATGTTAATATCAGCGATACAATTGAGAGCATAGGCGACAACGCGTTCAAGGACTGCTCAAAACTCTCAGACGCGGCTATCCCCGCAAGCGTCGGCAGCATCGGCAGCAACGCGTTCAACAACTCGGGCATTACCCATATGGAGATACCCGAAGGTGTTAAAACTATAAACCAGGGCGCGTTCAGGAACTGCTCAGAGCTTAAGACCGTAATACTTCCCGACAGCGTATCAAGCATCGGTCTTAACGCGTTCAAGGATTGTACGGAATTAAATGATTTAACAATCGGCGACAGTGAAATAACCGTCAACAGCAAGGCGTTCGATAACTGTTCCGAAATCAACATCAATACCGCGGGCGAAGGAAAAGGCACATTAATTACTTCATCAGGCAGCCTCTTCAACTCGGAATCCTCTGCCGCGTTCCACATTTCGAACGGCAGCTTCTCCGAGGATGTCAGCGCTTGTATAGATGATAACAAGCTGATCGGTAAAAACCTCTCAGGCGGCAGACATACCTACACCGTACTTGACCCGACCACAGAGGATATGACTCTTGAAAACGACAACCACAAGTTTATTCTTCCCGAAGGTAAGAACTCGGTTCTTGAGCGTATGGACTTAGTGGGCGTTCAGTTGAGGAACGGAAGCGTTAACCAGAAGGAAGCGCTGAGGTTCGTAACAGCGGTTCGTACCGACCTGCTCAGAGGAGCTAAGGATTACGGTTATATCGTAACTAAGGGCTCAGACCCGACAGCGACCGAAAGCGCGCTCGGCAATAATTCAGATTGTACCAAGATGTCGCTCAACGGCACTTACAACGAGCTCGCTCAGGATGATTACAGCTCATCAGACCTTAATGTAGGCAAATATAAGTACCTCACAGCCGCTGTAACGGATGTTCCCGCGGACGGCGTTGTAGGCGCGAAGTTCTATATTCAGCGTCAGGACGGAACTTTTGTCTACTCTGATTATAACTGTATCGCGGTTATGGCTGAGATCAAAGCTTCCTGAACAAACCGCTAAAGGCAGAACAGAATATTATAATCAAGGCGGAAGCTGAGCAAATCAGCTTCCGCCTTTGCTGTTTTGTCGGACGTCGAAATACAATTGAAAACAAAAAACGGACAGTCTGAGCTGTCCGCCGTACATATAAGCAAAACCTCACGCTGAATAAGTAACAGCGTGAGGAATATTTTTTATTGCCCGCTCAGCAGCACGCTGCGCGCGCTTTCTTGTTTGATTAAAAAGCTACTGTTGTGTTCGCGAGCTCCTGAAGTCCGCGCATTACAATAATCGGACAGGTCACGACAAGCGCCGCAACGAGCGCCGCGAGCGACGCGCAAACCATTGTGAGGAAGAAGCTCCAGAACGGCTTTTTGTCCCTTAGTATATTGATAATACCGATGTACAGGAGCAGTATGAACGCTATCATACCGAAGCTCGAGAGAACGGTGCTTTCGCTCTTGAACGCGCCTATGGTGATTATATTGAACAAATCCACAATCGTAACCGCGATATACGCGCTCATCGTGAGGTTTGCGGCAGCCTTGAACTTTGTTTTAATCTTGAATAGTCTGAAGAAAACCATCACGGCTATGCTGTAAACGAACTCAACGGCAACGGACATAGCGAACGAAATCAAAAATACCTCGAGGCCGCTCAGCTTCATTCCGCTGAACAGACTGCCCGCGCCGATTGAAAGACCGTGAGTGCCGTCAAAGCTGAGCGTCATACTCAGAGCCGAAATAATCGCGCTGACAGGGAGCAGAATTACCCAAATCGGCAGAATCTCGCTGTATTGAGCGGATATCGCGTCAATCGTATGCTTTGAGAAGAAGTGCTTGAGCACGTTGCCTACCTGCCTGAACGCGTAGTAGAACTTCGACGGCCGAACATCTTCAACGTCCGCCGCGGGAACCTCTACGGTGTTACGAGGCGCTTCGGGCTGTTGAGTGTACTCAAAAGTCTCGGGAGCTGCCGCGGGTTCCTCTGTCTGAGCTTCGGCTTCGGGAGCCTCTGTTGCGGGTTCCTCTGTCTGAGCTTCGGTTTCGGGAGCGCTCTCCTCAGCTTCGGGATTAGCGGGCTCCTCCTGCGGCTGTTCTTCGGCTGATTCGGGCTCAACAGGTGTTTCGGGTTTGGTTTCTTCTGTTGTTTCTATTGTTTCGGGAGCTGTTTCATTTGCCTTCGGCTCTTCCTGCTCTTGTGAACAATTAGGGCAGATGCCGTTTTCGGTAAGTTCAGCTCCGCATTGTGCGCAAAACTTTTTCATATAAATTTCCATAGCCTTTCCGCCCACAAATAGACATAAAAACCTGCACATAACCTTATCGTGGGCTGATAAGGAGTGTATGGAAATTTCAGTCATCGCTCGTTGACGCTTGCGGCAAACTGAGCGGACAACACAAATTGGTATAGTGTGATTTTTCACACTATACCTCCTCGGTTTTCTCTATTTTAGCATTGAAAAAAGAAGATTACAACGGAGTTCTTGAATTTTTCAGTAAATTTTCAAAAAACTGTCAGATTAATAGTTTCTTACGAGCGAAATTACCTTGCCGAGAAGGATAACCTCGTCAACGATAATCGGCTCATAGCTGTCGTTCTCGGGCTGGAGACGGAAGTGTCCGTCCTCCTTGTAAAAACGCTTAACCGTAGCGCTGTCCTCTACGAGGGCAACAACGATTTCGCCATTGCGGGCTACGGGAGTGCGGTTGACAATAAGGATGTCGCCCGGGAGAATTCCCGCGTTGAGCATACTCTCGCCCTCAACCCGCAGAGCAAAAAGCTCCCTGCCGCGGCTGAGGTTCTTGTCAACGGTAACATAGCCGAGCACGTCCTCGATAGCGACAATGGGATTGCCCGCGGCAACGTCGCCGAGGATAGGAACGCTCTTGGCGCTTGTTTCGCCGACAACCTTGATACAGCGGTTGAGACCTTCCTCGCGCTCAATAAGCCCGTGCTGCTCAAGCGCCTTGAGGTAAAGGTGAGCGGTTGAGGTTGATTTAAGCCCTACATCACGGCATATCTCTCTCACAGACGGGATTTTGCCGTTGTCCGAACACTCTACTAAATAGTCATATACAGCCTGTTGTTTTTTTGTTAAAGGTTTCATATCGGTACCTCCCTGATAGATATATTAATCATAACAAATGTTCGAGAAAAAGTAAACAAATGTTTGAAAAATTAAAGTGAAAAATATTGACATAATGCACAAAAAAAGCAGAGTGTACTTTTTCTTCATTAAATTTCAATGTAATTTCAAGATAATTTCACACAGTTTTCATATTTGTATGTTTTAATATAACCGTACTCAACAGAACCGCAACTGATTGAGTATATTCTACCCTCCTCTGTAAGTCGACATAGAGACTTACATTTGTACCCCTCATTTTCTTTTAGAACTGGGAAGCGCTGAGTCAACCGCAAGACTCAGCGCTTCTGTCGTTTGTTTAGTAATCAGTAGTCAGTAGTTAGTAGTTAGTTAAATGAGAACTGAGAGATGAGTAATGAGAGTTAATGTCGTGAACAAAGGTCAGCTTAGTACAAACCTTCTGTTCCCGAACTATTGATAAAACATCTCATACTATAAAGAGAAGTCCAAAGGTTGAATTTAACCTCTGGACTTCATTTAGTTTACAAAAATTCTTAATTCTTAATTAATCCAATCGGGACACGAACGTTGCGGGAGATGGAAGGTCTCTCCCCGACCTCAATTCTTATTTCTCATCTCTCAGTTCTCATTTAACTGACTACTAACTACTGAATACTGAGAACTACTTAAAATAACTTACGCCGCTTTCGAAAATCTTCTGGTCTTTCTCGAAAGGCACATTTGCGTAGAGGTCTTTGCCCTTACGCTCGGAGTGTCCCATCTTGCCCAGTATTCGTCCGTCAGGGCTTGTGATACCCTCAATCGCGCATACCGAGCCGTTCACATTATAGGTGATATCGTCGCTGGGATTGCCGCTGAGGTCAACGTACTGGGTGGCAATCTGACCGTTCTCGATGAGGCGCTTAACCGTCTCATCGTCAGCCATAAATCTGCCTTCACCGTGTGATACGGGAACAGCGAAAACATCGCCCGCGTTCACTCCCGAGAGCCACGGTGACTTGACCGAAGTCACGCGGGTGTATGCCATATGCGAGATATGTCTGCCGACTGTGTTGAATGTGAGCGTCGGGTCTGTGGGTTTAATCTCACGAATTTCGCCGTAGGGAACGAGCCCGAGCTTGATAAGCGCCTGGAATCCGTTGCAGATGCCGAGCATAAGACCGTCGCGGTTTTGGAGCAGGTTGTCCACAGCCTCTTTAACCCTGGGATTGCGGAAGGTTGTGGCGATAAACTTGCCCGAGCCGTCGGGCTCGTCGCCGCCCGAGAAGCCGCCCGGGAACATTATAATCTGGCTGTTGTTTATAATCTCAACCATTTTGTTGATTGTGTCCTCAATATCCGAGGGCTTGAGATTCTTGACGATAAGAAGCTCCGCGTCGGCGCCCGCCTTTTCAAATGCGCGTGCCGTGTCAACCTCACAGTTTGTGCCCGGGAATACGGGGATAAATACCTTCGGCTTGGCTGTTTTGATTACAGGCGAGATATTATTCCTAGTTTCACAGAGCGGCACAGCTTCTCTGATTTTCGGGCATTCCGCTTTCGTTGGGAATACTTTTTCAAGCGGAGCAGTCCACTCGCCAAGGATTTCGCTGTTTTCAATTTTTTCGCCGTTGATTTCAATCGCGTCATTGTCGGTTACCTCGCCGAGCAGGTAGTTTATTACATCGTCAGGGAGCTTCGCGCCGTCTTTGACCTCAATGATAAGAGAGCCTGAGAGCGGAGCGAAAAGCTCGTCAAAGCTGAGTTCCTTCTCAAATCTGAATCCAAGGCTGTTGCCGAGGCACGCCTTGCACACGCTCGCCGCCGCGCCGCCTTCCTTGACAACCGAAGCGGAGAGAACCTTGCCCTCGTCCATAAGCTTGTATACCGCCATATACATCTCGGTGAGCTCGTCCCACTTTGGCATAAGGGTTTCCTTATCCTCGGGAACGGGAACATAGTAAACCTTCGAGCCCGCCTTTTTGAACTCGGCGGAGATTGTCTTGCTCGCCTTAGTCATAGCGACGGCAAACGATACGAGAGTAGGCGGAACGTCGATTGTCTCGAATGTACCGCTCATACTGTCCTTGCCGCCGATTGACGGAATACCCAAGCCGAGCTGAGCCGTCATAGCGCCGAGCAGAGCCGCCGCGGGCTTGCCCCAGCGTTCGGGCTTGTCCATAAGTTTCTCAAAATACTCCTGGAACGTGAGCCTTGCCTTTAACGGATTCGCGCCGATTGCGAGGATTTTTGACAGCGACTCAACAACGGCATAAGCCGAGCCGTGGAACGGGCTCCAGCGTGATACGCCGGGGATAAAGCCGTAGCTCATAGCCGTAGCGTCGTCTGTTTCGCCTTTGAGCAGCGGAATCTTAGCCGCCATAGCTTCCTGGGGAGTGAGCTGGTTCTTGCCGCCGAACGGCATAATAACCGTGCCCGCGCCGATACTCGCGTCAAACCGTTCGCTCAGTCCTATCTGTGAGCAGACCTCCAGGCGGGATATATTCTTTTTGATTGCTTCTTTTACATTGAGTCCTTCCAAAACTTTGGGGCAGGATGTCCTGTAACAGCTTTCCTTGTCGGGAGCCGTGATATATGCCGAGGACACCTGTGTAACGCCGTTTGTATTCAAAAATTCACGTGATAAATCCACGATTGTGTCGCCGCGCCACTTCATAGTCAGGCGGGGCTTTTCTGTTACGACAGCGACTGCCGTAGCCTCTAAGTTCTCGGTTTCGGAGAGGTCGATAAATCTTTCAACGTTCTCCTTGTCGAGCACAACAGCCATTCTCTCCTGACTTTCGGAGATAGCAAGCTCCGTGCCGTCGAGACCTTCGTATTTCTTGGTGACCTTGTCCAGGTTAACACTCAGACCGTCAGCGAGCTCGCCTATAGCTACGCATACGCCGCCCGCGCCGAAATCGTTGCAGCGCTTAATCATCTTCGCGACCTCGGGGTTGCGGAACAGTCGCTGAATCTTGCGCTCTGTGGGCGGGTTACCCTTCTGAACCTCGGCTCCGCAGGTTTCAATAGAGCTCAGAGTGTGAGCCTTTGACGAGCCTGTTGCGCCGCCGCAGCCGTCGCGTCCCGTGCGTCCGCCGAGAAGTACTATTACGTCCTCGGGCGCGGGAACCTCACGGATAACGTTCTCCTTGGGAGAAGCGCCGATAACAGCGCCGATTTCCATTCTTTTAGCCACATAGCCCTTGTCGTAGAGCTCCACAACCTGACCTGTCGCGAGACCAATCTGGTTGCCGTATGAGGAGTAGCCCTGAGCCGCGCCTGTGGTGATTTTACGGCTGGGGAGCTTGCCCTCGAGTGTGTCCTTAAAGGGAACTGTCGGGTCGCCCGAGCCTGTAACGCGCATAGCCTGATAGATGTACGCTCTGCCCGAGAGCGGGTCGCGGATAGCGCCGCCGAGACAGGTCGCCGCGCCGCCGAAGGGTTCAATCTCGGTGGGGTGGTTGTGGGTTTCGTTCTTGAACTGAACGAGCCATTTTTCTGTCACACCGTCGATTGTAACGGGAACTTCTATAGAGCAGGCGTTAATCTCCTCGCTCTCGTCGAGGTCGTGGATAAGTCCGCGCTTTTTGAGGGCTTTCATACCGATGAGCGCCATATCCATAAGGCTTACGTTGCGCTTTGTGTCCTCGCCGTAAACCTCATCGCGGGTTTCATAGTACAGCGCGAGAGCGTCCTCGATAGTCTTTGTGAGGGCTGATTTTTCTATTTCAACCTTGCTCAGCCTTGTGAGGAAGGTGGTGTGTCTGCAATGGTCTGACCAGTAGGTGTCGATAACTCTGAGCTCGGTGACTGTCGGGTCGCGGCGCTCGGTGTTGCGGAAGTAGTCGCGCGTAAACTTGAGGTCGGCTAATGTCATGGCAAAGCCCATCGAGTCGTAGAACTCCTGCATTTCGCGGTCGTCCCACTTGATAAAGCCGTGGATAACCTTTACGTTCTCGGGCTGCTCCACGGGAATGTCGAGAGACTCGGGCTTGTCGAGTGAGGCGAGTCGGCTCTCGACAGGGTTGATGAGATAGTTCTGGATTTTAACAAATTCCTCGTCGGTGATGTCGCCCTTAACCGCGACAACGCGGGCTGTGAGAATCTTACATCTCTCGCCCTGGGTTAAAAGCTGAACGCACTGCTCGGCTGAGTCGGCTCTCTGGTCGTACTGCCCGGGAAGATACTCCATAGCGAATACTCTCCAGCCGTCCTCTACGGGCAGAACCTCCTCGTATATAACGTCCTGATTGGGTTCGGACAGAATAGTGGTTTTGGCGCGGTCAAAGTCCTCGCGCGAGAGCCCCTCGATGTCGTAGCGGTTGACGAAGCGGAGCTCCTCAATCGCCCTGATGCCGAGGTTGTGGCGCAAATCCCACTTGGTTTCGTCAGCGACGACGTTCATTCCGCCGCGCTTTTCAACAAAAATTCTTATAACGTCAGACATACATAATCCCCCATCAAAAAGCGCCGCATTTATGCCAGCGCTTTTTCAGCCATCGCTCGTTGCTGCTTGCAGCAAACTGAGTGGGTAATATTAATTATTTTTTATGAAAATTCATTTTCATAAAATTACA